>JANLIB010000159.1 GCA_024653675.1 Gallionella sp. | reverse complement strand
TTAAAGGAAATCGGCTGCAAATCCGCCTGGCCGGTGCATATTTCGCCGCTTTTTTGGTCAATAGAACGACTATTGACCTGCAAAATCGTCAAAATCTGCCCTCGCCCAGCCGAATTTTCGCTTCGATTCTTCAAGTCAGACAGGCTGCTAGCATTTGAATTTATAGTGAGCCCTTGGTGGAGGGCATCACGCCGGCCATGCGCGGATCCATCTCCAGCGCCATGCGCAGCGCGCGGCCGAATGCCTTGAAAATGGTCTCGGCCTGATGATGGGCATTGTTGCCCGCCAGGTTGTCGATATGCAGCGTCACCAGAGCGTGATTGACGAAACCCTGGAAAAATTCATTGATGAGATCCACATCGAATTCGCCGACGCTGTCGCGCACGAATTCGCAATTGAACACCAGGCCGGGGCGTCCGGAAATGTCCAGCACCACGCGCGACAACGCCTCGTCCAGCGGCACATAAGCGTGGCCGTAGCGCCGCAGTCCCTTCTTGTCGCCGACCGCCTGGTTGAATGCCTGACCCAGCGTGATGCCGATGTCTTCCACGGTGTGATGCGCATCAATGTGCAAATCGCCCTTGGCGAGGACGGTGATGTCCAGCATGCCATGCCGGGCAATCTGGTCGAGCATGTGATCGAGAAACGGCACTCCGGTGTCGAATTTGACCTTGCCGCTGCCGTCCAGATTCAATTCGACATTGATCCGGGTTTCGGTGGTGTTGCGTGAAACTTTCGCGCTACGCATGATTTAGTCCTATGCGGATTGGGTAATGGTTTCTCTTAATGCAGCCATGAATTTCTCGTTCTCTTCGGGTGCGCCGACTGTCACACGCAAGCAGTCTTTCAACATCGGATGCCCGCCGTCCAGGTTCTTGATCAGCACGCCGCGCTGCTTCAAACCATTGAATATCGCGGATGCATTCGCCACGCGGAACAGCAGGAAATTCGCCTCGCTCGGGTAAACCTTTACAGCTGCGATCTCTCCAAGCTGCCGGTAAAGTGTTACGCGATCCCTCTTGATCTGTTCAGCTTGCTGCAGCAACACTTCGTGATGCGCCAGCAACTTTCCGGCGGCCAGTTGCGGCAACACGCCGACATTATACGGCAAGCGCAACTTTTCCAGCTGTTCCAGCCACTCCGCGCTTCCCGCCAGAAAACCGAGGCGCAACCCTGCCATGCCAAGCTTGGAAAAAGTGCGCATCACAAGAAGATTCGGATACTGCGCCAGACAGGGAATGAAGCTATCGCTGGCAAAGGCGTAATAAGCTTCATCCAGCACCACCAGCCCCTGGGAGGCCTCAATGATCTGTTTCACGGCATCCGCCTTGAACAGATTGCCGGTGGGATTGTTCGGATAAGCCAGGAAGATCAGCGCGGGTTGTTCGCGCTTGATCGCGGCGAGAATCGCCGGAAGATCCAGGGAAAAATCTGCCTTCCCGGAATTGGCTGACAGCGGCACGCCCACATAGCGCATCCCGGTGAAGGTCGCGATCATCCTGTACATTACGAATGAAGGCTCAACACTCAGCAGCGTCGCACCCGGCTTGTTAAGCGCCAGCGCCAGCAACTGGATCAATTCGTCCGAACCATTGCCGATCAATAATTCCATTTCCTGCGGCAAACCGGTCACGCCACGGATCTTCTCCTTCAGCGATGAGGCGCAGGGATCCGGATAGCGATTGATGGCTGCAGAAGCCAGCGCGGCGGCGATATCGCTGCGCAACTCCGGCGGCAAGAGATAGGGGTTTTCCATCGCGTCCAGCTTGATGCAACCGGCGCTGTCAGGCACATGGTAGGCATGCAGATCGAGAATTTCCCTGCGTATTAACCTGCTTGCAGGAGAGGAAGCAGAGGCGGAATGCATGAAATGAACGCTCAATAAACAAGTGAGATCACAGTGGCGCGCAGCTTAGCACATATCAGGAGGTCAGAGGTCAGAGGTCAGAAGACAGAGGACAGAGGTTTTGTTGCGGCTGTGCCGCGAGTTTGAGATAACGTGCCGCGTAGCGGCTCAATAATCTGTCCTCTGTCTTCTGTCCTCAGTCCCCAGTTCGAAGCATACCCTGCCGGGCTGATTATTGGCCAATCTCAGGCGATAGCCCAGTTGCTCTGCCCAACGCGATGCCTGGTACAAGGCTATCCCCATGCCGCTTTCAGAAACCACCATGCGGCTCAGCAGATTCGCAGCGATATGACTTGGTATGGATTCGCCGCTATCGCAGACCAGAAGACGAAGCGGTTCGGTCCGGATTTCGACCGAGATGGCGATATCCGGCTGGGATTGGTGTTTTCTCAACGCGTTGTCGAGCAGGTTATCAAGCACGCAATCGAATAGCGCTGCGGGAATTTGTTTTTCCGGCAATTCGTCCGGCGCGCTCCATCTGATGGACTGATGCTGGTTGCGCAACTGCAAAGCATCCCACCAGGCGCCCAGAGCGAGCTGCGTGGTTTCGCTTGTTGTATGGGGGTGCTGAAGCTTGGCCAGGGTAAGCTCGATACGCTGCGTGAGCAGGGGAAGTTGCTGCTGCAACAGCCGCTGCGCCACCTGTTCGCTGCTTTGAGCGATGGAGGTGAGCGACAGCAGCGACTGCAGCATGTTCTTCATGTCATGGGTGAGACGCGACCCGGTTTCATACACAGCCTGCAAGCGCGTGATCTCGCGCAGACTCTGTTCGCGCTGCTTGGCCTTGTAGAAATAGCCTATCAGTTGCGCGAGCAGGTGGATGTGCAACATCAGGCTGGGATTGAGAAATTGCCTGGAATACAGCGTCATGCGCAACTCGCCTTCCTGCACGCGCACTTCATGTTCGCTGGATTTGCCAAGATGTCCTGCCCCGTCGGGCGATTGCCATGACAACCCGGACAGCCACTGAAATCCCTCCAGCAGGGCGATGGCGCGGCGCAGATAGGACGCCGGGTCCGGTTCGCGCTGCGCTGCTTCGGCCAGCTCGGTAAGCCAATTCTCAAACGGTGTGCCGACATTCAACAGGTAACGCGAGAACATCATGTGCAGACCGCTGAAGCCAAAGCGCGGATTCCACAAGCCGCCGAGCGCCAGCAGCACCAGTGCGATCAGGAACAGGCTGCGCAGCAGTGCATCGAGGTAATCCAGCCTGGCCAGAGTCATGAAGGCGAGACTGCCGAGCACCACCAGGGTCAGCAGCATGAACAGCAACAGGCTGTAAATGAAATCCACTGTTTTAGCGCTTTCTACCGGCTCGTCGCTGATCGGGAAAACCGCCATGGACAGCAACAGCATCGGCAGCACATACCACATCAGGATACGCCCGGCCTCGATGGTGGAGCTCTCCATGGTAGATTGGGCCGCAAATAAATTCGGCACTACCCAGAGCAGCAGCGCCGCAAGCAGGTAGACCATCACCGAAAGATATAACAGGCGCGTCCAGCGGTCGCGAAAGGCAAACACGCGCGCGCCGACCAGCCCGAACAATCCGGTCACCCAGAAAGCGATGGTCCACCAATTCAGCCAGAACATCGCCACCGCAGCGGCCAGGATGATGAACGCCAATGCGCCGCGCCCCACTTCACTCTCGCCGCTCCACAGCGGCTGCCAGATCAGGAACAAGCCGAGATGAGCCAGAAGCAACGGGTGCGCCCACGGACTCTTCACACCCAGCAGCAACGCGCCGTGCAACAGCCCGAGCATCGCCAGCAACAGCCAATGGCGGGTGCGAAAGCGATTCCACCAACTGAACGTCAGCATTTCGTCATCACCCCTGTCAGCATTTCGTCAAATTTCCTTCCGCCAGACTGCGCATGTCCATTCCAAATATTCCCAACTATCCATCACATCAAACTTGTATCTCTCCAATGGATTGATTTGATATACAATTCGTTTGCTTCGGCAAATTTGGTTTAGCGTCCGCCATAAATATGGCACGACAATTGCGGTAGACCATTGTGACGCACGCATACAAACAGGAGATTATCATAATGAAACGCAATCAATCCGGCTTTACCTTGATCGAAATCGCCATCGTACTGGTGATCATCGGCCTGCTGCTCGGCGGCGTGCTGAAAGGGCAGGAATTGATTAACAGCGCGAAGGTCAAGAATCTGGCTACGGATTTCAAAAATGTTCCGGTGTTCATCTACGGTTATCAGGACAAGTTCAAGGCGTTGCCGGGGGATGATATCAGGGCAACAAGCCATGTAGCCGCCACAACCAGCGGCAATGGGAACGGCATCATCGATGGAAACTGGAACAGTACCACCTCAACGGACGAATCCTATCTGTTCTGGCAGCATGTGCGTCTGGCTGGCCTTGCACCTGGACCAACTAGCCTCACCGCTACCGATTATGCCCCGCTGAACGCTGTTGGCGGACGAATTGGCGTCACCAATAGCGGCACCGATCTCCCCATTTCTAATTTGAGAGGGTCGTACATTGTTTGCTCCGCATCAATAGCAGGAAAATTCGCAAAACAACTCGACACCACTCTGGATGACGGCAACTCCAGCACCGGTTCATTGATGGCCACCACAAGTTCAGCCGTCCCCGCAACTGCAGACAGTGACATCACCTCAACCGAAGACGATACCCCCTACACCGTCTGCATGGGAATCTAATACCAATCACCCGGCGTGACAAAGCCCGCTCCGGCGGGCTTTTTTATTGCCCAATTTTTGACATCTCAAGTTATAATACATATATTAGTTCATGTATTATAAAATAATGCGATATTTTGATTACCTATCTCCCAGTGCACAAGCGGCTTTTTCGGAGCTGCGCGACATCGTTTCCGCCAGGGAAATGAGCCGCACGACTTCCAGCCTGAGCGGCAGTTTCCACACCAAGAACGTCAACGGCAAGGATTACTGGTATTACCAGTTCCGCGACCTGAATGGAAAGCCCAAGCACCTTTATATCGGGGTAGATTCGGACAGGGTCAGAAAGCTGATTGAACGCAGCAAGGAGAAGCAGGAGTGGAATATCATCCCGCACCTCAGGGCTTCAGTTTCGCTAGGGTGCGAAGCGTTGCCCCGCGAACAGTTCCGGGTCATCAAAAAACTTTCTGATTACGGCTTCTTCAAGGCAGGGGGCATTCTGGCCGGAACGCACGCATTTGTTGCGGCGGGAAACGCGCTGGGGGTGAGATGGACCGATGGGGGCAAGACGCAGGACATTGATTTTGCCCATGCAGGAAGACGTTTCTCCATTGCGCTTCCATCCAACATCAAGGTGGACATACATGATGCGATTGAGTCGCTGGAAATGGGTTTTCTGCCGATCAAGTCGTTCGATGGCAAGCTTGAAGCTTCCTACATCAATCCCAAACAACCCGATTTCCGCATTGATTTTCTGACCGCAAGAATCCGCAATAATGACACCCCGATTGTCATGCCCGGACTGAATGTCGCCTTGCAGCCTTTGAAGTTCATGGAGTTTTCGCTGGAATCTCCCGACCAGACCGTCATCCTGAGCGATAGCGATGCAGTGGCCGTCAATTTCCCTTCACCCGCGCGTATGGCTTTGCATAAATTGCTGGTTTGGGGCGAACGTAAAGATCGCGTCAAGGCCGAAAAGGATTTGCGTCAGGCAAGGGCGATGATCGCCTTCTTCAAGGATAACCGCCCGTTTGAAATTGCCGAGGCCAAAGATGATTTGATGTCTCGCGGGAAAGGCTGGGCAACACGCTTGAATAACGCCATGAAGGTGCTGGAAAAAAAAGACCCTGCGTTGGGCGCATTCCTGCGTGAAAACTAAAGGGCCGAAACCCGGCGTGACACAGCCCGCTCCGGCGGGCTTTTTTATTGCTCAGCATTACATCTGAATCCGGCAATTTTTCTGTAGGAGCGCAATTTATTGCGCGATTCACCTTATCGCGCAATAAATTGCGCTCCTGCAAGATGCACGGTCTCTCAAGGAATTACCCTTTGTGCAACCTGAGCTCCGCCTCCTGCAACGCCTCCGGCAGACCGAGCAGCACCAGCACATCGCCCGTCTGCAGCAACATTTCTTCGCTCGGCCGCGCGCCGCGCACGCCTCGGCGGCGCACCGCATTGACTTCGACGTTCAACGCATCCAGTTCAACCTCGCGCAATCTCTTTCCCACCGCAGCCGAATCTTTCTTGAGCAGCACGCTGAGGAAGCGCGACTGGAGGCTTTCGCTGGGTTCGTCCTGATTGTTCTGAGCGGTGCGGAAATAGCCGCTGAATGCGGCATAGCGGCGCGCGCGGCTTTCCTGGACGCGGCGGATCACACGATTGAGCGGCACGCCGGCCATCAGCAGCGCCTGCGAAGCCAGCATCACGCTGCCTTCCGAGACCTCGGCGACCACTTCCGCCGCGCCGGCATCCTTCAGCGCTTCCACATGAGTGTCGTCATTGGTGCGCACCACCACCGGCAAATCGGGACGCAGTTCCTTGACATGGCGCAGGATCGCCAGCGCGGAATGCTTGTCCTTGTAAGAGACCACCAGCGCCTTTGCGCGCATCAGTCCGGCGGCTATCAACACTTCGCGCTTGGCGGCGTCGCCATACACCACGCTTTTTCTGGCCGCCAGCGCTTCCCTTACGCGGCGCGAATCGAGGTCCAGCGCGATGAAACTCAGGTTTTCGTCTTCCAGGAAACGCGCCAGGGTGCTGCCGCTGCGGCCATAGCCGCAGATGATCACGTGCCCGGTGCTGCCCATGCTGCGGATCGCGATCTGGTGCATCTGAATCGCGCGATTGGTCCATTCCGCAGCGGAGAAACGCCGCGCGATCGCCTCGCCGTACTGGATCAGCAACGGCGCGGTCAACATCGACAGCAGCATTGCCGCCAGGGTGATCTGCATGGTTGCGCCATTCAGCAGGTGCGCGCCATCCGCCAGCGTCAGCAGCACGAAGCCGAATTCGCCGGCCTGCGCCAGACCGATCGCGCTGCGCAACGCCACCCCCCAGTCTCCTTCAAGGACTCGCGCCAGCAATGCCACGATCAGCGCCTTGAACAGGATCAGCGCCAGCAATACCAGCAGTATCCAGCCGAAATCTCCCGCCACGCTGCCCAGATCGAGCTTCATGCCGACAGTGACGAAGAACAGCCCCAGCAGCACGTCGCGGAACGGCTTGATGTCTTCTTCCACCTGATAGCGGTATTCGGTTTCGGAGATCAGCATCCCCGCGACGAACGCGCCCAATGCCAGAGACAAGCCGGCCAGTTCGGTGAAATACGCCAGCCCCAGGGTGATGAACAATACGTTGAGCATGAATAACTCGGAGGACTTTTGCCGCGCCACGACGTGAAACCATGAGCGCATGACGTGCTGCCCGAAAACCAGCAGCACCAGCAGCACCGCCGCCGCCTTGATCGCCGCAAAGGCGAGCGTGGCGGGCAGAGCTTCCGCGCTGGTTGCAAGAGCCGGAATGATGATCAGCAGGGGAACAACGGCCAGGTCCTGAAACAGCAGCACGCCCATCATCTGCTGGCCATAAGGCAGATTCAGCTCGGCGCGCTCGACCAGCATCTTGCTGACGATCGCGGTGGAGGACATCGCCAGCACGCCGCCCAATGCCAGGCCGGTTCGCCAGTCCAGCCCGAGCAGCCATGCGGCGGCCATGACCAGCAGCATGGTCGCGATCACTTGCGCGCCACCCAGGCCGAACACCGTGCGCTTCATCGCCAGCAGGCGAGTCAGGCTGAATTCCAGGCCGATGCTGAACATCAGGAACACCACGCCGAATTCCGCAAGATGCTGCGTTCCCACCGCATCCGGTATCCACGCCAGGGCGTGCGGGCCGATCAGGATGCCGACCGCCAGATAGCCCAGCATCACCGGCAAATGCAGGATGCGGCACAGCACCACCACCGCCACTGCGGTGGCGAGCAGGATGAGCACGAGCGAGAGTGAGCTTTCCATACTTTGATAATGCCGCACTAATGCAAGCTTTGCAAAGTTTCCGCCTGTAGGGGCGGGATTCATCGCGCCCTGACCCATAATAATCATGCGCCTGAAGAAGGGCGCGATGAATCGCGCCCCTACAAGCTATAATAATGCCCATGAATAAATCCCTTACCGCCACACCGCGCGCGCTCGAACTTGCCCGCGAAGTGCTGAACATTGAAGCCGCCGCGTTGCAAGCCCTCGCGGCGCGCCTCGATGAGAATTTTCTGCGCGCGCTTGATGTGATCCTGCGCTGCAAAGGCCGCGTCATCGTCAGCGGCATGGGCAAGTCGGGACATATTGCCCGCAAGATCGCCTCAACCCTGTCCAGCACCGGCACGCCCGCCTATTTTGTCCATCCCGCCGAGGCCAGCCACGGCGACCTCGGCATGATCACTGCTGACGATATCATCATCGCCCTGTCTTATTCCGGCGAGAGCCGGGAATTGCTGGCCATCGTGCCGGCCATCAAGCGTCAAGGCGCAAAACTCATCAGCATGACCGGCAATCCCGCATCCAGCCTCGCAACGGTCGCGGATGTGCATCTCAACGCGGCTGTGGACAAGGAGGCCTGCCCGATGGGGCTGGCCCCGACGACCAGCACCACTGCCGCATTGGCGCTGGGCGACGCGCTCGCAATGGCATTGCTGGACACCAAAGGTTTCGGCGCGGAAGATTTTGCCCGCTCCCACCCGGGTGGCAGCCTGGGGAGGCGTTTGCTCACCCATGTGCGCGACATCATGCGCAGCGGCGAGCGCCGGCCTTTTGTGCGCGAAAACGCGACGCTTGGGGATGCGATACTGGAAATTTCCAGGAAGGGCGTGGGCATGACGGCCATTGTGGATGCGGAGCAGCGCGTGCTGGGTATTTACACCGATGGCGATTTGCGCCGCACGCTGGAAAAGAAACTGGACTTCAGCACCACGCCGATACTCAGCGTGATGACCCCCAGCCCGCGAAGCATCGGACCGGACAGCCTCGCCGTCGAGGCGGTGCAGATGATGGAACAGTACAACATCAGCCAGTTGCTGGTGGTGGATGGGCAGAACAAGCTGGTCGGCGCGCTCAACATGCACGACCTGCTGCATGCGAAAGTGATTTGAAGTGTAGGTTGGGTTAGCGGCTTTATCGCGTAACCCAACAATCGTGTGTTTGAACATCGGGATCGGGCGCGATGACAGGGGTTGTTGGGTTACGGCGCAAAAAACCGCGCCTAACCCAACCTACGGTGCTTACGTCTATTTTTGGAGAAATTTATGCTGGTTAGCCGAGCAAAATTGATACGCCTGATCGCCTTTGATGTGGACGGGGTGATGACCGGCGGCGGATTGTATTATTCCGATTCCGGCGAAGAATTCAAACGCTTCAATTCGCTGGATGGGCAGGGTTTGAAAATGCTGCGCGCCACCGGGGTGGAGACCGCCCTCATCACCGGACGGACTTCGCGCTGTGTCGAAGCGCGCGCGCAGAATCTGGGTATCGCGCATGTCTTTCAGGGTGTGGAAAACAAGCTGGAAGCGATGGTCAAACTTCTCGACAAACTCAAGCTGCCGCGCGATGCCGCCGCCTATATGGGCGACGATGTGCCCGATCTCACGGTGATGCGCCATGTCGGGCTGGCTATCAGCGTGCCGGAAGCCCCGCAACTGGTGCGCGACAATTCCGGCTATGTCACACAACGCAGTGGCGGGCATGGCGCAGTGCGCGAAGCCTGCGAAATGATCATGTCGGCGCAGGGCACGCTGGATGGACAATTGGCGCGTTATCTTCAATGAGTTTCACCACCCATATCCGCCACTGGCTGTTACCTTTACCATTGCTGGCCTTGCTGGGCGTCACTTATTGGCTGGACCGGCAGTCCCAGCCGGAGCTGGCAAAACCAGAGAGCGGCAAGCGCCACGACCCCGATGCCATAGTGGAAAATTTTTCCGCGACCCGGTTGAATGATCAGGGCACGCCGCGATTCATCATGGCTGCGGAAAAGATGCAGCATTTCCCTGACGACGACAGCACCACGCTGGATACGCCACGCCTTGTTTCTCTTTCCGCCGAGAGCCCCGCGATTCGCGTCACTGCGCAACAAGGAATCCTCTCCAGCAAGGGCGATGAGATATTCTTGCGCGGCAATGTTGAGATACTGCGGGAAGCCCACGCGCAACAAGACGGCTTTACGCTGCGTACCGAATATCTCCATATGCTGCCAAATCAGGATTTGCTGGACACAGACCGCGCGGTGACGATGGTTGAAGGGCACAACACCATAAATGCGACAGGCCTCGAAATGGACAACAAGACGCGCACCATAAAATTACTCTCCCAGATAAGGAGCGAATATGTCCCCAGGAAAAAATAATTTATTTCTGGCCGGCCTGTTGCTGCTATGTATGCCCGCCTGCTATGCCGAACTTGCCGACCGCAACAAGCCGTTGCACCTTGAGTCCGACCAGGTGACGATAGACGACGCCAAAAAGGTCAGCACCTTTACCGGCAACGTGCAATTGACGCAAGGCACCATGCTGATGCGCGGCGACAAGATCATCGTCATACAGGACAACGATGGCTTCAAGCACGGCACTGTTTACGGCAATACCGCCAGCTTCCGGCAGAAGCTTGAGGGAGTGGACGAATATATGGAAGGCAGCGGCGAACGCATCGAATATGACGCGCGCGCCGAGGTGGTGGACTTCCATGCACAGGCGCGTGTCAAACGCGGAATGGATGATTTGCGCGGCGAGCACATCACTTACAACATCAAGACCGAGGTCTTCCAGGTGAGCGGCGGCGTCACCATGCCGGGGGAAACGCCACCGAAGCGGGTGCGCGCCGTTTTACAACCCAAACCAAGGAATACCCCGGCAGCGTCGTCTGTTCCGGAAACGCTGCCGGCCGGCCCCGGCAGCACGCTTTTACCTGCGAAGTGAGCATGAGTGAATTACGCGCAGTTGGTCTGAAGAAAATATACAGGTCGCGCACTGTGGTGCATGATGCTTCGCTGTCTGTAAGAAGCGGCGAGGTGGTGGGACTGCTCGGACCGAATGGAGCGGGCAAGACCACTTCGTTCTACATGATAGTCGGACTCATTTCAGCGGACGGCGGGGAAATATTCATCGATGACCGGAACATCACCCACCTCCCGATACACAGACGCGCGCGTCTGGGGCTGGGTTACCTGCCACAGGAAGCGTCCATCTTCCGCCGCCTGACGGTGGAACAGAACATTCAGGCGGTGCTGGAACTGCAAGGCCTCTCCGACGCCGCAATGCAGACTCGTCTGGAAGAGCTTCTGGAAGATCTGCACATCACGCACATCCGCGGCAATCCTGCCATCAGCCTGTCCGGAGGCGAACGGAGACGGGTTGAAATCGCGCGCGCATTGGCGACCGATCCGCGCTTCATCCTGCTGGACGAACCCTTCGCCGGCGTGGATCCCCTCGCCGTGCTGGACATCCAGAAAATAATCCGCTTTCTCAAGGAGCGCAACATCGGCGTGCTGATCACCGACCACAACGTCCGCGAAACATTGGGCATCTGCGATCGCGCATACATCATCAATGCCGGCTCGGTCATGGCAGAAGGCAAACCGGATGAAATCATTTATAATGAGGGCGTAAGAAAGGTGTATCTGGGCGAACACTTCAAGCTGTGACCCGAAGGCGCCCCGGACACAACGTTATGCCATGAAACCCACTCTCCAACTCCGGATATCCCAGCATCTGACGCTCACCCCGCAGTTGCAGCAGGCTATCCGTCTGCTGCAACTCTCCACGCTGGATATCCATCAGGAAGTTGCGCGCATGCTGGATGAAAACCCGATGCTGGAACTGGCCGAAGAATCCGCTCCAACGGTGTATTCCACAGACGCCACACCTTTAACACCGCAAAAGAGCACGGAAGAACCCGAGCAAACACATTCCGATGACCGCGGCGCAGACGACTTTGGCAATGAGCCCGCCGACTGGAACACCGGCGGCGGAATGGCGCGCAGCACGGATGACGAGGACGAAATTTTCCAGGAACAAGCTGCCGGAAAGGACAGCCTGCGCGCGCATCTGCACAATCAGCTGACCACCAGTTCGCTGGATGGCAAGGACCGCAAAGTGGTCGGGTTGCTGATCGATGCGCTTGACGAGAACGGTTATCTGGCGCAAAACCTGGAAGAGCTGGCGGAACTTCTGCCTGCCGAACTTGAAATTTCGCTGGATGATCTGGAAACTGCCCTCGTGCAACTGCAACATCTGGACATGCCCGGGATTGGCGCGCGCAGCCTGGGCGAATGCCTGTCCCTGCAACTCAAGTCGCTTCCCGAAGACACGCCGCAACGCGACCTGGCGATCCGTCTGGCATGCGATCATCTGGAGACGCTTGGCGCCCACGACTTCGCCAGGATCAAGAAACTGCTGCGCTGCTCGGACGATGAGTTGCGGACCGCGCAACACCTGATCACCGGTTTGAATCCAAAGCCTGGCGCTGAATTCGGCCAGACTGTCGCCGATTATGTCGTTCCCGACGTAATCGTGGATAAATACAGGAACAAATGGCGCGCGCGGCTCAATTCGGAAGCGATGCCCAAACTGCGCGTCAATCAGATTTACGCCAATATCCTGCAACAACGCGGCGACAAGAACACCTCGCAACTCGCCACGCAATTGCAGGAAGCGAAATGGCTGATCAAAAACCTTCAGCAGCGCTTTGATACGATTCTGCGCGTCGCGCAAGCCATCGTGGATCGGCAGACCAATTTCCTCGAACATGGCGAGATCGGCATGCGCCCGCTGGTGTTGCGCGAAATCGCCGAGGAACTGGATCTGCATGAGTCCACCATTTCACGCAGCACGACACAAAAATTCATGCTGACTCCGGGCGGCATCTACGAATTCAAGCATTTCTTTGGCAGCGGCCTCGCCATGGAAAGCGGCGGCACCTGTTCTTCCACGGCGATACGCGAGCTGATCAAGCAACTGGTCGGCTCGGAAGACCAGCGCAAGCCGCTTACCGACAGCCGCATGTCGGAAATACTGGCACAGCAGGGCATCGTCGTAGCCCGGCGTACCATAGCAAAGTACCGGGACGCATTACGCATACTCCCGGTGAATCTTCGTAAATCACTCTAACTACAAGGAGCACATCATGAATCTCCATATAACCGGACGCCACCTGGAAATCACCCCGGCCATTCGCGACTATGCGACAGGCAAATTCGGCAAGATCAAACGCCACTTCGACCATGTGATCGACGTGAACATCATTTTGTCCGTTGAAAAGCTGCAACAAAAGGCCGAAGCCACCGTGCATATCAGCGGCAAGGATGTGTTCGTGGAATGCACGGACGAAAATCTGTACGCCGCAATCGATGCGCTGGTGGACAAACTGGATCGCCAGGTGATGAAACACAAGGAAAAACTATCGGCGCGCCGCCATGATGAGTCCGGCAAACACGCTTCGGTAAAATAATCCCGGAAAAGCAGTTGTCCACGAAAAACACGAAAGGCACGAAAAACTCAAATGACTTCAGGGCGCCTCTATTAATTCAGAATCCTAAGCGAGACAAGGCGCGAAAGAAATTTTAGCGCGCCGCATATGTATGATATGTAAGCGTTAAAATTTCTTGAGCAACGCCGTATCGCGATGGAGTTTGGATTAATAGCGGTGCCCTTAAGATGACTTGTCGATGTCTATACGAAGCTCGATGGGACGGCTGCCATCAGGGCGGCCGGCAATGTACTGGCGGTGCAATAGCTGTGTCGACAGTGCGCCCACCAGCGCCATATTGTCCGTGTTCGAGAACTGACCTTCACTGCCCCGCGCGCGGCACTTGCGCAATAATTGTATTACAGCCTGGGGTTCGAAGACATTCGCATCTTTCAGCGCAGTCTCGGACAGCGCCTCGTCGATATAATCCGGCGCACCCTTGGCAACGAAGGACAGCGCATCGGGCGCGCGATAAGGCTGTTTTTTCCGCGCCAGTATCTCGCGTGGCACGACACCCGCTGCGGCGCGCTTCACCACGTGTTTTTCGTCCAGCACACGCAGCTTATGTGCCGCCGGCAACGAATCCGCCAGCGCGACAACATCCTTGTCGAGGAACGGAAAACGTCCCTCCACCGAATGCGCCATGAGCATCCGGTCCCCTTGCGAGGAGAGCAGATAGCCCGATAACAGCGTGCGGATTTCGATATGCTGATCCTGCGCAAGATGGCTCCACAGAGGAAAATCAACATGGACATCTCCAATCAGTTCTTTGATTACATCGCGGCCTGCGGCACCCGCCTGGATGTCCCTGGACAACAGCCGTTTGAGCGC
Source organism: Gallionella sp. (assembly GCA_024653675.1). GTDB lineage: Bacteria > Pseudomonadota > Gammaproteobacteria > Burkholderiales > Gallionellaceae > Gallionella. Next base: position 4,524 of record JANLIB010000159.1, on the reverse strand, counting down.
GCCTGTCGTGTGCCAGCGCGTGTCGTGCGCAAAACCAGGCGAGCGATGGGCGGCGATGTTACGCCCGAAGAATTGCCGCGCCATCGCCTGCTGCGACACCGGCGAACGCGCAAGGTAGGGATACAGCCGTTCGAGGAGCCGATGGCGCCATGCGGATGCCGGCTGGCGCCCCCAGAACCGGCGCACCTTGCCTTCACGGAAAATATCGTATCCGGCAAACATTTCATCGGCGCCCTCGCCCGTCAGCACGACCTTGACCCCGTGGTCGCGGACCAGCTTTGACAGGAGGAAGAGCGGCGCCGGGGCGGTTCTCAGGATCGGGCGCTCGGTATGGTAGATCACGTCTGGAAACACGTTTGCGATGTCGCTGCGCGACACAACGACCTCGTGGTGCTCGCTGCCCAGCATGTTCACCATCAGGCGCTGGTATTCCGTTTCGTCGTATTCGGCGTCATCGAAACGCAGCGAGAACGTTTGAAACCTGTCTCCCGCAAAACGACGACCGAGCGCTGCGACAAGCGAGCTGTCCAGCCCGCCGGAAAGATAGCTCCCGACCGGCACATCGGCGCGCAGCATGCGCAGTGATGTTGCGTTTTCGATCGCCCTGCGCACCTCGCTGACCGCGTCATCCAGAGATCCATGAAAGCGGTTATGCGCATCTCCATGCACCGGGTAATGCGGAGTCCAATAGGCACGATCATGGACAGTTCCGTTTTCATAAGTGCGGACATGGCCCGGTTCGAGTTCGGTCACACCGTGGAACACACCCTGCGGTGGAACTATGGTCCAGAAGGTGAATGTCTGGGAGATGCCGATTGGATCGAAGGCCCGCGGGATGTCCGCGTTCGCCGCGAAGATGGCTTTGACTTCACTGGCAAAATAGAGATGGCCGGCGTATTCGCAAAGATGCAGCGGGCAAATTCCAACCCGGTCGCGTGAGAGCACCAGGCGCCGGGCTGCCGAGTCCCACAGCGCCACTGCCCACTGTCCGTTGAAACGCTCAAAGGCGGCATCTCCCCAGGCGCGGTACGCATGAATGATAACTTCGGTATCGCTGCGGGTGCGAAAGCGGTGGCCGAGCGCGGCCAGTTCCTCGCGCAACTCCACATAATTGAATATCTCGCCGTTGAATACGATCCAGGTCGCATCACCCTCGTCCGCCATCGGCTGCTGACCGGTTGCGAGATCAATGATGGACAAGCGCGAGTGAGCGAGGCCAGCCCTGTCGTCGCGATACACGCCAAACTCATCCGGGCCGCGGTGATAGAGCGAACTGGCCATGCGCACCAGCGCTTCACGGCTCGGCGAGGCTGCATTGGCGCTGAGCCCAACGATCCCGGCGATTCCACACATAGGCCGTCAGACTTCCGTGACAGGATCGATAAGCAGAGGCCGCATATGGAGATACCGGGTGGCGCGCCGTTTGGCGTCGATGTCCTTGAAGACTCGCTCAACCTGGGCTGGCGTAAGACCAACCACAGGCGCAACCTCCTCAGCGGAAACACCATGGTTTGCCGCATAGAGGCAAAGATCCATGCGGTCGTAGGGCAGCGCGAAGTAAAACTCCTCCTGTGTCTGCGGCATGGAAAAAGTATCGGTGGTGGGTGGGCGGCGGCGGATTTCTTCCGGCACGCCCAAAAATTCCGCGAGCTGGTAAACCTGGGTTTTGTAGAGATGGGCAATGGGCTTGAAGTCGGCGCTGCCATCGCCCTGCTTGACGAAAAAACCCTGATCGTATTCAAGCCGGTTTGGCGTGCCCGATACGGCATAGTTCAGGCGATCCGCGTGGTAGTACTCCGTCATCTTGCGCACACGCTGCTTGTAGTTAGTCGCGGCGACGATCTGCAAATAGGCGTTCAGCGGGAGCCGCACGGTGGATACCTCACCCGCAGGACTCTGCACGGTAAGCCGCGTGATGTTCATGCGGTCGCTCTCGAGGATGGACGGCAGCACCAGCTTGCATTTCCAGCCGTCGCCATACTCTGGAACGATCATGCGTATAGCCTCTTCCTGGCGGCGGTAGCAACCGAGCCCCTCCAGGGCTGGAGCAATATTCTCGACGATAGCCTCGACCCCAAAGTGCCCGGTGAGCATCCGTCCGAGCATGAGCGCGTCGTCAGAAGAATGGTGCTCGGGCATGAAGAGTCCCAGAACCTTCTCCTTGCCGAATGCGCGCACGCACAGCGCAGTCACGACCGAACTGTCTATGCCACCCGATATTCCTACTACGGCGCCACGGCGGCGCAGCTGACCGAGAACCTGCTCGCGCAGAGCCTCGGTAATTCGATCCACTTCTTTAGAGGGGTCCAGCTTGAGTACATCTTTGTCGAACATAAACACCTTGCCACCCGGCAGAGCCGGAGATTTGTATTCTGAATTAAATTACCACCGGCAAAACCGGTGGCCGCTTCGACAGGCTCAGGACAGGCTTATTGTGTGAGCGCCTCTAAGGTGCCGATAAAACCGTGAGCCTCCCAAGGCGGCTGCTATTTCCGCCTCCCCCTTTGAAAAGGGGGAATGAGGGGGATTTAAATAGAGTAGTAGGTTGGATTAGCGGCTTTATTGCGTAACCCAACACTGATGAAACAAGGCAGATTGTTGGGTTACGCTGCGCTAACCCAACCTACCAAACTGCTGGCATCATGTTCCAGCATGGGCTGTCACGTCGTTTTAACGTGTAATAAACTGTTCCTTTAGAGATCGTCGAAGGTCAGGCAGCGCCAATTGATTGGCACAGGGCGACTTATTGGCCTGATTGCGCGACTGACTACTAATTCAAAATATGATCCATGATGTTGCCCATCATCTTGCGCGGCACCCATGCCTCACCGCGGCCAACTGCCTTTATTGCCCCCGAGAGATGAAGCTGAACAGTTTCGTACTTCAAATAGCCTCGCGCGCCGATCTCCAGGACTTTAAGTATCTTATCTTCATGAACCGAGTCATCGGCCAGGAAAACCATAAGCGCCTCAGGGCATTCGTGGCGCAGAGACAGCAGCAGGGCATAATCCTCATCGGTGCACAGATTCAGGTTAACCAGCAGAACAAGCGGTTTGAGCCGTTTGATTCTGGCTACCTCATTTTCATTTGCCGTAACATTCGCGCGCGGTTTGAGCCGGCGATCCACAAGCGCACGATCCTTCAAGTGTCCGAACGAAAGCCCTTCATCGCTGGCTTCATCACCTGACGCACCATTCGTAAACAACCTGATGCCCGACTCACCTTGCAGAAGGCGTTCATATCCCGCACGCCGGTCACGATCGGTGTCTGCAATTGCCACGGTAACTGGTTGCATCTGAATATTCATCCGTTCTTCCTGTAGATGCTATCCCTGCCGGTTATTCGAATTAACATTCCACGCCTGAGGCCACCCCTGATGCATGGCAACTGAATCATTCTATTTAATTTTGCAAAAAATGCCATTGTACTTTGGTACATGCGCGCCCTGAAAATGCCAGGTAAATGGGTAAATGTGCTGTCAAGAACGCCTGAAACTGAAGGATCACACTGTTTCCCAACGATTTACGAGTGGCTGTCATCGACGCGAGATCCACCTAACGGTCTGAGTTGACCAAGTCTATTACCTGATGAACTGTTCGAATTTGACAGGCCGTTTCTGTTATCTGCCGAAATGACCAGCGCCAGATTAAGCCGGTCAGTGACGCCCAGTTTAAGAAAGATTTCTGTCAGGTGAGCTTTAACCGTGCGCTCTGTAATTGAACTGGCTTGAGCAATCTGCTTGTTGCTCTCCCCGTTCCCCACGCGCACGGCAATGTCATATTCGCGCTGAGTGAGGCTGTTAAGCAGGCCAAGGGTGGCCCGATAGGCTTTATTCTTTGATGTTGTTTTGCCCAATTCGTCTATCAGACGGCATGTGAGGGAACGCCGTATCCACAGTTCACCCAGATGAACGGCATCAATAACCTGTTTGAGAAAATCCGGCTTTATTTCATTTCTGCAACAGCCCCGCACGCCCGCCTTCAACAATTCCCATTCCAAGCTTTCAGAAATGGCATCGCCCATAATAATGGTTCTGGTTTCGGTGCATAATTTTCTCAACAACGCGACGCTGTTACGCCCGTTCAATTCAAGCAGATCAAGATCAAGCAGGAGAACTTCCGGTTTGATTCGCGCAACGCCATCCCTGAGCGTTTCAAGCCTGTCGACCGCCATGGCCGTGCTGGCAAAACCATTCAAGCCATGCCCCCAGGCGGCAAGCCTTTTTTGGTGTGCGCTGGCAAGTATCAAGTTGTTCATCATATTTTTGTTGGACCCACGAAATATTCCATCGTTGTTTGTCCTGTCTAACAGCCTGCCCGAAGAGCGGTTCTGTCAAGTCTCCCCATCATGCCCAGAATCAAACCCAGAATCAAATACCAGAATCCCTGTATCTTCTTCAGGGTGCCTCTATTAATTCGTCACACTGGCGAAGGCCGGTGTCCAGCTTATTGAGTTGGGGTTCGCAGGGATGGGCGGTTTCTTGCCCAACTCGCAAAATACTGGATTCCGGCCTTCGCCGGAATG
>JANLIB010000071.1 GCA_024653675.1 Gallionella sp. | reverse complement strand
GCGTTGTAACACACGGCACTGCTATGATCCTAAGCCGGACCAGCCAGAACCAAAATACGTAGGGTGGATAAAGCGCGCAGCGCGTATCCACCAATCCGCCGAGGCAATCCATTGGTGGAAACGCTACGCTTTTTCCACCCTACATTAACTTCCGGGTTAAATCAGGAATATCGTCGCCAATCCCAGGAAGATGAAGAATCCGCCGCTATCCGTAATGGCGGTGATCATCACGCTGGAGCCGATAGCCGGGTCACGCCCGAGCCTCTGCATCACAAGCGGAATAGCCATGCCGACGGTTGCGCCCACCATCAGGTTGAGCAGCATCGCACTGGTCATCACGATGCCCAGCGGTATGCTGTGATACAGGAAGTAAGCGAACAACCCTGCGACACCGCCCCATACCAAACCGTTCAGAAGGCCGATGGCCAACTCCTTTATCAATAGCCTGCGCGCATTTTCGTGCGTGATCTGACTCAGCGCCAGCGAACGGATGATGATGGTGGTGGTTTGATTCGCCGAGTTGCCCGCAATGCCGGCTACGATGGGCATCAGAGTGGCCAGCGCGACGAATTTTTCTATCGTGCCCTCAAAGTTGCCGATCACGCGTGAGGCGAAGAAGGCGGTGCAAAGATTCAGCGCCAGCCACATCCAGCGGTTCTTCGCGCTTTTCCACACCGAAGCGAAAATGTCTTCCTCTTCGCGCAGGCCGGCTTGATTCAGTAAATCGGTTTCCGATTCCTCGCGGATGAAATCCAGCACCACGTTCACCGTTACGCGTCCGAACAGTTTGCCATCCTCGTCCACTACCGGCGCGGAAACCAGATCGTAGCGTTCGAAAGCCTGGGCTGCCTGGTCAGCCTTGTCATCGGGATGCAGTTGGATAATATCGGTCAGCATAATGCTCCCGACAATTACTTCCGGTTCGTTGACAACGATAAGGTTGATCGGAAGCACACCCTTGAAGCGGTCGTCGCGGTCCACCACGAACACCTGATCAGTGTGGTCGGGCAGTTCGTCAAAACGGCGCAGATAGCGTGATACCACTTCCAGCGTCACATCTTCGCGAACATGCACCATGTTGAAATCCATCAGTGCGCCGACCGAATCTTCCGAGTATGACATCGCCGCGCGAAGTTGTTCGCGTTCGCCGATGGGAAGCGATTTGAACACGTCCCGGATCACATGACGCGGCAAATCGGGCGCAAGGTCGGCGATTTCGTCGGTGTCGAGTTGTTCTGTCGCTTCGCGCAATTCGTCCCGGCTCATTGACGAGATCAGGGAATCGCGGACCGCGTCGGAGACCTCGATCAAAATATCGCCATCAAGCTCCGGCCTGACCATGCCCCATACCAGCAAACGCTGTTCGATGGGCAGGGCTTCCAGGATGTAGGCGATATCCGCCGGGTGCATGCCGTCCAGCAAGCGCTGCAGCCCGGCAAGGTGCTGTTTGTGCACCAGCGTGTCGAGCAGGGGGTGGCGATCATCGCGAGCCAGCTCCTGACGATGAACAATTGTTTCCAGCAAGGCGTGTTTTTGCAGCAGGGATTCCACCTGCTTGAGGTGATCCTGCACATTCTCGGTGTAGTGTTGTTCCCGTTTGGTCTCGTTCATCACGCATCCCCTGGAAAATTGCGCGCTATTGTAATGAAAACATCGCCCGGCCGCTCAGATAATCTCCGGCAAATCCTGATTCTCAATCAATCGGATAATGATTCAGGCTGGCCGTATCGCGGCGCGGGGGGTGGGATTGCCGGCGACGCGGCTCATGGAGGAATTAAACGGAAGCGCATCAGGGAATTTCAACGTCGTTCATGCGTTCCAGGATGATACCGGTCTTGAGCAGCAGGCCTGGCGCTTCGCGGTGCCTGTCGTAATAGCGCGGATTGGGCACCATCGCGGCAAGTCTCGCAGCTTGTCCGGCGGACAGATAGGCGGCGCCCGTGTCATAGTAGTGGCGCGCGGCGGCTTCCGCGCCAAACACACCATTGCCCCATTCGATGATATTGAGATATATCTCGAAAATGCGCTCCTTATCCATCACCGCTTCCAGCATCACGGTGATTGCCGCCTCTTCCAGCTTGCGCCACGGCGTGCGCTTGGTGGAAAGGAACAGATTCTTGGCGAGTTGCTGGCTGATGGTGGAACCGCCGGCCACGATCTTTCCCCTCCTGAGATTTTTTTCATAGGCCTTCTGGATGCCTTCCCAGTCGAAACCCTCGTGGTCGACAAAACTCGCGTCCTCGGCTGCGATCAACGCGCGCTTGAGATTTCCGGAAATCTTCGCGTAGCTGACCCACTGATATTGGAGCGCTGCCCTGGGATTTTTGCCCTGCATGATTTCCAGGCGCGTTTCCATGAACGCGCTGGTGGACGGGTTGAATTTCACCCACCAGCAGATGTGCGCGAACAGCCACACCTGGTACAGAAACAGCAAAGCGAAAAATATCGTCACGCTGCGCCAGGCCCAGCGCAACAGCCAGTTCTTGATCTTCTTCATTGAAGTTTGCGCAATGCAGAGATGACCGGCGCGGTGTCGGGGCGCACCCCGCGCCAGATGAAGAAAGATTCAGCGGCCTGCTCGACCAGCATGCCGAGGCCATCGGAAACGATGGCCGCGCCGTTGGCGCGGGCGAATTTCATGAATGGCGTTTCGCGCCCATACATCATGTCGTAGGCGAGTGCGCCGGGGGCGAAGATGGTGGCCGGAAGAGGAAGCTCACTATCGGTCAGTCCGGCGGAAGTGGCATTGATGACGATGTCGAATTGTTCGCTTCCAAGTTTGCCGAACTCGACGGGTTTAATTGAAACTAACCGGAATTTTTCATGCTGAGTGACCTTTTTTATCAGGCCTTCGGCTTTTTCCAGGGTTCGGTTGTAAATTGCCAATGGTGATTGAGACGCTTCCAACAGCGGATGCAGGACTCCGGCCGCTGCGCCACCTGCGCCAATTAACAGAATCCGCTTTCCCTTAAGCGGGATTTTGAAGTTCTTCTCAATATCATTAACCAATCCTGTGCCATCCGTGTTGTAACCGCCTATCTTGTTATCCTTGAATAGAAGGGTGTTGACAGCATCGGCCTCATGACCGGACTCCACCGCATCCATTACTTCGAAACCATAGTTACTCGCGATTTTGAACGCCTCGAACTTGAACGGCACGGTGACGTTACAGCCCTTGTAACCCTCTTTGCGCAGCCGTTCAACCGTGGCGGCAAAGCCGTCCAGCGGTGCGAGTATGGCCTCGTAGCTGATATCCTGCCCGGTCTGCCGCGCAAACATCGTATGTATCTGCGGCGATTTGCTGTGTGATATGGGGTTGCCGATCACGGCATATTTGTCGGTCATGCCTGTCCTGAGCGTGTCAAAAGAGTGGGGCGAATTATAACCGCTTCCAGACCATGACCCCCGCGCCGCATATTGCCATCGCCCACACTACCGCTGCGCCGCTCGGCAAATCCTGCCACGCGGACAGCAGCAGGCCGGCTGCATAACCGGAAATGCCGATCGCAAAAGCGTAGCCCGTGCGCCGGTGGCCGATGCGGTACGTGGCGACTGCCGGCACAATCAGGCTGGCAAACACCAGATATACGCCCACCAATTGCACCGAGGCAGTGACGGCCAATGCGAACAGCGCGTAGAAACCCAGGTAGTGAGTCTTGAGCCTGCTCCAATGCCACAGTGCGAGCAAAGCGGCAGTCAACAAGGCAGTTGCGATCAATTGATTGCTGTTTACCCAGAGTATCTGCCCGACCAGCAGATCCTTGAGATGTTCGCCGGAGTGTACGTCGCGGCTCATCAGCAGGATCCCGCCGCTGGCGGCGAGCACGAAGATCAGGCCGATGCAGGCTTCCTTGATTTCGGCCAGGCGCAGCTCGATCCACGCGAGCAATGCCGCTCCGCACAGCGCGCTGGCGGCAGCGATGAGTTGCACCAGCAGAGGCCGGTCGGCCAGATCCAGCAATGCGGCGATGATGACGCCCAGGCCGGCGATCTGCGCGACGGCGAGATCGGCGAATATCACGCCGCGCTCCAAGACTTTCATGCCAAGCGGTATGTGCGTTGCAAGCACCAGCAGACCCGCGATCAGCGCGGGCAACAGGATGTTGAGTTCGATGTCGTTCATGATTTCCTTTGCGTTTGTTTTATCCGCAGATTACGCAGATTAAAATGATTTCAATCTGCGTAAATCTGTTTAATCTGCGGACTAAGTTTTTAGTTTTTCAATCCCGCCAGCAGACGCTGGATCGTGTCATCGAACAGAGCGAACAGATCGGCCGCCTGCGGCGTGCCGCCTACCGTATAGGGCAACATCACGGCGTGAATCTGCGCGCGTTCAGCGATCCATTCCGAAGGCCGTCCATCCTGGTATGCGGCGCGCAGCACCATCCTGGCGGGGTGCTGTTGCAGCCCATTCAGCACCTGGCCGAGATGCGCTGCGCCGGGTTCCATGCCGGGTTTGGGCTCCAGTGTCGCGACCTGTTGCAGTCCCAGCCAGTTGTTCAAGTAAGGGAAACCTTGGTGCTGCACGATGATGGGCACACCCTTGAGCGGCGCGGCCTGTTTTTCCCATTTTGCGATTGCGCTGCGCCACTGCTGATCGAATGCCGCAAGCCGCTGCTGATAGTGTGCAGTGTTGGCCGGATCAAGCTGGATCAACCGTTTGCTGAGAGCTTCCGCAATCGGCAGGAAATTGCGCGCGTCGGTCTGGATGTGCGGGTTGCCTGCGGCGTGCACATCACCCTCGGCGCGATCCAGACGTGCAGGCACTTCAAGCATGTGTGCCGCTGATGCCGCCTCAAAATATCCTGCGCTGCCGGGTTGTATTGCATTGTTGCCGGATTCGCGCAGCACCAGGGGCAGCCAGGCCGCCTCCAGTTCCGCGCCGGTGCATACCACCAGATCCGCGCGGCGTGCCTTGGCGATCAGGCTGGGGCGGGCATCGACGCGGTGCGGATCCTGCAGCGCGCCGGTGGCCGTATAGATGCTGGCTTTGTCTCCCGCCAGTTGTTGAGTCAGCGCCGCCCATTCAGGTTCGCAGGCGAACACGTCGAGCGCGGCGTGGACGTTGCCGCTGATAAGCAGCAACAGAAAAGCGCAGAGAATTTTTTTCATGATGGCTCCTTTAAATTATGTGGAGTGCGCAGGCACGACTGCGCCTTTTAAAAGCGGCGTCATGCCGCCGCACTCCATATCAATACTGGTGCGCGCCGTGCGCACCGAGACTCATGATGTATTGCAGGAAGAACTGGTTATCGGCCAGCCCCTGACGCGATTGGTCGTGTGCCAGTTGCACACGGAAACGCGAGAACTCGCTGGGGCTGTAATCCAGCATCAGCGATGTGCGCGTTGGCGAGTAGGCGTAGCTGTTGATGACGTTGCCCGCATTCATTGCGCCAACTTGTGCGACGCCGGGATCAAGACGGTCATAACGCAAGCCGGTGCGCCAGTGCGGCATGAACTGATAAACGCCCTGCAGATACCAGCCGCTTTGCGTGACGGCATAGCTGTCGGTAGTGGTAAGGTTATATGTCAGCCAGCCGTTTTCCTTGCGGCGGAAATATTCGCCTTGCAGTTTCAGATAGCGGTCGCGCAGATTGCCGTTAGGCGCGTATTTCCATATCAGATCCACACCTGCCGTCTGGCTATCGCCGCTGAAACTGTTGCTCACACCGCCTGCGGTGTTCAACAGATCAGGCACGGCATTGCTCACGGCGTCCGCTCGTTTGGTTTGATGTAGCGACAGGCCCACGCGCCAGCTCTGTTCGATGCCGATGTCGTCGCCGATGTGCGCGAACAGCACGCCGGCACCATTCCCGTTGCGCACCGTGTCGGTTCCCGGGAAGCCGCGTCCGCGTCCGATCTCGCCACCGATCTCGAAAAATCTGTCAGTTGGAGCGAGCCACTTGAGCTGTATGCCGTCATCACCCGATTGGTTTTCCCACAGCGTGGCATACACCAAGGGTTGATCGACGAAATCCCAGGCATGGGCGTGCAACTCATTCAGATAACCCAGCCCCGAAAAAAATCGCCCGAATTTCAGATTCAAACCATGGCCCAGTGCACTGCTTTGCACGAACGCATTCTCCACGCTCATGCCGCCTGCCGGATCCAAAGCCAGCGTGGCCACACCGCGATATTCAGGATCGATGTTGGCAGCGATGACCATCTCGGATTCGCCGAGGTTGAAGCCTTGCTGATGTCCGGGGTTGGCGTTCATCGCAAAGCCGGTTGCCGGAATGGCCGGGTCTTGCCCGAGGCTGCCATAGGTGCCGCCCAGGATCAGTGACACGGCCGGGTTGAATGCGCCTTCGCCACGGCTGGTGACGGGTGCGGCTGCTTGATCGATGCGGCTTTCCAATTGCCTGATCTGCTCACGAATGACTTGCAGATCGTCATCGTTCGCGGCGGATGCATTGAGCGAGTGACCTAACAGCGCGGCGATAGCCACGCGCAAATAAAATTTACTGGACATTTTATACTCCAAAAAAACAATAAAAATTCCCCGCGTATCTGGTGCGGGAAAATCGAATCGGCTTTATCCGGAGTAGGGCGGGGCGCGCGCCGCGAATGCGACGAACGTAATGGAGATGTAAGAACTGGAATCGCTGAGGTGTTGTGTTTCGTAATCTTCGCTGCCGGCAAAGTTGAAGCTGCTGCTGGCGATCGTGCTGCCGATATGGGCATAAGCCACACACAAGTCGCAATGTTTGTCCTGCGGCAGCGATTGATCGGAGTCTTGCCGGTTTTTTTCAGCCTGCGCGTGTGAAATGTCATGCGTCAGCCCGCCCAACTGGGCGAACAGCAGGGCAATAACCAGCAGGAGCCTGGTGAGCGGGAGTTTGGTAAACGGAAGACGTCGCATGGCGCGCACTTTATCCGGTAAGCCCGAACGGGGCAAGATGCTATTCGCTTTCCAGCCTGTCCGAGGATGTGAACGTCCAGGTGCGGGTGATTTCCAGAATGTCGGTATCTCTGGTGATGTCCGGCGGGAGCGGAGAGAAAGGCGCGGCGAGTTTGACGATACGCTCCGCTGCCGCGTCAAGGATACGATGGCCGGAAGATTTGTCGACCTCGACTTTTTCCACGCTGCCATCCCTGTTGATAGAGACGCTGAGCTTCAGGCTGCCGAAGACTTTCTGCAGGCGCGCCTGCTCTGGATAGTTCAGGTTGCCGATCCGTTCCACCTTGATGCGCCAGTCCTCGATGTATTGCGCGAAGCGGTATTCCCTGGTGCGCGCGCCTACGTTGGTGCGGCGCGGCAGCTTTTGATAGGCATCCCAGTTTTTGCTGATCTGCGCTTCGAGGCGCGCGATCTCAAGGGCTTTTTGCACCAGGTCATCTCCGCTGCTGGAAGTGATCTTTTCCTGCTTTTTGAGCTCGGGTTGCGCTGCGGTGTGGTCGCTCTTCAGCTTGGTCAGCATCCGTTTGGATTCCTGCTCCAGGGCGAGGCGTCTGGCACGTTGTTCGGGCGTGAACTGCTGGTCCTCGCGTATCGTGGGTAGCGGGCTTTTCGCCCGCCGGTCTTCGGCGGTATTGCCGCCGCCATCCAGATTCGCCTGCGCCAGCGCATCGGCTGCAGGCGGCCTGGTTTTCGATTTGGTGTTGACCAGCACTACCTGCAGCGGTTGTGCGATACTGGAAGCGCTGCGCGGATATGGCATCACCAGTGCGATGCCGAACAGCAGGAAAACGTGCAGCATGATTGAGAACGCCATCGACACGGAAATAGGAGTCAGTCTTATCGCCGACAGCGCCTTCAACGCCCATATTCTGAGCCAGATTAACAAGCCGCAGCTCCTTTAATCCCAGATAATCCATTAGAAAAAACTGTGTCATACCGGCGCAGGCCGGTATCCAGATGATTAACAAATTCCAACGTCAGTGGGACAACATCATGGCTTTGTCCGCTTCGCGGAGTGTTTTTTATTGCTGGATTCCGGCCTGCGCCGGAATGACGGCCTAATGGATTATTTGGGTTAATAGGAGCGTAAGCTTTGGGGTGTGCGAGCCGGTGCCTGGCTGGCATTCCCGCACCAAACGCTTGCGCGCACCGTGTCATGCCGCCGCCTCCACCGTTTCGATGAAGCGCGCCTGCACATTGAGGTCAAGCAGGTCGATCGCGCCGATCGCCAGTTGCACGCGGGTATTAGCGGGCAATTCCGGCAGCGATGGAACGCGGACGATCAACGGGATGTCGGCGATCTTCACCAGATTTTCGCGCAGCACGGTCGCAGTAACGACGAGTTCGCGCAGCGATTCGTTTGCCCCCTCTCCCGCAGGCGGGAGAGGGTTGGGGTGAGGGGAGTGGATATGTCCGTTAGCTTGTTCCTGCTGCAACCAGCGCAAACACCAGTACCTTTCCATGCTGCGCTGGAATTCATTGTAGATCCCATACATGGTTTCAAACTGGCTCATCACGGCGTAAAGCGCGGGGTCATTCTTTGGGTATGCCGGTTCCTCGCCGCGCAACATCGCGATGATCTGGCGCTGGTTCACCATGTCCACGTAGCGGCGCAGCGGCGAGCTTGACCACATGTATTGCGCCACGCCCAGCCCCTGGTGCGGCGCGGCGATGGTGCTCATTTTTACCTTGCCGTTCTGTTGCGTGCGGTAGATGCCGGCGAAGCCATGCCCGGCAAGGTGTTTGCCCCATTCGCTGTTTACCAGGATCATCAGCTCGGAAACCACCTTGTCGATGGGCGAGCCGCGCCGGCGTTGCGTGATGCTGACGCGGTTGTCCTCGATATGGAAGTTGTAATCCACCTGCTGCGTGCTGTTGTCGGACGGTTTGCCGCGCGCAGTTTCGAGCTTTTGCACCAGATCCCACAGCAGTTTCAGCTCGCCGGCATAGGGGTAGTCGAGCTTGCCTGCCGCCAGCGTCTCTTCGTTGAACAGCGGTTCCAGCGTGTCATGGCGCAGGTTCGCGGCGATGTGTATTTTCTCGACGCGGCTCTCATATCCCAATATAGCCAGCGTTTCCGCATCCACCTCGTTATACATGGACAGCGCCGGGCAGACACGATCCGCGCACAATGTGAAAGCCTCTACTACGCTGTCAGGCAGCATGGTGATTTTTTGTCCGGGCATATACACGGTGGACAGCCGCTGCGCGGCGACCTTGTCACCCTCCGAGCCGCGCGGCAAACCCAGTGTGGGTGCGGCGATATGCACGCCAATGCGCCAGTTGCCGTTGGCCAGCTTTTCCACCGAAAACGCATCGTCTATCTCGGTGGTCGCGGCATCGTCGATGCTGAAGGCATTCACGCCGGCCTGGGGTAATTCGTCCCACTCGGCTATCTCGACTGGAGGGAAATCCGTGCCATCGGGAAAGTGCTCGAACAGGAATCTTTGCAAATGGTAATCGTGCGTGGAGGGCACCGCGCCGCAGCGTTGCAGCAGATGTGCGGGGGACAAGTGCGTTGCGGCGCAGGCCGCCTCCAGCGCTTTGACTTCCAGGGTTCCGCGATCCGGCTTGTAGAGCAGATGCGACACGTTACTGGCGAAGCCAGCCGATTGCGGGAGCATCTGCATTGCTGCCCCTCCCGCACCAGAGGGCTGCGCCCCACCGCATCGGGGCAGCAGATACGGAAGGTGCCCGGCGAATTCAACCGGCAGCTCGAAACGGATGAGTTGTTCGGTGTAGCGCGCCTGCAATGCGAGTTGCTGGCGCTTGCGCTCGGCCCCGGCCAGCGCGGCCTTGAGCACATCCGGGGGAGCTGCGCGATAGCGGCCTTTGCCTTTCTTGTGAAAATAGATCGGCGCGCCATGCAGCCGGATCAAGGCGGCAGCGGCTTCCAGGGGGCCTGGGGCATGCCCGAAATATTCGGCTGCGATCTGCTCAAAGCCGAACTCATCAGCCGGACAGCATTCCCAAAGGAAATCCACTTCGATACTTGCGGCGATGGCTTCTGCCTGCGCCATGAATTCAGGCAGCGCAGGCTCGGTGAAACGCAGCATCACATTGCCTGCTTTGACCTTGCTGCGTTTGCCGGAAAGGCTTTCGATCTGGAGCGAAGTGGTGTTGTCGGTCATGATGCTGCCAACCTTGAAGCTGCCGTCTTCTTCGTAGAGAATGTTCATCGGGGGTGCGGCGAAAAAATTAGCGCGATTATACCCTGCCGGCGGTTTTGGACTTCATCCCTGGTTTTGAACTTCTGCGTGGGTTCTGAACTTCATGTACGATAAACTGTCTTTAGGGCGCCTCTATTAATTCAAAATCCTAAGCGAGACAAGGCGCGAAAGAAATTTTAGCGCGCCGCATATGTGTGATATGTAAGCGTTAAAATTTCTTGAGCAACGCCGTATCGCGATGGAGTTTGGATTAATAGAGGCGCCCTTTATCCTGCCATGTCATGGGTGGGCTTGGCACGATCAAAACTTTTTTACATCCTCGCAAATTTCGATATAAAGGAGCAGTTCATGAAGAAGACCATAAATTACCTTACTATTATTTTTTGTTTTACCTTGGGAGCTTCATTGGCGCAAGCCGATTCCCCGGAAAAGTGCGGACCCATGCATGACGGACAGATGCATGGACAAATGCACGGGCAGATGGAAGACAAGATGTTAAAGGGGACGGATAGCGACGGTGACGGTGCGATTTCCAAAGCCGAATTTGACGCCTTTCATGCCAAGCGATTCAAGGAAATGGATGCCAACGGCGACGGCAGGATCACCCTTGACGAAATGAAGGCAGCGCACATGCAAATGCTGGAGAACGGCAAGGACAAGCGCTTTGATGAGGCGGACGCCAACCATGATGGCGCGCTGAGCCGCGAAGAAACGGAAAAAATGCCGAGGATGTCCAGGCGCTTCGAAGAGATTGACGCCGACCATGACGGAAAGGTGACGCGCGAAGAAATGGATGCCGTAATGGAAAAAATGCGGAGCAGGCGCGATAAGAAGTAAGGATGAGAAGAAGCGTTCTGACTATTGAGCTTTCCATAATTTGCGACAAATATATTACTGAACGGCGACATACGAACACTCCCTTCTCCCGCGGGCGGGAGAAGGGCAGGGGATGAGGGGCTGTGGGCACATAAAAGCCTTATTTCCGCTCGACACCCCTCTGATGAAACTACTAGCCATTCCACTAGGTTGCCAAACGACGGCAACCAAGTGGCTGGTTAACCCCAACCCCTCTCCCGCTTGCGG
>JANLIB010000066.1 GCA_024653675.1 Gallionella sp. | reverse complement strand
TAATAGCCCAGTCTGTGCCGTTCCTCTCTATGCGGGTCGGCTGCCCAGGCAAGAAACGACACCAGCTCACGCGCTTTAACCTGTATTTCTGTGCGCTGGCGCTGGTCTGTTGCGGCGCTCATTCCCATCACATCCGGCATTTTAGTTTCGGGAAAAAAATGATTTTTGGTTATTCCTTCAGGAGTGTTGTAGTAACCAACAAGATAGGAATACACATAGTTTGCCCCGCCCCCCCGCGCATTGGTCATCAAACTAAGATCCGGCGGAATTATGCCAAACGATTGAACAGCTGTGTCGTCAGACATCGGGCTGACAAGCGGTGCATCCAGAGGTTGGGTGCCGCGCCAGTCGTCAATTTTTTTCTTGTCCATGCCGAATGTAACCAGGTCGCGATACCTGATATATTTCAGACTGTGGCAACTATTGCAGGCATTCATCATTATGTCTGCGCCTCGCTCAACTGCGGCCACACTGGTATCCACCCGGATGCTTTCCAGCTTTGCTTCCGTGGCCAGGGCAGATGATGTGAAGCAGCAAAGTATCGATAAGAAAATATGTCTTTTCATAAGCTATCCCCACTGCGACGGCGATGGGGCAGGATAATTTGTTCATTGGCTTCGCTCGCCATCAATGCCTTGACACCCGGCGGCAAGCCACGCTTGATGAGCCATCTTTCCTCCGCCCTGGAAATGACGGTGACCACAAAAAACGAGCCGAAGTAGCAGAATGTTGCAATTTGCCCGATCAAAATAGTCTGGCTGGTTGGCGGGATGTAGCCGATATAACCCAGCACCAGCATATCAATCACGAACAAATAGTACTGCAAGCGGAATACCGGACGATAAAGCGCCCCGCCGGGAATGCGTGAACGATCCAGATACGGCATGAAAGAAAACATCATCACCGACAGAAACATCGCAACAACACCGCCAACCATGTTCGGCACCGAACGCAAAATTGCATAAAATGGCAGGAAATACCATTCCGGAACGATGTGGTTAGGCGTTCGCATGGGGTTGGCCGGAATATTATTGGCCGGCTCGATCAGGGTATCCGGCAAAAAGAACACAAAGATGCAAAACACGATCAGGAATATGCCCAGGCCAAACAAATCCTTGATGGTGAAATAGGGATGAAAGGGAATGTTGTCCTTGTCAGCCAGGTTGATGCCGCTCGGATTGCTGCTTTTGACAGTATGCAGCGCAACCAGATGCACCACCACCGCGCCGATGATCAGGAATGGAAATAAATAGTGCAGCGCGAAGAAACGCGTCAGCGTAGCGTCGCTCACCGTGTAATCGCCACGCAGCCAGATCACTACCTGGTCGCCGATGAACGGAGTGGCGCGGAACAGATTGGTGATGACGGTCGCGCCCCAGAACGACATTTGTCCCCACGGCAACAGATAGCCCATGAAGGCGGTCGCCATCAACAGCAGCAACAGGGTCTGACCGGTCCACCACATCAGCTCGCGCGGCGCGCGATAGGAACCGTAATAGAGCGTGCGCGCCATGTGGATATAGATCACCAGAAAGAATGCCGATGCTCCGGTGGAATGCATGAAACGCAACAGCCAGCCGTAATTCACATCGCGCATGATGTGCTGGATGGAATCAAACGATTGCGCAATATCCGCCTTGTAGTGCATGGCCAAAAAAATGCCGGTTGCTACCTGCAGCACCAATACAAAGCCGGCCAGAAATCCGAAATTCCACCAGTAGTTGAGATTGCGCGGCGTCGGATAGCCGGTCAGCTCATTCTTGACAAAACTGGTGAGCGGAAAACGCTGGTCTATCCAATTAATTATGCGATTTTTCATGTTAATCCCTACGCTTGTCCGATAATTATCTTGTTGCCCGCTGCAAAGTGATAGGGGGGCACCTCAAGGTTATTTGGCGCAGGGCCGCGGAGTACACGTCCGCTGTCGTCAAACTGGCTGCCGTGGCAATGACACAACCAGCCGGGTCCTTCCCTGTTTGGCACACAACCCATGTGCGTGCAGACACCGGACACAACCAGCCACTCAGGCTGCTTGACACGCTGTCGATCAGGTTCGGGGTACAAACCGCCGTTCGAGGCCTCCATCTCCTTGATCTGCTCCTGAGAGCGCCGCAGAATAAATATTGGCTTGCCTTGCCAGGCAACGGTGCGCATGTCGCCGGGGTTCATTCCGGACAGGTCGAATTCGGTTGTCGCCTTGGCCAGCACATCAGTGCTCGGGTTCATGCTTGCGACAAACGGCAGGCTTGCGGCTGCCATTCCCGCGCCGCCCACTGCTGTCGTTACCTTTACTAAAAAATCCCGTCGTCCGGTGTCATCCAGAGCGTCGCTCTCAGCCATTTCAATCTCCTGGTTGATAATTAACAAACTGCGCCGCAGGCTATTTCTGCACAGTTTTTTTCAGAACGTCACGAATCGCATCCGGCGTCTTCATGATGTTCATGAAGCTATTCGATCCCATCATGCTCAGATCGGGAAAGTTGATCGCAATACGGAAACGAGCATAGAGCGCATATACCTTGTTCCCGGAAACCAGGACTTCATAAGGCAGATGTGCGGTGGATTTCAGCTCGCGAAAATCGATCTCGCTCATGATGAATTGATCGTCCATGTATTTGTCCAATTCCGCAGCGCCTTTCATGGCGACACCGAATACGCTCTCCTGCTTGCCGGGAACATCAACGCGATAAACCCTGGTGACGCCGTTCTGGTTGCTGGCAAGCTTTGCATCCACCGACTGCACAGCTTCTTCGTAGCTGGAATATTCGGCCAATAAACTGGGTTCGTCGAAATACTCCATCCCAAACATGTAGTGATACCTGCGCGCCTTGTCCGCAGTCATTCCCTTCTTCGAGCCGAACTCCTCCACCTTGCCCAGCGCGGTGGCTAATCCTGCGGCAACATTGCTCAGATCGCCCTTCATGCGATACACATTGGCCATGTAAACCGGGTTGGTATAACTCACCTGGATTCCATCCTTGGCCTGGGTGATGGACACTCTTTGCACTGCGCCAAACCCGCCATGTTCGGAAGCGGCTGCGTTCGATTTCAGTTCATCGTTGGTGACCACCAGTATGGCGGTATCGGGGTAAGGCGAATAATCCCCGGCCAGGCTGAAGCCGGCTGCGGTCAGTGCATTCTTTGCCTGCTCTTTCTTTTCGGCAACCGTTCCCATGCTCTTTGAAGCAAGCACAAAGGGTTTCAGCATAACGTCTTCTGCCATCACGTTCCCAATACAAAAAAACAACAGCGCCGGCAGCAATACATTTTTAAATGCCAATAGTTTCATCATGTTTCTCCTTGCAGTAAGTTTAGGTACGGTTATTGAATTTTCTGGTTCTCTTGCTTCCCGGTTTTGAACCAGGCTAATTTCTCCCGGAGCGTTACGACACTGCCCACGATAATCAAAGTCGGGGCTTGCAGTTTCCCGGCTTGTGCGATTCCGGGCAGTGTCGCCAGCGTGCCGGTGATGACACGCTGGTTTTGCGTGGTGCCTTGTTGCACGATCGCGACGGGGGTGCTGTCCGGCAAGCCGTGCGCAACGAGTTCCGTGCAGAGTGTTGCCAGCCCGTGCAGCCCCATATAGACCACGATGGTTTGTTTCGGGCGGGCCAGCGCAGCCCAGTCCAGATCCATGCTGCCGTCTTTCAGGTGTCCGGTAACGAAAATGCAGGATTGCGCATGATCGCGGTGCGTCAGCGGTATGCCGGCGTAGGCGGCCACGCCCGAAGCTGCGGTGATGCCGGGCACGACCTGAAACAAAATGCCATGTCCGGCAAGAGTTTCGATTTCTTCGCCGCCGCGCCCGAAAATGAACGGGTCTCCCCCCTTGAGGCGCAACACGCGCTTGCCTTCTTTGGCCAGCCTCACCAGCAACTCATTGATTTTTTCCTGAGGCAAAGTGTGGTCGTCGCGCTTTTTACCCACGTAGATACGCGTCGCATCGCGCCGCACCATTTCGAGTATCGGTTTGGATACCAGATTGTCATACACCACCACATCGGCTTTCTGCATCAGCCGCAAGGCGCGGAAAGTCAGCAGGTCCGGATCACCGGGGCCCGCGCCGACCAGGTACACCTCGCCGCGCTGGATGTTGTCCTCGCTTGCGAGCATCTGTTGCAGCATCGTTTCCGCGCTGCTTTCATCGCCGGTCAGCACCTTCTCGGCAACCACGCCTTCCAGTGCGTTCTCCCAGAAGATGCGGCGCCTGGCCGGATTGGTGACACGCTGCTTGACCAGTTCACGGAAGCGCTCCGCGAACGCGGCGAGCCGGCTGTAGTTCTGCGGGATCATGGTCTCCAGTTTGCCGCGCATGATGCGCGTCAATACCGGTGAAGCGCCGCCGCTGGAGAACGCCACCATCATCGGCGAACGATCAAGGATGGCGGGCATGATGAAGCTGCACAACCCGGGGTCGTCCACCACATTCACCGGGATGTTGCGTGCGCGAGCCATTTCGGAGACTTGCCGGTTGACGCCGCGGTCATTGGTAGCAGCGATGACCAGTGCCACCCCATCGAGATGTTGCGCCTCGAAGCGCTTGACGACGGTTTCGACCCGTTGCTGTTCTGCCAATGCGGGCACGATCTCCGGCGCGACCACGCGCACTCTCGCCCCCGCCTCCAGCAGCACTCCTGCCTTGCGCCTGGCGACTTCGCCGCCGCCTACCACGAGGCAAAGCCTGGCCCTGACATCTGCAAAGATCGGTAAGTAATCCATTATTTCTGCACAGCCTTCAGTATCAGCGGCACCAGCGTTTCCGGCAGCTTGATCTTGATCGCCAGCACAAATTCATGGGCGTTCGGCGACATCTTCTGCCAGGTCTTGTGGATGATCTGTATCCACTTCGCTTCGTCATACTCCGGGTGTTGCGCAGCAAATCCGGCCATGTAGTGCTCGAGGAACACCAGGTCCACGACATCCTCCATCATCTGCGTTTCAGGGTCGGTTTTGAGCTCTTTCTTGCTGACGATGTTTTTGACGCGCGCGATCATGTTGTCGTCGTAGCCCGCTTCCTTCATCAGGTTCCCCGCAGTCCCAGCATGAAATTTGTAGAGTGTGGTGCGCCACAACATGTAGCCAGGTTTGTCCATGGAGTAGTCGCCGCGCGGAATCTTCCAGCGCTGGATGTGCTGGGCGCGCACCGCAAGTTTCAGCGCCTCCGATGCTCCGGGGGCATAGCGCTCCTGCATTTCGCTCATGCGCTGTGCGTAAAGCAACTCCTTGGGATATTCCTTGCCATCGGCCATCTCCGTGTTCGGGTCTTCCGCGTTGGCCTGGTCGAAAGCGGCGATGGCGGCCTGATAACGATTCTGGGTCATATCGCGTGTTCATTGGAATAAGTTGATTCCAAATGCCGTTGTTCCCGTTGCCGCCGGACGAATGCGACAAACCGGGTCGCCCAGTAGCAACTGCCGATGGTGCGCAGATGGGTATAGGAAGCCAGCAGGTTGTGCAGAATAATGCCGTCACGATTTCCATTTATGCCATAACCACGCTCGACACGGTAAGCAAAGCGGATGTCCGGCGGAAGGTTCTCCAGGCTGGAATAGTGAAATTCATGCGCACGGATCTGTTTCGCGGGCCCGTTCGGGCGCGGCCACGGATGCGCTTCATCTTCCCTCAGGTGCACATAGCCGCGCCCGACAGGTTTGTCGTGCATCTTCACGTCGCCGGGGATCGCGCCGACCATCTGATAGGTGCGCCCCTGATATTCGATGCCGCGCGACAGATACATCAGCCCACCGCATTCTGCATAGGCCGGCATGCCGTTTGCTATGGCCTGTTTGATCTGGGCGCGCAGCGTGCTGTTGGCCTCCAGTTCTGCGGCACAGGTTTCCGGGAAACCGCCGCCGATATACAGCGCATCCACTTCCGGCAGGCAGGCGTCGCGCAACGCATCGAACGGCACCAGCTCCGCACCGGCGGCTTCCAGCGCATCGAGGTCGTCGGCGTAATAGAAGCCGAAGGCACGGTCGCGTGCGATGCCTATTTTCACTTTCTCGCCGCAGGGCAGCGGGCTCACTTCGGCCTTGTGCGGGACGGACAGAGGTTCTTTTTGCGACAGCGCGAGCAGCCTGCCCAGATCGACCTGTTCCGCGATGGCCTCGCCGATCTGTTTGATCTTTGCCGCAGCGACATGAGATTCATTGCTGGGCATCAGACCGAGATGGCGTTCGATGATGCCGAGCCGCTCGTCGTGGTGAATCGCGCCGATCACAGGCACATCGGTGTAATGCTCGATGACGGCGCGCAACTTGGCTTCGTGCCGCGATCCACCGAGGTTATTGAGGATCACCCCGGCAATATCGACATCGCGGTCGAACGCCTGATAGCCGAGTATCAGCGGCGCGATGCCGCGCGTCATGCCGCGCGCATCGATCACCAGAAACACCGGCAGGTCGAGCAGCTTTGCCAGAGCGGCATTGCTGTTGCTGCCATCCAGCGCGAGCCCGTCGTACAGTCCCTTGTTGCCCTCGACCAGGTTCACTTCCGCGCTGTGGCGCGCGAAGGTCGCGGCGATGTCGTCGTGTTCCATCAGGTACAGGTCGAGGTTGCGGCAGGCGCGTCCGGCAGCCCCATTTCCGGATGCCAGGCTGAGCCACATCGGATCGATGTAATCGGGTCCCTTCTTGAATGGCTGCACGGTATGGCCGCGCGCTTTCAGTGCGGCGCACAGGCCTATGCTGAGCATGGTTTTTCCGGAGGATTTGTGTGCTGCCGAAATCAGCATACGGTTCATGGCAACCTTCCGGCGGGGTCAGTCAGCGACGTGGGGTTTGTCTTGCGGCATGAAATTCAGCACATGCACGCTGATCGCGGTAATGATGAAAGCAATGGCCAGACCGCCGAAACCCAGCAGAAATTCAAAAAGTGAAGGACGGTAACTCGCGATCTGCCCATCGCCAAAGCTGCTGCTGACCTCATAACCCGGAAAGATATTGAGCGGGTAGACTTGCCCGCCGATGATGAATACATAGAGCAACGCAAGGGCGCCGAGAATGACCAGCAGCGAAGCCGCCGTGACATACCTGCTGTTGCCCAGCCCAGGGACATGGATCAACAACAGCGGCAGCAGGCTGCCAAAAAGCACGTAACCCCACCAGAACAGATTCGGATAGATGCCGCCATCCAGCAGGATAAAACGTTCGAAACCGGATTGGTGCGCAAAATATAAATTGGTCAGGTGATAAGTGGCGACCATGTACAACGAACCGATAATGAACAGGCCGAGCAGGTTCATTATGCGTTGCAGGATCGCCGGATCGAGCGTTTTCCCGTTCCATGCATAGACCGCCGTCTGCGCTACCATGAACACCGCCAGCCCCCAGGCAAAGGAAAGCACGATGAACATCGGCGGCAGCAAGGCCGAGCCGTAAGCCTGGCGCGCAGTGAGAAAGGCAAAGATCAGGCCGGTGCCGGTGGTGAGAATGAAGCGCCAGGCGAACACCGCGAGTCCCGCCGGTTTGGACCATGAGTTCATGCGCCGCTCCATCATCGTCCACAGATAAACGGCCACCAGCGAGAACATGCCGGAATACAGCAGCACATTCCAGGCGAACACCGATGTGATGTTGAAATTGGTTGCGGCGACGATGATGCGGTCCGGCCTGCCCAGGTCCAGCATCAACACCGTCAGTCCGCCCGCCAGCATGGCGATGGACAGCAGGCCGGCCAGCGGCGCGCGAGCCTTGTAGATGGCCTTGCCGAACACCGAGCCGATGGAAGCGACATTCAGCACGCCTGAGGCAGAGACGATCAGAAAAATTGCAAACACATGCGGCATGCCCCACACGACCTGGTTATTCATGCCGGTAACGATGTGGCCATGATGTTCCATCATGTATACCGCATAGAGTCCAAGCAAGGCGACCAAGCCGCCAGCCGCCAGCAAGGCGTAGTAAAGGCGGTTTTTGAAATACATCGGAGGACGGGCGCTCATTTCATAATCCCTGATAACGGACACCGGGGTTCAGCCGCAGATCGGCACGCACTTGCACGGATGCCACGCTGCGCACCTTTTGGGCAATTTCGCTTTCCGGGTCATTCAGGTTGCCGAACAGGATAGCCTTGTTGGGACAGACCTCAGCGCAGGCCGGCTGCTTGCCCTGATCCACACGATGCACGCACAGCGTGCAGCTTTCCACCGTGCCCTTGCCGCGCGGCACATCAGGCTTCTGGTCATGCAGCGGCTCGTGCACGAAAGAACGCGCTTTGTAAGGGCAAGCCATCATGCAGTAGCGGCAACCGATGCAGCGATGCCTGTCCACCAGCACGATACCGTCGGCGCGCTTGAAGGAAGCGCCGGTTGGGCAAACATCCACGCACGGCGGGTGTTCGCAATGCTGGCACATCATCGGCAGCGACAGCTTGCGCCCGCTGCCGATTTCCTTGATTTCGATCTTGCGTATCCATTGCGAGTCGGTCGGCTTAAGACGAGGCTCGCGCAGCGAGTCGTTTGTCCCCTCGCCCGCAGGGTTTGAAGAGAGCCTTTCTCGTTCGCCTCCTCGCCCGCTTGCGGGAGAGGATTGAGGAGAGGGGTTTTCCACCGGGAGAGGGTTGGGGAGAGGGGAACGGGCTTGCACGTTCGTGCTGCCGGACAGGCCGTTCTCCTGGTTGCATGCGGTCACGCAATCATTGCAGCCTTCCTTGCACTGCGCGGTGTCAATCAGCATGCCCCAGCGTGTCTTGCTTGAAACAGCTTCGGAATTCCCGTGCGCCATATCGAACAACAACATCCCGGGCGCAATCGCAACTGCGGCGGCGCCAAGCGATGTTTTAAGGAAGCCCCTGCGGCGGGTGTCAATGCTGTTCATTTTGCATCCTTCTGCAGCCAGGCGCTCTTGCGCTTGCCGGAATGGCATTCGAAGCAATCGATCTTCACAGCCTCATAACGATGGCATCCGACGCAAAAGCTGTCATCGCGCGCGATCACACTGTCGTCCCTGGTGCTGGCATGGCACTCGATACAGTTCTTCAGGGTGATTTTCTCGTCACGTATTCCCTTGCGCACCGTCTCATCGCGCTGGTGCAAAAGCAGATGCATGTGATTTTTGCGCATCCACAGAGGTTCTTTTACACACTGGCCGCCCTTGCCCGTATCGATCTTGGGCATACGATAGCTTTCCGTGGCGCCGGCAGATGCGCAACAGCAGAAAACCACCAGCAATGCGATCAGCTTTGACATTTATTTATTCGCCCAAACCCATCTGGATATAACCGGTCGGGCAGACATCCGCGCAAATATGGCAACCGATACACTTGCTGTAATCGGTGTCCACATAGCGCCCCAGGGTTGCCTGATTCTTTTTGACGCGGAACACGGCAGTTTGCGGACAGTACACCACGCAGTTGTCGCATTCAAAACACATGCCGCAGCTCATGCAGCGCTTGGCTTCCGCCTGCGCCTGCGCTTCGGTCAGGGCGATGAGGCGTTCGTCGATGTTGCCCAGCACGTTGTTCGCATCGATGGCCAGCATCTGGCGCTCTTTGCGCGGCGTATAGGTGAAGTGGCCGAGGAACAGCGCCTCGGCCGGAATCGTATAGCGCTCGGAGCGGTCGTCGAAGTTGTGGATCGCGGCATTGCTGGTAGCGGTGCCGCGCATGGGTTCCGTGCTCTTCTCGATCTTTGCTCCAAACTGGACCATGTTGCGCGGCAGGTCGAACAGGCTCTTGTCGACCTTGGGGCGCTTGTCCAGCGGTTTGCCGGACAGATAGGCGTCGATGCCTTCGGCGGCGATGCGGGCGTGGCCGATCGCGGTCGTCAGCAGAAGCGGCGTAATGGCGTCGCCGCCGATGAACACGCCCGGCTGATCTACGGCCTGGAAATTCTTGTCGACATTGGCCAGATTCTTCGCGTTCTTGAACTTGTCCAGCCCGGCCCAGTTCACGGACTGACCGACGGCGGAGACGATCAGGTTGCAGGGAATGTCATACTCCGAACCTTCCTTCGGCACCATCTTCTTGTTGACCCAATCGACCTTGATGACGCGCAGGGCGGTGGCCATGCCGTTCTCGTCCTTCACCACACAAACCGGCGCGACGCAGGGCTGGATTTCAACGCCTTCCTGGATGACGGCGTCGAGCTCGTGCTTGGAGGCGGGCATTTCCTGAACGTGGCGGCGATAGGCGATGATGACTTCGGCGCTCTGGCGCCAATGTTGCGCGCCCTTTTGTCCGCGACCGCCGTCGCATTCGCGGGCGACGACGGTCACCTTGGCGTGGTCGTGTGATTCGGCATCCGCGTCGTAGGTGCCGAGGCGGCGTGCGACGGCGGCGACGTCCATGGCGGTATCGCCGCCACCGATGACGATGATGCGTTTGCCGGCATGCTCCAGCTTGCCTTCATTGAACTCGCGCAGGAAGGAAATGCCGTCGGTGCAGTTCGGCGCATCGGCCCCGGGAATGTCCAGAACATTGCCGGTCTGGGCGCCGATGCCGATGAATACGGCGTCGAAGTTGCGCCGCAGATCGCCGATGCTCACGTCCTTGCCGACACGGGTGTTGAGCCGGACTTCCACCCCCATGTCGAGGATGCGCTGGACTTCAGCATCGACGATTTCGCGCGGCGTACGGTAGGCGGGCAGGCCGAAGCTCAGCATGCCCCCGAGCTTGTTGCTGGATTCGAAGACGACGCAGCTGTGGCCGCGGCGGCGCAGTTGGTAGGCGGCGGACATGCCGGCCACGCCGCCGCCGATGATGGCGACGCGCTTGCCGGTCTCGACTGCGGGCATGGCGAAGCCGAGGCCTTTCTCGATGGCATAGTTGCCGAGGAACTGTTCGACCGAGTTGATGCCAACGTACCCCTCGACCTCGGTACGGTTGCATCCCCCCTGGCACGGCGCCGGGCATACACGTCCCATGATCGCGGGAAACGGGTTGGCTTCGGTCAGGCGGCGCCAGGCATATTCCTGCCAGGGCATGGACGGTTTGCCATCGGCTCCCACCGGCGGTTTTTCCGTGCCGCGTACAATGGCCAGATAGCTGCGAATATCTTCACCCGACGGGCAACTTCCCTGGCAAGGCGGAGTGGACTGGATGTAGGTCGGGCATTTGTGCGTATAGCCTGCCTGGAAAATTTTCTGGTTTAATCCGTGAACCTTGTCGTCCCCGTCTTTGTAGCGGCGGAACGTGAGTTTTTGGGTTGCTTCAATTACTGATGACATTGCCTGTCTCCTTATTATTTGTTGCCTAGCTTGATCGCATTGCTGACCAATTGGTGAACCCCGCCAACCATTCGTCTATCGAATCCGTAGATGGGCATGATCTTGGTGAACTGCGCCTTGCAGATAGCGCATATGCATGCCATGAAATTGACGCCTTGTTCGTCCGCCACCTGCTGCAGCACTTCCATGCGCGGCAGCGAGCCCTTGACGCGCAAATCCAGCAGGTCGTCAGTCAATAGACCACCGCCGCCGCCGCAACAGAATGTTTTTTCGTGCGTGGTTTCCGGGGACATCTCGACAAAGTGATTGGCGACCGCCTTGATGATATTGCGCGGAATATCGAACTGCCCGCCGGGATAGCCGCCCATGCTGGAACCGCGTGCCACGTTGCAGGAATCGTGAAAAGTGATGATGTATTTGTCGTTGGCCGACTTGTCAAAAGTCAGACGCTCATCCTGGATCATGTCCCAGGTGAATTCGCAGACATGCGACGGCTGTCTGTAACGGTGATCGAGCTGTTTTTGCAGCATCTGGGCGAAGCGGTCGTTCGGGTCGGCGCCTTCGCCCACTCCGGTCAGGGTGTTCCAGAAGCTGTACGCGACGCGCCACGCGTGGCCGCACTCGCCCACCACGATGCGTTTTACGCCCAGTTCAAGCGCTGCTTCGCGGATTCGCAACGCAACCTTGCGCAACTGTTCGTAATTGCCGATGAACATGCCGAAGTTACCGGCCTCGGAGGCCATCGAGGACAACGTCCAACTGGTGCCTGTGGCATGAAACACCTTGGCATAGCCGATCAGGCCGTCGATATGAGGCTCGGCAAAGAAATCGGCGGAAGGCGTGATGAGCAATACTTCCGCGCCCTTCACGTCGAGGGGGAAGCGCACGTCGAAACCGGTATCTTCTTTGACGTCTTCTTCCAGTCCTTCCAGCGTATCCTTGAGCGCGGGTCCCGGCAGGCCGAGATTGTTGCCGATCTTGTGCACCTTGCCGATGATCTCGTTGGAATACTTCTGGCCGTAACCGACAGAGTCGAGTATTTCGCGCGCTGCCATCGTGACTTCTGCGGTGTCTATGCCATAAGGGCAAAACACCGAGCAGCGGCGGCATTCGGAACACTGATAGAAATAGGTGTACCACTCGTCCAGCACTTCGCGGGTCAGGTCGCGCGCGCCGACCAGTTTCGGGAACAGTTTTCCCGGCAGTGTAAAATAGCGGCGATAGACGCTGCGCATCAAGTCCTGGCGCGCCACCGGCATATTCTTGGGGTCCTGCGTGCCGATGAAGTAATGGCATTTGTCGGAGCAGGCGCCGCAATGCACGCAAGCATCCATATACACTTTGAGCGAGCGGTACTTGCCGAGCAGTTCGCCCATCCTGGCTATCGCCCGGTCATGCCAGTCTTCGACCAGTTGTCCGGGAAAGCCGATCGCTTCCTGGATCTTTTCGTTCGCCACGAACGATCTGACCCCTTCCATCGCCCCCGGCTTCAATGCAGGGATGATGGGGATAATGCGATAGGCCGGCGCGGCGATATCCGCCATGTCAGCTCTCCGATTCCAGTTGTTTCGCCCAGGCTGCGATATGGCGTTTCTCGCGCGGATTATCCGTCTGGTTGCGGCTGGGGGAGAAGAACACGCCGGGAGCATGCAACAATTTGCTGATCGGGAAAATCATCAACAACGCCGCAACCATCAGCAGGTGAACATAAAGACCAGCGCTGGAAGGCAATGCCTGCCAGTTGAAACTCATCAATCCGAGAAAATACCCTTTCACCGCAACCACATCGGGGTGCGCGACAAACGTCATCATCAGGCCGGAAATGGCGATCACGAAGAACAACGCCAGCATCAGGTGGTCGGAGGGGGTGGAGATGTAACGGATACGCTCGACGAACAGGCGGCGCGCCCACAGTCCGGCTGCGCCCAGCAGCAGGGTAATGCCCGCATATTTGCCGAACGGTTGAATGAACGCCACCCATGCCCAAACCGGTTCGGTGAAATAACGCAGGTGACGCAACAGTACCAATGCCAGGCTGGCGTGGAACAGCATGCCCAGACCCCAGGTCCACAAATTCGACTTGAACAGGCTTTCAAAAAACAACACTTCGCGTGCCATGCGCAACACCACGCCGCCGGTGGTGGTGGGGGCCGGAGTGGTGGGAATTTTAAGCGGTGCGGGGGTGCGTGTATAAACGCCGATGCGGTAGAGCAAACCCACGACAAACACCAGGGTGGCAAGGTAAAACAGAATTGCGAATAAGATGCTCATCGGTAGGGGACGGGTGTCAGGTGCCAGTTGCCAGGAAGCAGAATCAGGGGTTAGAACCTGCATTCCTGTCCTCTGTCTTCTGTCTTCTGTCCTCTGATGTCAAATACAGCCTGTTGGTTTTGGCAAACCGGCGATTTTGCAGGCCTGTTTGCCAGGCCCGTAGGGGAACAGGCCGTACAGGTACTCGCTGTTGCCTTTGTCTGCGCCAAGTTTCTTGCCGATCGCTTTGGTCAACACACGAACCGCCGGGGCGATCTGGTATTCCTCAAAATATTCGCGCAGAAAATTGACGACCTCCCAATGCTGGTCTGTCATTTCGACGTTTTCAGTCTTGGCGAGATAGTTGGCTACTGCCGTATTCCAGTCGGAAAGATTGACGAGATAGCCCTCCTCGTCTGTTTCATAAGATTTCCCTTCGACTTCGATGTTGGACATGGTAATTCTCCTTATATTAACGAAAGCTACAGCCAGGATTGGCAGTTATTATTGGACGCGGCAAGATCGACAAAACCGCCATAATCCACGGGTGAAACACCTGCAATGAGGCGATCGGCAAGTCCGCGGGCTTCAAGATCAGGCTGTAAAACATAGACCTTGAAACGCCCCATCGCCTCGCGTATTTTGCTCTCAAATGCATTGCCGGATGTGGCCGCATAAACCGCATCTTCAATAAGCAATATTTCCCCGCCGGGTTGGGCAACACGCAAACAGCTATCAAGCGAATTGTTTGTCAGCGGTGATTTGTTGATGATATGCAGCATGTAACGATTCCTCTTAGAAACTCAGAACCACATCCTGCTGGTTCATCAATTCACCCATTTCCTTGCAGCTCAGGACGGTGACATCAACCAGCAGGTCTGCTTCGCTCAGGCCGCGCGCTTCAAGAGATTCCTTTTCGACATAGAGTTTCTCGACATCGTAGCCCTCCAGCGCGCGATAAGCGGGCGAGAAGTTCTTGGTCTCTATGCCCTTGGTCTGCTGACCCTTCTTCAATTGATAAACGCCGTCATCGAGAAATACCAGCGACACATCCTGGTCAAAGGCGGCAGTGATCAGCACGACTTCCAGCGATTCGAGCGCGTAAATCGTGCCATAAGGCGCCTTGCGATTGACGAACATGAATTTCTTGATGCTATTACCTTCGCTCATGCCAGCCGCCCTCAATCGCCAAACACGACCGTGCGGTCGGTCTGGATGCCTGCTTCAGTCAATTGGCCGAGGCCGGAAATGCGGAAGCCTTTCGCCAGGTTATCCTCTTTGATGCCGCGTCGTAATGCAGCCGCCACGCAAACCACCAGATCCACGCCTTGCTCCTCGTTAAGCTTGCTCCAGCGATTCACGATATGGCGGTCATCCTGGGGCGGCTCGGTCAACTTCGATGAGTTATTCACCCCATCGTGATAGAAAAACACGCGCCACACTTCATGGCCTTTTGCAATGGCCGCCTTGCAGAACAAGTAGGCTGTATCACTGGCCTGGTGTTGATAGGGACCTTCGTTAACGACAATACCGAATTTCATGCGGCCACTCCCGGTTAGAAGCGAATATGAGTCGAGGCATTGAGGGTGGCGCGCGAGCCGCGCCAGTCGTCGATCAGATACTTGGTGAACGGCAACCCGGTCTTTTCAAAAAAACGCGGCCAGCCGATACGCTCGATCCAGTCTGCGATGCGTTCCCATGGGCGGGCATCTTCCTTGTAAACGTGCAGTATATTTTTTACCGCCTCGGAAACTTCGGGCCATCTCGGCGGATTGTTGGGTAAGCCGGACAATACCATTTTCATGAAAGTCGGCTTGCCGCGCGCGTTGGAATTCTTTCCGCCCACCCAGATCGCCAGTTTGGAATGCTCCGGATCGTTGATCTGCATCGGCGGACAGGGCGGATAACAGGCGCCGCAGCACATGCACTTGGTTTCATCGATTTCCAGGGAAGGTTTGCCATTCACCATAGCCGGACGTATCGCCGCAACAGGGCAACGCGCCACGACCGTCGGACGTTCGCATATATTGGCGACCAGATCGTGGTTGATCACCGGCGGCTTGGTATGTTGTATGACGATTGCGATGTCCGCCTGCCCGCCACAGTTGATCTCGCAGCAGGATGTTGAAATATGCACACGGTTGGGCATTTCCTCCCGTTTGAATTCGACAATCAGATCATCCATCAACGCCTTGACCGCGCCGGAAGCGTCCGTACCCGGAATATCGCAGTGCAACCAGCCCTGCGTATGGGCAATCATCGAAATGGAGTTGCCGGTTCCACCGACCGGGAAACCGTGTTTTTCCAGTTCGGCGATCAGCGGGTCAACCATTGAAGCCTTGGAGACCATGAACTCGATGTTGGAGCGAATAGTAAAACGCACGTGACCTTCAGCGTATTTGTCGGCGATATCGCATAACCTGCGGATGGTGCCAACGTCCATTTGCCGCTGCGTGCCGGCGCGCACCGTCCATATCTGATCGCCACTATACGCCACATGCCGCAGCACGCCGGGGCGGGGACGGTCGTGATATTTCCACTTGCCGTAATTCTTCGCCATCAGTGGATGGAGGTACTTCTTGTTGTCCGGTACGCCCGTCTCTTTTGGTTTGCGCTTTGCGGCAGGTTTTTCGGCTTGAACGGCTTGATTCATGATCTATTCTCCTTAAGCGGCGGCTTGTTTTCTGGCTTTGATCTTGGCAACCTCTTCATCCCATCCATCGGCGCGGACGTATGGGTTGGTGCGGGGTGTGGAAATCATATTCGGGTCCACATCAATTTCCATCGCTTCAAGGAAACTGGCAAGGCCGATACGCTCGATCATTTCTCCGGTGCGCTCGTGTTCAAGCGCATTTTCCGCAAAGAAGTCGATGGTGCGCTGGCCGAGATCGACCAGCTTTGCCATGTCTTCATCCGTGTCCAGCTTCATGAACGGGATAATTACGGTGCCCATCAAATCACCTATCTTGAGCGTGCGTTTGCCTCCCATCAATATGGTGGCGCCCTTGTCTTTTCCGGGAGCCAGCGCGCCGGTCATCACGTTGATGCAATGCATGCATCGCACGCAATCGCGATTTTCGATTTCTATCGCATGCGTATCATTCACGGCAACACTGGAAATGGTTGGGCCGCTCTTGACATCCTTGATTTTCTTGAGCTGAAAGGTCTTGGTCGGGCAACGCGCAACCACGTCGTTCACCAGCTCGTCCATGCCGTGCTTGGCAAACCATTTTTTCGCCAATTCCGCATCGGTGCGGATATTGTCGCGCCATGTCCCGATTACGGCCATATCCGAACGCTGTATGGAATCCATGCAATCGTTCGGGCATCCGGAAAACTTAAACTTGAATTTGTACGGTAAAGAGGGGCGATGCATATCATCGAGGAAAGTGTTCAACACGGTGCGGTGCGCCTTGGCTTCGTCGTAACAGGATTGTTCGCAGCGCGCAGATCCCACGCACGACATGGAGGTGCGCACTGCTGGGCCGGCGCCTCCCATGTCAAAGCCCATTTCATTGATTTCGTCGAATGCCTTCTGGACATTTTCCGTGGTCGCGCCCTGGAACATGATGTCGCCGGACTGGCCGTGAAATGCGATCAGGCCGGAGCCATGTTTCTCCCAGAGATCGCACATGTCACGCAACACCTTGGTGTCATAGTGCATGCCGGGAGGCGGCATGATGCGCAGCGTATGAAACTCGGCGCAGTCCTTGTAAACGGGCTGGCCGTTTTCATCCTTGAGCTCGGTAAAGCGCGGGATAACGCCGCCGCCATAGCCGAACACGCCAACCGTTCCGCCCTTCCAGTAACCCTTCTTTGTCCGGTAAGATGTTTCAAGCTGCCCAAGCAGGTCAACTACATAATCCTTGTCCCTGGCCAGCGCTTTCAAGCCGGTCACGAAACTGGGCCACGGACCATCCTCGAGTTGGTCGAGGTTCGGGGTATCATGCATTTTCTTGGCCATAACAATCTTCCTTTCAGTCGCGTTGCCCGTAGCTTGCTGCCGGCAAACGATTAATGACCCGGCAGGTGCGGGGCTTGTTTTTTAAATCTGGGTGATCTGTCTGAACACTGCCGCTGCTGTCTCGCGGTATGCCCATGCTTAATGTATTAGAATATTACGATGTATCGCCTCAAGCATTCCATTACCCTTAGCGGCTATCATCAATAACCCTTACGGGTAGTGGTTCGGCTTCCCCCAGTAGTATTCCAATGACAGGCATATTAACGATAAACTTCGGTACGCAATAATACCTTGTTCATAATGATCTGAGGAGCATCTGCAATTAATCCTGATCAAAGGAAACCGGAATGACACAAATCAGCGAGTTAACGAAATTCAAGGTCCCTTTAGGCAGCCAGGAAATCGAATTGCAACAGGTGGATCATATCAAGGGCGGCATGAGCTTGTTGCGTATTCGCATTCGTGAAGGCAAGCGTTTTACGGTTTTTGACATAGATCCTGAAACGGCGCGGCTTTGGGCAGTTGCCATGCAACGCTGGTCAGATTCCCAGAGGCCGGCAGCAAATGACCGGAAATAATATTACCGAGATGGTCGACATGGTGTTCGATCTCGATGGCGGCACACTGCCTGCTGCTTATCCTTTTGCATTATGGGAGGCGCTGATACACCGTGTCCCGCAGCTCGCTGCGGAAAAGCCGGTCGGGGTATTGCCGTTGCGCGGTACGGGAAACAACGAGGAACTGCTGCTGCCCAAACGCGCCAAACTGGTGATGCGCGTGCCGGCAACACTCGCAGACCTTGTTGCCTCGCGCCTGACAGGACAGCAGCTTGAAATAACCGGAAACACTGTGCGCCTGGGGGCTGCGAAGACACGCGCCATTCAGCCCTATCCCACCATTCACGCCCAGCTGGTGACTGGCGCCAGCGATGAAATCCTTTTCATGGAAGACATCAA
The DNA here is from genome assembly GCA_024653675.1 of Gallionella sp. GTDB lineage: Bacteria > Pseudomonadota > Gammaproteobacteria > Burkholderiales > Gallionellaceae > Gallionella. Next base: position 8,275 of record JANLIB010000066.1, on the reverse strand, counting down.
AAAACAGATGGGGGAATTGGGCGTTACCGGCAAATTGATTTGTGGCAAGCGTCTTGCCATCAACGGCGGTCAGAAGTCTATCCAGGGTTACAGCCTGGTTCTGCATGACCTGAAAGCCGAGGCATCGCTACAATTGCAATATCTGGGGCTGGGAGAAGACAGGCAGTTTGGTTGCGGCATTTTCATACCTTATAAAGTGATTTCAGGGTTGAGTGAAGATTGATCCTAGGAGACCCAGTTGTCCACGAAAAGCACGAACATATTCAAATAAACGCCACAGCAAGTGGCTGCACCTATCGGGTGATTCGCCACACTTGGTAACCAATTGATTGATTTCGTGACTTTCGTGTTTTTCGTGGATGAAAAGAGGTTTTAAGGTTGATTTTTGTGGTTTCTTTTTTTTGATGGAGGTTAGTCATGGGATATACAGTTGCAGGAAATGAAATCGAAACCGACGCCGACGGCTACTTACTGGAGCCGGACTATAGCGATGAAATCGTAAACATCATTGCGGCGGCAGAAAACATCGAGCTGACGCCCAGGCATTGGGAAGTCATCAATTACATGCGCGACCAGTTCCGCGAACATGGGCACACGCCCAATTTCCGCAACATGCTGAAAGACGTCAATGAATTCTGGCCGGAAGCGGACAGCAAAGCCCTGTATGATTTATTTCCGACCGGGCCGGCCAAGCAAGGAGCAAAAGTTGCCGGCTTGCCGCAGCCCTATGGCAAGGGCGGATATTGAAATGGGAACTCGAATGCCGGCGGTTCAATAACCAACAGGACATTTAATTATGAGCACTCAAAACTTGCAAGCCAATATCAAACTGGATATGCGCGGTCTGACCTGTCCCGCCCCATTGCTCGGCGCCAAGCGCGTGGTCGACGACCTGAAAAACGAGCAAATACTGCTGCTGATCTCGGATTGTCCTGGCACCAGGGACGACCTTTTTGCCTGGGCGGAACAGACCCGCAATAACGTATTGAAAACAGAAGCGATGCCGGATGGCGGCACCGGTTATTACATCATGAAGGGCAAAGGAACGGAGCGCAAAGCGAACGTGATACTCGATATTCGCGGCGTGCTTTGCCCCGGCCCCATCGTGGAGGCCAAGAAGCTGTTGAACGGCATGAATTCCGGCGATATCCTCAAGCTCGTCAGCAACTGTCCCGGCATCCGTTCCGACATCACCGGCTGGGCCGGCATGACTCATGTAAAAATCATCGGCACTGTCGAGGTGGCAGCGGGAGAGTATGAGTTTCTCCTGCAAAAGGGCTGATCCGGGCTTGAAGCTCGCCTGAAATGCGCATCAAAAGCCATTGGTTCAAAAGTGAGCAGGAAAAAACACCGCAGGAAATTGCCGGCGCATTGGCGTTTACCATCTGGCGCATCGCTGATAACGCGCTCAAAAATACCCGCAAGGCAAATTTCGAGATCGCCATCGGCCCGCAGTATTTTTCATTTCTCACCGAATTCCTGGTGTTCCTGATCCAGGTCGCCGACCGCATCGCCTATCGCCAACTATCTGCCGAAGCGCGTTTTGCCTTTACCAGCGCATTGGCGAACCGCGTCGCGGAAACCCTGGCCGAGAACCAAAGCCGGTTGATGGGTGACAGCATCGCTGTACATAAACAGCATTTCATAGACAAACTCAACCGGCGCGCCGGAGAATATGCCGGCTTCAACTACGGCAGCGATGGTCCTGATTTCGCGTTCACCCGTTACCTCGCCTACTGTATGCGCGAAGTCATGGACGAAAAAGATGTCGAGTGGGTTATAGATCAGATGATGAGCATAGCAGCGCCGGAAGCTGTGGAGATGGTGGAAAAGACCATGAAAGACCTGACGGTAGGGGCGTGATTCATCGCGCCCTTTTGGCACATGAATGAATCAGGGCGTGATGAATCACGCCCCTGCGATATTTCACTATTGATTGAGAATTGGAATTATTCCATTTCTAATTTAGAAGTGCTTCTTGCGTAGGGCGGGTTCCACCCGCCATGGCGGGCGTAGCCCGCCCTACAAATGCACTTTTCTTCTGGAATTGGAATTACATAGCCAATGCAAAACCCATTCGGTCTCAATAACACTACTGCCTATCTTCGCTGGCGTGAGGCAAAACTTGCTGCCGCGCCGGCCTCGGTGGATGAACTGATCGTCGAAGTGGGTGATCCGCGCGCCTTGACGCCGAACGAACACACCGCGCTGGCGGAACGTATCCGCCGCTGCAACATGGCCATCTATGCCAGTTCGCTGCACGAGGCCGATACCGACATCCCGCGCCTGACAGGCGGACAGTTCGGGCTGGCGCATCTCGACGCCAACTGGCTGGCGGGCGAAGACGGGGTCTCCGAGATCCGCGTTTTCGACGACGGCACGCGCCACCACTACATCCCCTACACCGATCGCACTATCAAATGGCATACCGACGGTTACTACAATCCGCCGGAGCGCACCATCCGCGCCATGGTATTGCATTGCGTGCGCAGCGCCGCAAGCGGCGGCGAGAACCGCCTGATGGATCACGAAATGGCTTACTTGCTGCTGCGCGACGACGACCCGCGACATATCCGCGCGCTCTCTGCCATGGACGCGATGACCATCCCGGAACGTGTGGATGAAACCGACGGCGTGCGCGGCGCACAGAGCGGCCCGGTGTTCTCGCTGGATGCGGCAGGTCATCTGCACATGCGCTATACCGCACGCACCCGCAGCATAGTATGGAAGCAGGACGCGGATACACTGGCTGCGGTAGCCGCACTGGAAAGACTGCTCGCTTCGGACGTGCCGCACATCTTCCACGCGCGGCTCGAACCCGGCATGGGGCTGTTGTGCAACAACGTGCTGCATGACCGCGCCAAATTCAGCGATACTCCTGGACATACTCGTTTGCTCTATCGCGCGCGCTATTACGACCGCATCGCCGGATAGCTGCGCTTAACTTCTGCCCAAGAAAAAAGCCCGCATCGCTGCGGGCTTTCTCATTCAGTCCTCTGCCGTATCTTTTAATACCTGTGGCTATACATTATCTGCGCGCTGTATCCGCCGAAGTCAACCGAAAGAGGCGTGCCGGTGGCGGTAGCTGTCTTGGTCAGCATTTGTACATACGAGAAATCCACGCTTGAAGCGCTGCTGATGACATAACCAGCCCCCAGGGAAACGTGGTTCTCGCCAATCGCCGGGAACAGCGGGTTCATGTATTTGTCAGGCACCGGGTTATTGGCCACGTTGATTCCGGCGCGCAAGGTAAGCGCATCATCCATTTTGTATGCGCCGCCAATCTCGAACACGTTCTGGTCTTCCCAGTTCTGGATCATGGTCATGTCCACAACCTGCCCGCCCAGACCAAAAGCCACAGCATTAGGATTAGTCTGAACTGCGTTTGCTGTGAAGGTCACTTTGAAATCCTTCATCACATTTTTCCAGCCGATGTTCTTGTAATCGGCGACCAGCAGCAATTTATCGCTGGCCTGATAAGCGGCGCCGAAACCGATGGTTTGTGGCCACTGGAAATCCTTGACCGTGATACTGCCAGTTACGGGGATGCTGGCAGCAACACCACCGGTTGCCGGGCCAACGACGTTCATCGACATCTCGGCTCCGCTAGTGGTGAGATCGCCCAGCGCGGTCTTGCTGTGGTAGGTTGCGCCCAGGGTCAACTGAGAGTTGACCTTGTAGGTGCCGCCCAGCTTGAAGGCGCCACCGTTTCCCTTGGCTTGACCGGTGAAATCACCGTTGTCCGAAAAATCTACCCTAGCCCAATTCATGGATGAAAGGCAGGGCACGCCTCCGCACATTGCCTGCGGAACGGTAAATGCGCCCACCAGCGTGTTTGCCATAGAACCACTGACGGTACCGTAGGTTTGCGTGCCGCCCAGCCCCGCCACCATATCGCCGAACTGTGCACCCGACATCGCCATCTTCAGGTCCATCCCGGCCCACACGAAGTCCAGGCTGCCGCCGACGGTGATCTTGTCGTCGACCTGATAAACCAGGGGAACGATAAAGCGGCCCACGCCCACTTCGGAGCGCACCTCTTTGCCAGAGCCAGCTGCAAGAAAGGAGTTGGCGTCATATTCGGTGCCCATGCCGCCCTGGGAGAACACGCCCACGCCGTAGGTCATTTTGCCGGATTTGTGCGCATAGCCTATGGCCGGCATGTAGAAGGCCGTTGCGGATGAATCAGCCGAAGGCATGCCGGTGTAATTTGAAGTGATGCTCGGCGCCAGAATGCCCAGCGCGACATCGGCGCGGCTGCCCTCGGACATCAGCCCGAGGGTGGCGGGGTTGTTCATGACGGCGGCGGTGCCGTTGTCATAGGCCATGGACGCGCCGCCCATTGCCGAGGCAACAGGGCCATAACCTTCAAGATTCATGCCGTTTGTGGCATATGCCAGCGGCGATGCCATCACGCCGGCAGCGATCAGCGAAACAGCGATTTTATTTATTTTCATGAAATAACTCCCCAGTTGATTGATAAATACCCAAGCCCTGCTACTGCAAAATATACCCGTTAAACGAACAGACAGATGTCAGTCTCCCCGGCAAATCCCAGGAACATCGCTGCGCCGCCCCATTCGACGCCGTCGATAAATTCGCTCTTGTCAAATTCGAAAAGATCGACCGTCATCTGGCAGGCGATAAATTTCACGCCAGCTTCAATGCATACTTCGCGCAATTCCTGCAGCGAGGCTACGCCGTGCTTCTTGAGTTTTTGCTTCATCATCATGGTCGCCATGGATTCCATGCCGGGCAGCATTTGCACCACCACAGGCATCGGCACCGGCATCGGCATCGCCGGGTTGGCCAGCGGGCTGATCATCACGCTCGACAGATCCTTGCGCAACAGTTGCAATCCGTAGAAGGTAAAAAACACCTGCACTTCAAAACCCAAAGCGGCGGCGGTCGAGGCCAGGATGAACGGCGGATAAGCCATGTCCAGCGTGCCCTTTGATGCAATAATTGCCATTTTCTTTGCCATTTATTTCCCCTTGAGAGTTTGTTTTTGATTGCAGCAGTAGCTTATTTTTTCTTCATGAAGAAAATGTATTTCCCGCCTTCTTCGGCCGAGGACAACAGGGGATTCCCGGTCTGGTCGGCAAAAGCCTGCATATCCTTGATGGCTCCGCTATCTGTGGCTACCAGCTTGAGTACTTGTCCGGAAGCCATGTCGGCCAGCGCTTTTTTGGTCTTCAGGATAGGCAAAGGGCAGGATAAGCCGCTTGCGTCAAATTCCTTGTCAAAATTCATATTTATATCTCCTGCAAATTATAAAAAGATACTCTGCAAAGCCGGATTCATATTCGCATGTCGGCATCGTTGGGGGTGCATTATAGGAATATCCAACTTGCCAGCGTCCATACCCTTTATGGGTAAAGGGGATAACCCGTTGGAGTTATTTGTACTTCGGGTAAACGCAAAACTCACTATTGCCAGCGGCAAAGCCAGGCAACAATTAAACCCCGAATGTGTCAGTTTACATATTCGGCGATACCAAATTCACGAGGGATGCCGGGCAGTGTTTCCATGCCCGGCATCCCCTGCTTGATATGCCTTTTAGAGCAAGACATCCGCCAATACGTTCTTGAGCCAGTAATTGGCCACCGTTCCCTCAATCTCCGAACGTGCGGCCGAGACACCGCCACCTTCCGCCGCGATCATCTCCTTCTTTTCGGCATTGAAGCGGTACACATGGGCTACATGCATGGCTTCGTTGTTGCTCACCATGCTGTAACAGGTGTTGGCGATGCTCGGGTTGGCGTCAGGTTGCCTGCCTTGCATCAACTCGATGATGGCGGCGGCGCATACCTTGGCATGAGAGGTCGCCATATGGCCGGATTTTGGCAGTGCCGCCAGAACCGAATCGCCGATGACATGAATGTTCTTTTGCAATTTTGATTCATAACTCAGGAAATCCACAGCGCACCAGCGGCTTTCCGCCCCCACCAGACCCGCCATATTTGCAACCATGCCCGCTTTCATCGGCGGGATGATGTTCAGCACGTCGGCTTTTACATCCTCGAACTCGGTCTTAACGATTCTTCCCGCCACGTCGACTTTCATCACTGCGGCGTTGGCCCGATATTCCACCATGCCCGGATACAGCTCCTTCCAGGCTGCGGTGAACAGTCCCTTTTTCGAGGTGATGTCGGGGTTGGCATCCAGTATGAGCACCTTGGATTTTGGCTTGTTATTCTTGAGATAAAAAGCCACTTGGCAGGCGCGCTCATACGGCCCCGGCGGACAACGGTAGGGAGCCTTGGGAATGGAAAGCGCAAAGACTCCGCCATCGCGCATGGATTCGATCTGTTTTTTCAACATCACCGTTTGCGCGCCGGCCTTCCATGCATGCGGAAGACTCTCCCCGGCCACCCTGGCGTTGAGCCCCTCGATTTGGTCGAACATGAAATCGACGCCCGGCGCGACAATCAGCCGGTCATAGCTGAGATAGCCATCCGCCAGTATGACAGTTTGTTTTTGCGGATCAATGGCCGTCACCTCACCATGCACCAGCTTGACGCCATACTTCTTCTTCAGGGTATCGTAGTTATATGTGAGGTCATTAATGGTACGGCTGCCGCCCAGCACCGTGTTGCTCATCGGGCAGGAAATGAACTGTGTGTTGCGTTCGACCAGTACCACTTCGATCTTCTCTTCACCCCACATGCGGATATATTTGGCTGCCGTTGCCCCGCCAAAGCCGCCGCCCACAATGACTACGCGCTGCCCATTTTTTCTGACGATTTCACCGGCTGAAGTTGCACAGCCCGGAAACACGCCCACCACAATCCCTGCTGCACCAAGTTTCAAAAAATCGCGACGATCTAATGACATGATTTGCTCCTTTCGATTGTTGTTTCTGAACGTTCCGGATGCTTTACTGGGTCTCCTAACGTTTCTGGGCTGCAAAGAAATCGGCCATTTTTTCAAATTCCTCGTCGCTGTAACCCTTGGCATGATTATTCATAACCGTGCCTGTTCTCGCGCCGGATTTGAAATCCTTCATCTGGGTGACGAAAAGTTTCTTGTCCATCCCGGCCAGGACAGGCGTGCCCGCGACACTGTGCCCGTCGGTACCGTGGCAGGCGGCGCATGACGCGGCCAGATTGCGGGAATGATTATCGCCCGCAGCTTGAACGGGCGCGGAAGATAGCGTCAACCCGGTGATGAAGGCGATGGTAAATGTTTGGAACCTTAGCTTATTCATAACTCCCCCTGTAGTAGAAAGATGAAAAGATGATTACCCCGCAATACCACAACTGCTCTTTGAACGGCATGCAAGTCCTGGACGTTACATTTCGCTGAATAGTGTAATGGATTCATTCCGCCGCATACCCACTCCAGCACAGAAAGTGCAGGATTTATGCTACGCCGATTGACGATGTCAAACAACATATATTTGCCATGCTTACGGGAATGCGGCGACTCGTCGCCGCCAGCTACAGTCACGGGCAAGCGGAGCGCTACTTCAGCGCTTCCTTGATAATATCTGAGAGAAGTTCATCCACCGCCTTGAGCGCCTTTTGCGAGTCAGGGGAACCTGCCGCCTGAGGCTTGCGGTAAGCCACACTGACTTCGTTGGGCTTTTCCGGCACCACATAAACGGAGATGACATAGGGGCAAAACACGATATTGTCCGGATCAGCCGCCATCATTTTGCGCGACACCACAGCACTGCAGAACTCCAGCGCTTCAGCCTTGAGGAAAATCTGCTTCGTATCCCCCAGATCCTTGCCGGTACGCTCCAGCATCTCCGCAACATGCGCAACATTATTGACCACCATCCCACGGTCTGTAATTGCCATGTCGACCGCGTCCCTGACATCGTCAAAACTGCCCGCCTTGCTGAAAACTACCATGTGGTCGCCCGCCGCCAGGGCGCCATGGACTAATCCGGCGAACAGCATTAGCGCAACCCATGAATTTCGCAACATGATTCACTCCTCAGCGTATGGAAACACATTGTACCGCATCAATATTGCCACTTCCTCTCAGATTGGAAAGGGATCTCTGCGCTTTCGAGCGGCGAAAAAAGCCCACCGGAACATCTGGTGGGCTGGGGGAATTACTACGGGGCACCTCTATTAATCCAAACCCCGTCGCGATACGGCGTTGCTCAAGAAATTTTAACGCTTACATATCAAACATATGCGGCGCGCTAAAATTTCTTTCACGCCTTGTCTCGCTTAGACATCATGTATTGACCTACCGCACCTCAAGCGACGTGGATTAAACTTGAGGTTCCGTAAAACCACAGGCTCAGAGCCTAAAT
>JANLIB010000064.1 GCA_024653675.1 Gallionella sp. | reverse complement strand
AGCGGCGCGGCGGGTGCGTTAGGCGCAAATAGATCAGGCATCACACCGACCATATTGCCTCGCCAATCCATCCAGCGTCATGTTCACCGCTATCGCATTATGCGGGATCAGCACATAGCGCCAAGGCTTGCCGCCATTGGCAAGCGCATAGTCAGAAGCATTTTTGCACCACTTGATTGCCGCTTCCTTCTTGGCCAAAACAATCACATCATCCATCTGGTTGCTGGCCTTGGGCTCCAGCATGTAGATTGCGTCTCTTGCCTCGACCACAAAATCCGGCTGATACTCGGGGTGGTCTGCTCCCTGCTTGTAGAAAATCAAAAATTGTCCCTTGGCTGGCTTGAACCACTTCTGCGAATCGCGCTCAAGGATAACTGCCAGCACACGCTCTGCTTCCGAGGCAAATTTTTGCACCGGGTACAAGCAATTCTTGAAGCCGCCGAAAACATACTTCGACATATTGCTCTTATCATCGGGCGAGACACGGTAATCCGCAGTTGGCTCATTGACCGAATAGGTGTAGGCGCTGGGCTTGAGTTCCACATACCCCTTGCTCACCACCACCTCGTAATCGACCTCCTCTTCCCAGAAATGATCCTGCATCTGCGCATGGATAAATTTGGCAATATCGCGTTGATAGCAACGCAACACCTTGCGGGCTTCATCCTCGTTTAGATAGCTGCAAAGGTGCTTAACGGTTTGCTTGGCCAGGTCGTACAACAAATCAGCCTGATCGTCGTAAGAGACATCGTCAAAATCCATCAAACCGCTGACGACATAATCCTCTATCCGTTTCTCCTCAATACCGCCAACACCCAGCGATACCTCATCCCGCTGGCCGGTGCGCAGGTGCTGTATCCATAGATCATCGGATACCGCCGGATATTTCAGCGTATCCAGCTTCAGGGTGAACGGCTTGAATCCTGCCTTCACTTCGCCTTTCGGTACGACCAGAATGCGCGGGATTTCTATCGTCTGTTGCGTAACCAGTTCGACTGTCCTTGCTACAACAGCGGCGAAATCAGGCTGCTCGGTGACGCCTTCCAGCTCCATCTGTGTGGGGCGATGCTGCTCTTTCACAGCTTTGACGATAGCTGCCTGAACCTCGGGGGTTTTCAAGTGCGCCAGCGTCGGCACAGCCGTCGGCTGATTCTCCATCTTGCGTATCACGTCGTAAGCAATCTGCGCGACTTTCTGCTCTTCCGGCTTGGTGAAGACGGGCTGCACATCCTGACCGGCCATCTTCGTGCTGGCAGTGGCATCGGCTGGTTTCAAACCCAGCTTGGCAGCGAGTTGCGATTGCGAAACGATGGTCGCCGACTTCTGGCCGAAGTCATCGTCATCCAGTATCACCGCCTTCAGGTGAATAGCGGAATCGGGCCGGTTCGCCTCGTTGATGATTTCCTGGAACTTGTCATGCGCGACGATATTCAGCCTGTCCACGGCAGTCACGCCGGTACGCTTGCCATACGGCAGGCGCAAGCCGCGCCCGATGGATTGCTCGATCAAAATGCGCGCATTGGCTGCGCGCAGCGGCACGATGGTGTAGAGGTTGGTCACGTCCCAGCCTTCTTTCAGCATGTTGACGTGGATGACAATCTCCGTTGGCTCTTCGGTGTGTTCCACCTTCAGCAGCCGTTCGATCATTTCCTCCTCTTCGGCACCGGTGCGGCTCGAATCCACCTGAATGACCTTGTCCTTGTAGCGACCCTCGAAAAATCCATCCGACTGAATTAACGCCAACAGTGAACCTGCATGGGTCGTGTCGCGCGCGATCACCAGCAGGAAAGGTTTGACGATCTTGTTATCGGTTTCGCGGGCGAAAGTTTCCAGCTCCACCTTTACGCTCTCGTGCAGGCGTACACCGTCTTCCAGCTTCATGCGCTCGATCTCTTCCGGCGACATTCCCGCCGGATTGAAATTCTTGCGTGTCACAACGGCAGGCTCTTTCACAAAGCCATCCGCCATCGCCTTGCCCAGCGGGTAATCCACGATCACATTCTTGAATGGTACTGCACCCTTGGCACCTTCCACGAACGGCGTCGCCGTCAGCTCCAGCCCCAGAATCGGCTTCAACTCATTGATCGCTTTGATACCGGCACTCGCGCGATAGCGGTGCGATTCATCCATCAGCATGACCAAGTCTGGCAAACCGGCCAGATAATCGAAATAACTCTCGCCGATGTATTCCGACAACCGCTTGATGCGCGGTGCCTTCCCACCGCGCACTTCGGAATTGATTTTCGAAATATTAAAAATGTTGATCCGCACCCCGCCGAACAGCGTGCCGCTAGCCGGATCGTGCTGGTCGTAGTTGTCGCCGGTGATAATGGAAGGCGCGTCAATGGCAAATTCCGAAATCCCCTTGAACACATACTTCGGATGCGTGCGGTCGCTGAAATCCGTGATTAGCTTGTTGTAGATGGTCAGGTTCGGTGCCAGCACGAAAAAATTATTGATGCCGTGCGCCAGGTGCAGATAGCTGATGAATGCGCCCATCAAGCGCGTCTTGCCCACGCCAGTGGCCAGCGCAAAGCACAATGAAGGAAACTCGCGCTCGAAGTCGGTTACCGAGGGAAACTCGCTACGGATGATCTCCAGCGCGGCGGCAACGTCCGCCCCTTTTCTAGGCGGAACGATTTCAGTGATACGATCCAGAATCTCCAGCGAGCGGCGTTGCGGCGCGCGCAAACTCAAGCGCCCGGCGATAGCATTGACGTGACGGTTCATTCGGGCTTCCCTTTATTCTTCTTTCCGGCGTGCTCCAATTGCTTCACCACCCGGTCGAAATCGCTCTCGAACAATCGGTCCTGCACGATGCGGTATTTCTCGAACTCGCTTTCGGCGTGGGCCTTGGCGATTTCGGCGGTTACGCGCCCCGCATCCTGCAACACGCCACGATCGGTAGCTTCGATGAACCGGTTCAGGCGTGTCTCCCAATCCTGCATGGTCATAGGGATATGCCGTTTCGCCATATCCTCAGCCACTTCCAGATAAGCGTTCACCATGCGGCTTAGTTGTGCCATCTCGTCTTCGCTCAGGTAGTTCTTGGCGACCACTACATCGAATTTCTGGATTTTTCCGCGCGGCGCATCTTTCCATGTGGTCAGCCCCATGATCTGTTTGTCGGCATCAGCGCGGTTGTACACGACTTCCGCCGCCGTCTGGCCGTGAATGGCCCAGTGCAACTTGTTCTGCACCGTGGCGAAAAACCGCTGGGTGGCCTGCGCCGTCACATCGTAATCAATGGCGGTGGAAAAAATGTCGGTGATCTTCTGGTAGAACTTGCGCTCGGACAGGCGTATCTCGCGAATGCGCTGGAGTTGTTCCTCGAAGTATTTTGCGGTCAAAACAGAGCCGCCGCTTTTAATGCGCTCGTCATCCATCGCGTAGGCTTTGATGGTGTACTCCTCTACGATGGTCGTTGCCCATTTGCGGAATTGCACCGCGCGCTCGGAATTGACCTTGTAACCCACGGCAATGATAGCCGCCAAGTTGTAATGCTTCGTGTCGTAGTTCTTCCCGTCTGCGGCAGTTATTCGAAAATTTCGAATAACTGAACTCTCCTGCAACTCGCTGTCGGCAAAAACTTTTTTCAGGTGGTAGTTGATGGTATGGGTCTCCACATCGTAGAGCGTTGCCATCATCTTTTGCGTGAGCCAGACATTCTCATCCGCATACAGTGCCTCCACGCCCCCCTGGCCGGTGGCCGCCACAAAGGTCAGATATTCCGCCGCCGACGAGCGGGTAAGGGAAACTTCGCGCTTCTTGTTCATTCATCCCCCCCATCCGCAGATTGCGCAGATTCACGCAGATTCAAAACCAGGCGTTTATGTTCGAGGCTTCTCGCGCCGAAATTCAGCAGCAGCCCACGTGTCTTTCCGCTGGCCTTCAGGTAGTTGATGACCTGTGATTCTTCCTTTGCCGTCAGCCGATCCAACGCTTTCAATTCAGTGATGACCTCGCCGAAACAAATAAAATCGGCACGATAACCAGTTGCCAGAAGCTGGCCTCGATAATGGACAGGCAACTCAGCTTCCCGTGCAAACGGGATTCCTTGGTACTGGAATTCCACAGCCAAGGCTTCCTGATAAACCGCCTCAAGAAACCCATGCCCAAGCTCCCGATGCACCGCCATCGCCGCGCCAATAATCGCAAAGGTTTGCTCGTCCTTGTTCATTCAGAACCCCTTTATCCGCAGATTACGCAGATTCACGCAGATTAGACCCAACAACAAAATCATGTTTTATTTTCCGTTTTATGTTTATGGTTTGTTTTTAATCTGCGGAAATCTGCGTAATCTGCGGATAAGTATTTTTTTTCAAAACAACCCCTGCTGCCCAAACTTAACTGGAGCCTTCGGCAAATTCTCCACCTGCAACGAATAATCATCATGCCCCCACTCGCAGCGCGACAGCACCTGCTTGGGAATCTTCTTCACGGTGAGATTCGGATATTCGCCCCGCCCACGGAAAGCGGTGCATAACACCAACAAAGTCCCCCCTCGCCCGCTTGCGGGAGAGGGGTCGGGGGAGAG
>JANLIB010000059.1 GCA_024653675.1 Gallionella sp. | reverse complement strand
CGCTGCCGCTTGTTTCAACAAGTATAGGCAACGCGCGAGCGAATGCCTCGGTCAGCCTCGTGTTCCCGGGAACAAAAAGTCCGCGAAAGCGGGCTTTTTGTGGTGGCAAACAGGATTGCCGTTTACTTTTTCGCCGGGCTGGCTGCGATCTTTTCGAGCTGAGTGGCGCGCACGATATTGCCGTCCAACCCCGCTTCCTTGGCGCTGGCGCCGTAGGCCACGGCCATCAGCTGCGAATAATAGGTCACCGGGATATTGAACTTGGTGCCGTACTTCTTGTTGATCTGGCCCCCGCGCTAGCGAAGGAACTTAGTAGTCGTTCCTGTTTCCGGACGGAAGGCCACGCCATTTTCTTGCAGCACGACGCCCAGTTCCTTGCTGCTTAAATACAATCGCTGCTGGGGGCCCTGGTTGGAATCCACAACCTCGTACCAGGTTTCTCCGCCATGTTGAAAGGCCTTGCTAAGCACAACTTGGTGCCCGCCAGTGACGTTTCCGTCTTGAGGCACCACGTTTACCATCACCGGTCGGCCTTGCTTCAAGGTCTTGGCAAAGGCCGTGCTGGGCACCATCTCAACCTGACCAATGGACTCGGCCAGCATGGCCACTTCTCCACCGATGAGGCCTCTCTGTTCGATGGCTTTTTGCGGGTTCGCACGCTCAGCGGCATCGCGCCATCCACCCTCGCCGATGAGTTTGGTCGCACGCGCGGCCACAACCGAGTAGGGCAAACCCGACGCATTGGCCAGCGCAAAGATGGCGCAGTCCTCAAAGGACTGCTTGCCGGCCCCCACTAATCCCGGGCCATCGCCTTGGGCGGCTTTCCGCGCAAGATCCCCGTCTTGGCCACGCGCCAAGACATCCTGCCACGCACTGCGAATTTCGGCATCGGTTACGCCTTTAGTGCCATCGGCTTTAAAGCCGTTCAATGCCGTATCAAGGCGGACCTGTTCTTCCGCGCTCCATCCCAGGCGCTTGGCCAAGGCGTTCATCTCATTGATGATGCGCACCACCTCCGGGTCCCTGTTGTCCACAACGGCGCCTGCCGGTTTTGTTACTGGTAGCGACGGAGCCTTCACCCCGTATCCATTGTTGTAGGCCATGATCCAATCGGTGCGGCAGGGCCCCAGGGCGCGTGGGTCCGAGGCGCCGTTGGCGAGTTCACCCCGCGCGGCGGCGCCTTGCCCGGCCAGATTGGCCTCCTGCAGAACAAGTTTTCTTTGTATGCTGCCCGAGTCGTAACCGCCACGGTAGTCCGCTACACAGGCCTGCTGCCGATCGGCGGCGGCTCCGGCGCAGGCAGAGCCGGAATTTTGCGATATGCACTGGCTGGCGTGCTCGAAGCCCTTGGTATAACTATCACTCTTTTTACCCGCTGGCGGCACACTTTTGGCTGTCGGTGCGATCGCGGAGGCGCTATCGGTCATCAGGCCAAGCTCGGGGCCGGAACCAATGTCCATCAGGCCCAGCGGCGGTGAGCCATCGACGCCCATCATGCCGCCGAGGAGCCTTTGCTTCTGTTCCTCCTGCCTTCTGTTCAACTCCTCTGCGGCGCGGCGTTGTTCTTCAGCACGCACCCTCTCTTCTGTCCTGCGTCTAGCGTCTGCTTCAGGATCGCCGAACAACATCTTGTTGATCTCCTTGCCGATCTCGGTGCCGATGATCGTGCCGATCGAACCGCCACTCGGGGTCGAGCTCGAAGACGAACCCGAGCCGCTCGGCAGGCGGCAACCGCCTTGCCGCTGCGCGTCGTTGAGGTTGCTGGCAGACGTACCGCCCATGCAGCTGCACCATCGCCTCCAGGTCTGAAAGGAAGATGCGCTTGAAACCGAAGGCTCCCCACCGCAGTTCGCGGCGCGTGCTGCGCCGGGAGCGATCGTCAGCATCGCCACCAGCGCATACAGCGCGATGTTCATTTTGCTGCTCAACATGGTCAACCTCCGATACGGGCCGTCTGCCTACTTGACCCTATTTGGATTCCAACCTTGCCCACTCGTATATCTTGTCCTGCGCCGCGCGGGCGTTGGGCGCATCGGGCACGAGTTGCAGGTAATACTTCATCTCGCGCTTGGCATCGCCATAGTCGCCAGTCTCGCCTAGCACCAGCGCCCGATTGAAGTGGCCGACCGGCCACCACGGAACAATTTTCAACGCTGCGGCATATAGGTCAGCGGCATCATCGAACGCCTTGTCGCGCACCGCGCCCTCGGCCTGCACCTTGTATTTATTGGCTGCTTCGGGAAGCACAGTGTTTGAAGCAGCTTTATGGCGAAAGTCTGTCAACGATGCCGCAAAGAATGCTTCATATTCGTCAGCCGCTTTTGGAGCATTGATAGCGTTTTGTTGCAGCACATAGAGTTCATCCGTGGCCTCAGTATTGGTGATCTGTATGTTGTCTATTCCGGTTGCGAGTCCATCCCCCCTGCCTTTGATTATGCTTAATTTAATGGCATTCAATTGAAATACCCGCTTGTGCCCACCCGCGTCCGCAATAATCAAACTGGTTGGTGTTACGCGCACGCCCGTGATCGGCTTCAAGCCCGCGGACATTCCACAGCTACCGCTAGTACATATATTCTTCCTCATCAGCTTATTAATAACTGCTTTGCGCGCCTGCATGACGCTCATTTTTTTCATCAAGTCGGGAGCGGGCACGTAGGGCGTCGCGCATGCTACGAGCAGCATGAGCATCGCCGGGTAGAGCATTGCCTTCGGCCATCTGTGAACAGATTTCATTGTTTATCCCCCTTGTTTTCGAACGAATATGACTTATCTCTAAAATGCACCGGCAACACGGCTAATACGGCTTCTCCAGCTTCCCGCGCCACGCGTAGATCCTGTCCTGCGCCTGGCGCGCATTCGTGGCCTCCGGCACCAGTGCGAGGTAGCGCTGCATCTCTTCAACGGCAAGCCCGTAGGTCTTCAACTCGCTGAGTTGAAGTGCCACGTTGAAATGCCCGTCCGGCCACCACGGCGCGATCTGCAGTGCCCGGCCGTAGGCTTCCACAGCGTCGAGAAAACGCTTCTCGGCAACGGCCGAATCCCCCCGCACCTTAAATTCGCGTGCCGACTCCGGCAATTGCGGCTTCGTTGCGGCATCGCGATACGCTTGAGCCTTTGCTTCAAAAGCCCCCGGCACATCTGCGGGAACCAGCGACAACTGGTACAGGTAATAAGCTGCCCACGTGGCATTCGCATACTGACCTTGATAGTAGGAATAGCCATGCTGCTGTCTAATTTGCTGGGTGCTAATCCACTTTAAGGTAACGGGCCGTTTGGTAACGGATCGGCTATCGCAATTTATTTCAAGGACAATAGCGCTTTCGGTGACACCACCCTCCTCGAAGACCCGCGTATTGCGGTTATCTCGATATTGACACAATGTTGTCGGCTCATCCGGTAGCGGAACTTGCAGATGATCACGCCAACCGTGTCGGCTTAGCGCTGCCGTCAGCCTCGCCACTGTTGCCATCGGGCTCACCGGAGGTTGCACAGATTTTGTCGCTGGCTGGTACGTTGGAAAAGTGGTACATCCACCTGCGATCACCGCGGCAAAGAGCAACAAGGCCGTGGAGCCCAATTTCAGGTATTGATTACCGAACATGTATTCTCCCATAGCTTGGGCGCGTGAGGTACGCCATGGTTTCAGCCTAGGGCATGGCAAGAGGTATGTCTAACCGCGCCGCATCGCTTAAGCGGCTGGCAGGCAACAAAAAAGTCCGCTTTCGCGGGCTTTTTTGTTGAAACGAACAATTCGGCTTATTTCTTCGCGGCGATCTCTTCCAGCCGGGTGGCGCGGATGATGTTGCCGTCGAGCGCCGCTTCCTTGGCACTCGCCCCATAGGCCACTGCCATGAGCTGGGAGTAGTACACCACCGGGATCTTGAACTTGGTGCCGTACTTCTTGTTGATCTGGCCCTGATACACCTCGACGTTCATCTGGCACACCGGGCA
>JANLIB010000023.1 GCA_024653675.1 Gallionella sp. | reverse complement strand
CGGGAGAGGGGTTGGGGTGAGGGGTGTCGAGCAGAAATAAGGTTTTTATGTGCTCACAGCCCATCATCCCCTGCCCTCCCGCCCGCAGGAGAAGGGAGTTCGCATGTCGCCGTTCAGCAGTATATTTGTCGCAAATTATGGAAAGCTCAATAATAGAGGCGCCCTTAAGGTGACGGCGGGCGTGGCCCGCTTTACGCGGCTGAATAAACCGGCGTCTCCTTAGGTAGATATCAAGGGTGCGCGAAACGCACCCCGCGTGATTAGCGCACACCCGGAGTGGAATTGGAACAAGAGCGCAGCGACGCACTGTTGCCCGCAGGAGCGCAATTCAGGACGCCATGAACACCAATAATCAATCCGGCAGCGGACGAGATCGTGAATTTGCATTCACGGAGGAAAATTTCGAGCGTGTGCGCAAGTTGATCTATGAACATGCGGGTATATCGCTCAAACCGTCCAAGCAGGATATGGTATATAGCCGTCTGGCACGGCGCCTGCGCGTGAACGGGATGGATAATTTCCAGGATTATCTTGCATTACTGGAAAACAATAATGGGGCCGAGTGGGAAGCCTTTGTCAATGCGCTCACAACCAATCTGACATCTTTTTTTCGTGAACCACACCATTTTCCCATGTTGGCCGAACATGTCGCCGGACGAAATGGGAAACATCCCGTTTCCCTTTGGTGTTCCGCAGCTTCAACCGGTGAAGAGCCATACTCAATGGCGATGGCCATGGTGGATACCTTCGGCAGTTTTACGCCACCTGTATCCATCATCGCCTCTGACCTGGACACCCAGGTGCTGGCCAAAGCCGAGGCGGGGATATATCCACTTGAGCGTGTTGAGAAGCTTCCCGAGGACATGCTAAGGCATTTTTTTCTCAAGGGCACGGGAAAGCAATCGGGTTTCGTTCGGGTAAGACCCGAGTTGCGTGCCATGATTACATTCAGGCAGGTGAATTTGCTTGACAGCAACTGGCCGGTACGCGGCCCGCTGGATGCAATATTTTGCCGGAACGTGATGATCTACTTCGATAAGCAAACGCAACTCAGGGTTCTGGAGCGTTTCGCACCGTTGTTGCAGCCGGATGGGTTGCTCTTCGCAGGACATTCGGAAAGCTTGCATAATGCGGCACACCTGTTCAAATTACGCGGCAAAACAGTGTATGAACTGGCAAAACATAAATCCCCCGGACAATCCAGGTCCGGATAATCCTATGACGTTGAACGCGAGATATGAACGGATAGTGCAGCATGACTGATCAAGCCTTTGAAGAAGCGCCATCCCCGAACCTGTATTTTGACCGGGAGCATAATTCCGAAGCGGTCAAGATATTGCCCGGCGAATACTACGCGACGACGCGCGATATGCTGATGGTGACGGCGCTGGGTTCCTGCGTTTGCGCCTGCATACGCGACAAGGTCAGCGGAATAGGCGGGATGAATCATTTCATGCTGCCGGATAGCGGCAAGGATAAAACAGACCCGCTTGGCCAGTCGGCTCGATATGGCAATTACGCCATGGAGATATTGATAAACCAGCTGCTCAAGATGGGCGCAAGGCGCGGTAATTTCGAGGCGAAAGTGTTCGGCGGCGGTTCGGTGCTGCGCGGTTTTACCGTCAACAACGTCGGCGAGGGCAATGCCGAATTCGTGCTGAAATATCTCAAGACGGAAAAAATCTTTATTGCCGCGCAGGATCTGCTCGATATCTATCCGCGCAAGGTCTATTACTTTCCGCATACCGGGCTGGTCAGGGTGAAAAAGTTGAAACTGGTGCATAACGACACGATCATTAAACGCGAGGTCGAGTACAACCAGCGGTTGCACCAGTCCAAACTGGAAGGCGACGTGGAGTTGTTTGATTGATTGTAGGAGCGGGCCATGCCCGCGAACAAGAGGATCGCGGGCATGGCCCGCTCCTACGCACATGCTGTTTTAATTGAATATAAAGTGAACATGCAAAATCGCAAGATCAAGGTATTGGTGATTGATGATTCCGCCCTGATTCGCGGCGTGATGAAGGAGATCATCAATCGCGAGAAGGACATGGAGTGCGTGGGAGCGGTTCCCGATCCGCTGGTGGCGCGCGAGATGATCAAGTCGCTCAATCCCGACATGCTGACGCTGGATGTAGAAATGCCCAGGATGGACGGGCTGGATTTTCTGGAGCGGCTGATGCGCCTGCGCCCGATGCCGGTGCTGATGGTTTCCACGCTGACGGAGCGCGGCTCGGATATCACCTTCCGCGCGTTGGAGCTTGGGGCGGTAGATTTCATAGCCAAGCCGAAAATGGATATTGCGCGGGGCATGGAGGAATATGCCGCCGAGATCACCGATAAAATCCGTGCGGTCGCGCAGGCGCATGTGCGAAAAAGAACCGGAACCCCGGAGATACAGGAAAAATTCTCCGCAGACGCGATCCTGCCCAGTGTCGCAGGACGGTTTTTTTCCACAGAGAAACTGATCGTTATCGGCGCATCGACCGGCGGGACAGAAGCGCTTAAAGAAGTGTTGACCAAGCTGCCCGCCGATTCATCGGGCGTTCTGGTGGCCCAGCACATGCCGGAACACTTTACCAAGTCTTTTGCAGATCGTTTGAACGGCATGTGCAGGATTTCCGTCAAGGAAGCGGAGCATAACGAGCGGATCCTGCCGGGACATGCCTATATAGCGCCCGGGAATTCACATTTGCTGCTCGACCGCAGCGGAGCGAACTATATCGTCAAACTGGATCAGGGGCCGCCGGTCAATCGTCACCGGCCTTCAGTTGATGTGCTGTTTCGTTCAGCGGCCAATGTGGCCGGAGCCAACGCGATCGGCATCATTCTTACCGGCATGGGAAAAGATGGCGTCCAGGGCCTGCTGGAAATGAAACAGGCCGGTTCTTACACTATTGCTCAGGATGAGGCGAGTTGCGTGGTTTTTGGCATGCCCAAGGAAGCGATAGCGGCAGGTGCGGCGAGCGAAGTTTTGCCGTTAAAGGATATTGCGAACCGGATCCTGGAACATCTTGAATTGCACTGCGGGAAAAGCAGCCGGATATAGGCCGCCAGACGGAAATTGGTTCTAGGGCACCTCTAAAAATCCAAACTCCGTCGCGATACGGCGTTGCTCAAAAAATTTTAACACTTACATATCATACATATGCGGCGCGCTAAAATTTTTATCGCGCCTTGTCTCGCTTAGGATTTTGAATTTTTAGAGGCGCCCTCTACAACGCTGCCCTGACGCCAGCCGTTTATTGCACAGATTTTATTTGAATGATCTTGACGCCGGGCGGGACAGTGGAAACGTAACCGATCGCGCCGGCGGTTCGCCTGACATATGCGGATACCGCAGCATCTCCAGGTTTCATCGCAGGCTGCGCCAATCCGTCGCGAAACAGCTTCTTTGTCCATAAGCGATTGTATTTGACGGTGTCCATTTGCATGAACGCAGACAGGAAATCTTCCTGCAACGCCGCATTGTCGACCGGGACCAGCTGGGTGCTCCCGGAAAATTGTTTCTCTCCGGTGTAAATGTCCCTCACTTCATCGGGGGAAACCGCAATTCCCGAATTGGTAATGACGACAATGTCACCCGCATTTGCAGACGGGCATAACAGCAGCGTCAGCGCGAGGCAGAACCAGAATCTGAAAAGAGCCGAATTCATATTGCCTGGTCGCTTCATGCTAGAAACCGATCGAGTATTGAACGTGCAGGCTGCGGTAAGCCAGGGCAGCGCGTGCTGCATCCGGCAAAAATCTTGAATTTAACAACTCCAGCTTCAAGGCGGTGTTCGGATTCAGGTAATACCGCAGCCCCAATGCTTGCCTGGAGTAGGATTGGCCGTTCTCCTGTGAGCTGAAATATATGTCATGCTGGTTCAATAATGCTTTTTCAAGGCGAATGTAGGGCGTCAGATCGTGGTAAATCCTGCCGGCCTGCAGATAGCCGGCCCGGCTGTTATGCGTGCCGCCGGGTGTGACGGAAGTACCGCTCTTGTCCTTGTTGTTGAAGCGGAAATATTCGCCCATCACCTCCCAGTCGTTCGTTATGTAAGCGGCGGAGCCGCCAGTCACATTCAGCCCGGTTTCATAATGCATCGCGGGCATTTCCGTCTCCGTATCGATATTGCCGGACATCGCATGCACCGCCAATCGCAATCCATTCATGCCGCCCGAAAATTCGTAGCCCGCATTTACACCGGCCAGGGCGCTGTGATCGCTGTCACCGGAATTACCCGGATCCATTGTGCCCAGAGTCTGTAATGCAGTATTACCCCCGATGATCATGGGACCATTGCCCACATACGCGTCATAACTGAAGCGCCCGCTATCTGTCCCGAATTTTCCGGTACTCAAAAGCCCTACCGTATGCGCAGGCAGAATCCCGCCCTTGTCTTCAAAATCAAGGAAGCGCGGCCTGAAGACAGAGGTCTGCATTTGCGCGCCGTGATGAAAGGCGGTATTCCAGTATCCATAAGGGGTGTGGAAGCGGCCCGCCCATACGGTCGCAGCATCGTTAAAGGTATAGCCTATTTGCAGGCGTTCAACATCCACCTCCCAGTCACCTTGCGGAGTCACCTCAAAAAGAGGCTCGACCATGCCCTTGACGTTGTCTCCAAAATGCGGGGACAGATAAAGGGATAAAGCGCCCATGTAAAATCCCGTTTTGGCGGCTTTAGGATATTCCCGGGTGTTGAGAACAAATCCGACGTCCATAAAGCCGTGCAGCGGCAAGCCTTCGCCGCTGGGAGAATGATGCATACCGCTGTCCATTTGGGGAATCTCATTCTGGAGAGCTTTGACCTGGCGCTGCAATTCATCTATGCGTTCGGAATCCGTTGCGGCAAGCGCCGGCAAGGCAAGGATCAACATCGATCCGATTATCAATGCGCCCGGCAAACCCGCCATACTCCTCCGCCCCGGACACTGCGTGCCTGCATGTTGTGGATTTGCCATTCTGGTTTCCTCAAATAAGCTGAAATTCAAATTTGCCCTCTGAAATCCAATGCGCATTCCTTCCATTGAGCAGTACTGCTTGAATGGGAAGCGTAACAATATTACTACTTCTGCCAGAAAAGTCAGCAATAATTGCTCGACCCGCTTTGCCTGACATAATGAAAAAATCACTATAAATTGTGTGGCCGGACACAGACAGTTACAATGCCGGCATGCCCGATTTCAATTTAACCCATCATTTCCTGATTGCCATGCCCGCCATGCAGGAGGGAGTCTTTGCCGGCACGCTGACTTATGTTTGCGAACACAATGAGAACGGCGCCCTGGGAATCGTGGTGAATCGTCCTATCAGCTTAACGCTTGGCGAATTATTCGATCAGATCAAGATTCCGCTGAACCATCCCGGCATTGCAAAGACACCGGCGTACTTTGGCGGGCCGGTGCAGACCGAGCGCGGCTTTGTATTGCATGACACGCCGGGAAACTGGGAATCCACGCTGCGCATCAACGACAAGCTGGCCTTGACCACCTCCAAGGATATACTCGAGGCGATAGGCGAAGGGCGCGGGCCGCGCAACATGATCGTCACACTGGGTTATGCCGGCTGGGACCAGGGACAGCTGGAGCATGAGATCACCGAAAACACATGGTTGACGGTGCCGGCTTCCGAACATATTTTATTCGATTTGCCGGCCGAAAGACGGCTCGCGGCGGCGATGGCCTTGCTGGGAGTGGATTATGCCTCGCTTGCCGAGGATGCCGGACATGCCTGACACCAGAGGACAGAAGACAGAGGACAGAAGACAGAGTGTCGAGCGGCTTTGCCGCGCCTTTGTTGAAAGAATGCCGCGCAGCGGCAACAAAACTTCTGTCCTCTGTCTTCTGCCCTCTGTCCTCTGATGTCTACCCTCCTCGCATTCGATTTCGGCGTCAGACGCATCGGTGTCGCCATTGGCAATACTTTGCTGCGCCGTGCCAATCCATTGACCGCCATAGACGAAGAAAAGACCGAAGCGCGATTCTCCAGGATCGCGTCACTGCTTGATGAGTGGCAGCCCGGCGCGCTGGTGGTTGGCCTGCCGAGCAACGAAGACGGCACGCCTCACGAACTGACCGCACTGTGCCGCCGCTTCGCCAACCGCCTCAAGGGGCGGTTTAATTTGCCGACGATTTTGCTGGATGAGCGTTATACTTCGCTTGCCGCAAGCGCGCAGTTGAGAGAAGAGGGCATCCACGGCAGGAAACAGAAAGCCCTGCTCGACCAATATGCCGCGCAACAGATATTGCAGGCTTATTTTGATGAACCCGCAGCGGGAATAATCATATGAAGAACCCTCAACTGGACAACAACGGCGAGTTGCAGCACCTGCTGACCACCGAAGGTTTGCCCGTGGAGATCATTCGCGACATACTCGACAGAGCAGCAACCTTCGTCGACGTCAGCGATGGCGGCGACATCAAAAAGACCCCGCTGCTGCACGGCAAGTCGGTGTTCAACGTGTTCTTCGAAAGCAGCACCCGCACCCGCACCACCTTCGAAATCGCCGCCAAACGCTTGTCGGCTGATGTGGTCAATCTTAACGTTGGCTCGTCATCCACCAGCAAGGGCGAAACCCTGCTGGATACCGTGGATAACCTGTGCGCGATGCACGCCGACATGTTCGTGGTGCGCCATGCGCAAAGCGGCGCGGCGCATTTCATCGCGCGGCACGTCGCTCCGGATGTTCATGTCATCAACGCCGGCGACGGCCGCCATGCGCACCCCACCCAGGCGCTGCTGGACATGTTCACGATACGCCACTACAAGAAAGAATTTCACAATCTGCGCGTGGCGATCGTCGGCGACGTGCTGCACTCGCGCGTGGCGCGCTCGCAGATCCACGCGCTGACCACGCTGGGCGTGCCGGAAGTGCGCGTCATCGCTCCCAAAACGCTGCTGCCGAGACATGTCGAGAAGCTCGGCGTGCAGGTTTATCACGATATGGCGCTGGGCTTGCGCGATGTGGATGCAGTGCTGATGTTGCGTCTGCAGAACGAGCGCATGCAGGGCGCGCTGCTGCCTTCGGCGCAGGAATATTTCAAGTATTACGGCCTGACGCAGGAACGGCTGGCGCTGGCGAAGGAAGGCGCCATCGTGATGCACCCAGGGCCGATGAATCGCGGCGTGGAGATCGACTCCAGCGTGGCGGATGGCCCGCACTCGGTCATCCTGCCACAGGTCACCTTCGGCATCGCGGTGCGCATGGCGGTGATGAGTATGCTGGCGGGGAACACATGAACATCCACATCAAGAACGGTCGCCTCATCGACCCGAAAAACAGGATTGACTCGCAGCAGGATATCTTCATCGCCGACCGGCGCATCGCCGCAATCGGCAAGGCGCCGCAAGGTTTCGCCGCCAGTCAGGTGATCGATGCCGGCGGATTGATCGTGATGCCGGGCCTGGTGGATGTCGCAGCGCGTCTGCGCGAACCGGGCTACGAATACAAGGCGACGCTGGAATCGGAGATGACAGCGGCGGTGGCGGGTGGCGTAACCTCGCTATCCTGCCCGCCCGACACCGATCCGCCGCTGGACGAGCCGGGCCTGGTGGAAATGCTCAAGCACCGTGCTCGCTTGTTGAATCAGGCGCGCGTGTTTCCGCTTGGCGCGTTGACCTATGGCTTGAAGGGAACCGAGCTCACCGAGATGATCGAGCTGACCGAGGCTGGCTGCAAAGCCTTCAGCCAGGCGGATGCCCCGCTTACCGACACACGCGTTCTGTTGCGCGCGATGCAATACGCGGCCACCTTCGGCTACCGCGTGTGGCTGCGTCCGCAGGACAGCTTCCTTGCCAGGAACGGTGTCGCGCACGACGGCGAAGTGGCGACCCGTCTGGGGCTGCCGACGATCCCGGTGGTGGCCGAGACCATCGCGCTGGCCACCATGCTGCAACTGGCGGGAGAGACCGGCGTGAAGCTGCACATTTGCCGCATCTCCAGCGCGGCCGCAGTGGAGTTGATCCGCAACGCCAAACGCGAAGGTCTGGCGGTGACCTGCGACGTGTCGATGAACCATGTGCACCTCACCGAAATGGACATCGGTTTCTTCGATGCGAACTGCCATATCGTGCCGCCGCTGCGCAGCCTGCGCGACCGCGATGCGCTGCGCGCAGGGCTTAAGGACGGCACGATAGATGCGGTCTGTTCCAACCATTCGCCGGTAGACGAAGACGCCAAACAATTACCGTTCGCCGAGGCGGAAGACGGCGCGACCGGGCTTGAGCTGCTGCTGCCGCTGGTGTTGAAGTGGGCAGAGCAGGAGCGCGTGCCCTTGCTGGATGCGCTGGCACGGGTGACCATCAACCCGGCGCTCCTGCTGGGGCAGAAAATCGGGCATCTGTCGGTCGGCGCTCATGCGGACATCTGCGTGTACGACCCTGGATCTGCCTGGAAGGTCGAGCCTGCCGCGCTCAGGAGCCAGGGCAAGAACACGCCATTCAACGGCTATGAAATGCAGGGCAGGGTGAGGTATACGCTGCTCGATGGGCAGGTTGTTTATCAATCAACTTGATCGTTTCTAACCATGGAACAAGGCCATAAAACCAAAAAAACGGACTGCCTAGTTTTTGCGGATGTTTTTGCAGGATGCGGCGGCATTTCGCTCGGATTAATTAGTGCTGGATGGCAAGGTCGCTTCGCAATCGAAAAAAATACCAACGCTTTTGAAACTTTGAGAACTAATCTAATGGACAGTCGGCGGGGTAATTTCGACTGGCCAGAATGGCTTCCTCAAGAAGCTATTTCAACTTCGGAACTATTGAAGAATTACAGCCATAACCTGAACGCATTGAAAGGAAAAATATCACTCCTTGCTGGTGGCCCACCATGCCAGGGATTTTCCATGGCGGGTAGACGAACTCACTCTGACCCACGTAACTCGCTCACTGAAGATTACATTAAGCTTGTCGATAAATTACAGCCCCGCATATTGCTCATCGAGAATGTGAAAGGTTTTACTTTGCCGTTTAAGAAGCATGGCAATGGCGATAGCAAAGACATACCCTATTCGACCAAGGTGATAGAGCGACTAGAACAGATTGGATACAAAGTATTTTCAGAGTTGATTGACTTGGGCGCCTACGGCGTTCCACAAGCACGCAAGCGTTTTATCATCATTGCTATCCGCAAAGATGATTCGGCCTATAATAAACTCAATGGCAAAACACCGTTCGATATTCTTGCGGAAAATAGGGAGCTATTTCTTTCCACCAAAGGCTTACCTATAGATAAACCAGTGACAGTCAAACAGGCGATTGGTGATTTGGAAGTTACTGGAAAAGATTTAATTGAGAGCACAGACTTTGACTTGAAGGGTTACAAACAAATCGTTTATAAAACGCAGGGCGGCAAATCCAACTTTGCCAAACTAATGCGCAAGGGTACAGATATATCACCTGACAGCTTGCGTCTTCCTAAGCATAAGGCGGAAACCATCCGTCAATTCCAGAAGATTATTAACACCTGCACTCAAGGCAAGACGCTGAGCAAAGAGGATCGCAAACGGCTCGGCATCAAGAAACATGCGTTGACTCCACTGCATGGAGATTCGCCATCAGCAACCATCACCACGTTGCCAGACGATATGGTTCACTATTCGGAGCCGCGCATCCTAACCGTGCGTGAAAATGCGCGAATTCAAACTTTCCCTGATTGGTTTCAGTTCACTGGGAAATATACAACGGGTGGAAAAGATCGAAAAAATGAATGCCCTCGTTACACGCAGGTAGGCAATGCTGTGCCGCCGCTTTTTTCGGAAGCGATTGGTGAGGTACTTAAGGACTTGGTTTCCTAAGGCGGCTCATCATGAAAGAAACGCTTAATTTCAAGACCAATACACT
This sequence comes from Gallionella sp., assembly GCA_024653675.1. Taxonomy (GTDB): domain Bacteria; phylum Pseudomonadota; class Gammaproteobacteria; order Burkholderiales; family Gallionellaceae; genus Gallionella. The sequence goes on along the minus strand of JANLIB010000023.1, from coordinate 9,062 downwards.
GCTCAAAAATCTTGTAGGGAAAGATCTCATCAATGACGACAATATCGCCATCGTTGAGTTGGTCAAGAATGCGTATGACGCGGGTGCAGAAGATGTGCTGGTTCGATTTGAAGGATTTACCGAGCAAGGTAAAACTTTCAACGGATCGCGGATAGTTATTGCCGACAAAGGCCGGGGCATGAACTTGGACGACATAAAGGACAAGTGGCTCAACATTGCATATTCAGAAAAGAAACTCACACATCAGGAGAGTGGCGCATATCTTGCGGGCAACAAAGGGATAGGCCGTTTTTCGTGCGACAGGCTTGGAAAAAAATTAGATTTACTGACGCGCGCCAAAAATGGTGATGCCCTGCACTTACAGATTGATTGGACAAGATTTGAAGTTGAAGGCAACAAGGATTTGACCATACAGGAAATTGAACTTGAGATAACGGATATTCAAGAAGACAACGCAGCACAACTTGCCGGGTTAACCAAATTTCCGCTTAGTGGCACAGTCCTTGTCATTTCAGAACCTAGGAGTGAGTGGAATCGCGACAAGCTATTCGAATTAAAAGATTCCCTCGAAAGATTCATTAACCCCAACCAGCTTTTCCTAAGGAATAAATTCAGCATTACCTTCCATGTCCCAGACTTTGAAAAGGAGGAGGAAGGTAAAGATTACCCAGAAAGAATCAACGTCGAGATCAAAAACCAGATTTTTGAGAAGCTGGAGTTCAATAGCACTTACATTGACACCAAGATTTCCCCAAAGGACGGAACAGTAACAACCGAGTTGCAACATGATGGCGAACCTGTCTTTAATTTGGTAGAGCGCAATGTCACATACCCACTGTTGCAGGATGCGCGCGTTGTAATTTATTACCTTAACCCCTACAAAAAATCCTATTTCAAACGCCAGACGGGCGTTCGGTCAGTAGACTTCGGTTCCATATTTATTTTCTTGAATGGTTTTCGTATTGCGCCATATGGTGACCGTGGTGATGATTGGTTAGGTATAGATGTTCGTAAAACACAAGGCACATCGCGCTACTTAGGAAGTCGCGATATAGTTGGACGTATCGAAATTAAAGGTAGCGAGGAGCATTTCAAACCTATTTCCAGCAGGGAAGGTCTTAAGAAAACCGATGCAGTTGTCCAATTAAAGGAAAAATTCTTTTTTGATGCTTTAAGGAGGCTGGAACGGTTTGTGGTTGATGGTTTGAACTGGGATAGTGTACCGGATTCGTTTCGTCATACTATTGCCAAATCAGAGGGTCTCGATTGGAAAGAAACTCATGAGCAATATAGCGAATCTCGCGAGCGTAAAAACCAACGTATCGCACTGTCAATCATGACCCTCGTCGGCGCCACTCCAGAAAATACGATAAGCTTTTGGTTCAATCCGGCTTTATTGGAAGATGCCTACCAGACACGCACGGAGGAAGTTAAAAATCTGCTGGCCGAGATCGAGGGTATTGACCCAGAGAAAGTTGACGCGAACCTAAAGCGAGGATTATCCAAGGTTCGTTCGCTCATCGCAGAAAAAGAACAAGAAGCAAAAGCAGCCAAAAGCGAGGCAGCAGAGCTGCGGGTAACGGCAGTCAAGCTCAGGGCTGAGAAAGACACATACCAAGCCCAAACCCTTTTCCTTCAATCGGTTTCATCGCTAGATGCAAAAGAGCTGGTGGCCTTCCATCACCAGATTGTTCACGACTCTTCGATCATCGGCAATTACATCGGGCGGTCAATTAAAGTACTGCAAAAGCTGCCTGGCGGAAAGGATGTGCTTGGCTACCTTGAAAAAGCTGCGCTTGCCAACAACCGCATAACTGCCGTTGCGCAGTTTGCAACCAAGGCAAACTTTAGGGCCAGCATTGCAAAAGAGCCAACAGATTTGCCAGCCTTTGTCGAACAATACATAACAAATGTGGCAAAAAGTTTTGCCGCAACCAATCTACATGTAGATGTTGAAAACAAGGTTCGTGAAAAATTTGAACTCAAGGTGAGCCGCATAGAAATGTCCATCTTGATAGATAACATCATCAGCAATGCCGACAAGGCAGATGCCAAGAACCTCAAGGTAAAAATATCAAAGATAGGCGGCAACACTTTAAGGATTTCATTTGCAGATAACGGAAATGGGCTATCTGCAAAGCTCGACAAGCCCGAGTCAATGTTTGAGATGGGGATGACAACAACGTCCGGCTCCGGCCTGGGGCTTTACCATGCACGTGAAATTGTGGAGAGGTTCGGCGGGAAAATTACCGCCATTCCACAACAGCCAAAGGGTATGGAAATCCGAGTGGAGGTAACAAGATGAATTTGGATTATTCAATTCTTTGGTATGACGATAACAAGGAGTTCTTTGAATCTCAGGATATGGAGCCTATCGAGACGGAGATAACTTCATGGGGTTTTCAGCCGAAGATATTTCCTGTCCATAATGCCGTTGAGCTCCAACAACACGCGCCATTTGACAAATACGACATGCTCGTTGTCGACTTTGATCTGGGCGGCAATGAACATGGTGACCAATTCATTAAGAGTGTTCGAGACCAGAACGTATTTGCCGAAATTATCTTTTATTCAATGAAGGAAATCGATGAGCTCTGGCAAGCGGTCAGCATAAAACGATTAGAGGGGGTATTTGTTGCGAATAAAAAGAGCATAGAGCAAAAGCTTATCAGGGTTGCACGCCAGTCGGTGCGTAAAGTGCTCGATCTTGAAAATATGCGCGGCATCGTTATGGCTGAAGTCGGTGATTTAGATGGCCTGCTAGAGAAAATTTTTACCCTTGCTATGGCAGGTATAACGGAAGAGCATCGGCAAAAAGTCTTTAATGGATTTTTAGAGAAAAGTCGGGAGCCCGATAAAAAACTGGAAGCAGCGCTACTTGAATTCGAGAAAGCGCCATCTATAGACAGCCTCCTGCAATTGTGTGATAGCAGTGATAAGCGATTACAAAATGTAAATCGGGTAAAAAGGCACCATACTCTATTGAGCGATAAAAATTTTGCGGAAGAATATCAAAAGGAAATTCTCCGGCCACGAAATTTCCTTGCGCATGGCATCCCAAATCAAAAGGACGGGAAGGGCTTCCTGTTTCGCCATAGAGGCAAAGAATACACCTTTGATGATGACGTTAGCCGCACATTGCGAGAAAAGATACTTGAGTATAAGAAAGCATTTGCTGAAATCGTCGAGATTCTTGGGCAACAGTAGGTTACCTGAAAGATTTTGTTACCTCCTGATTTCACAACATGCCCTCGTCAAAATATCCTTCAGCCACTTGGGACGTTGCCGCCGCGCTGAAAAATCGCTACCACGACTTCAACCACTACAACCTCAAAAATCCGCTGGACGAATTGCTGTTCATCATTTGCAGCACCAAGACCGGCGAAGCGAGCTACCGCAGCACTTACCGCTCGCTGAAAGAAACTTTCTCCACCCATTACCAAATCGCCGAAGCGCCCGCCGAATATATCGCGCGGCCTATCGTTAGCGGTGGATTGTCGAACCAAAAAGCAAAGGCGATTCGCAACCTTTTCGACATCATTGTGGAAAAGTTCGGCGAACCGACTCTGAAGCCATTGCGCAAAATGAGCGACAAGGATGCTGAAGCTTTCTTGTTGTCACTGCCAGGAGTCGGGAAGAAAGTTGCGCGATGCGTTTTAATGTATTCGTTGGACAGACAAGTTTTCCCCGTGGACACGCACTGCTGGCGAATCGCCAGGCGACTTGGCTGGGTCAGGCCGACACAAAAAGACAAGCACTGCGCGCCGCGAGATATGGATCGTCTGCAATCCAAAATCCCACCTGAGCTTCGTTACTCTTTACATGTGAATATGATTTCACTGGGGCGCGAGATTTGCACCCCGGCCGATCCCCGGTGTGATGAATGTCCAATATCAGCCTGGTGCCCCAAGATTAGCGTGTCGCGAGTAAGGAAACAAAAAAGCAGAACGTAGAATTCACATAATATTGGCGCATTGCCGCGCATTGGCCGGTGCGATCCGGATTACCAGAATGTTTCATAGTAAAATGCAACCATTAGATCTTTGTCGCAATATTTATTTCCAGCCCACCCATGAACCCATTACTCGACTTCACCGGCCTGCCGCGCTTCGCGGAGATCAAACCGGAACATGTCGCACCCGCCATCGAACAACTGCTGGCGGAAAATCGCGCGCTGATTGAGCGGCTGCTCAATGACAGCGCGCCGCCGGCTTGGCAGGATTTCATCGTGCCGATGGAAGACGCCAACGAACGGCTGTCGCGCGCATGGGGGCCGGTTGGGCATTTGAACGCGGTGATGAACAGCCCGGAATTGCGCGAGGCGTATAACGCCACACTGCCGAAGATCACCCAGTATTACGCCGAGCTTGGCCAGAATCGAGCGCTGTTCGAAAAATTCAAGGCCTTGCGCAACAGCCCTGAATTTGTCGGCTTGAGCGCGGCGCGCAAAAAGATCATCGAAAACGAATTGCGTGATTTCCGCCTGGGCGGCGCCGAGTTGCCGGATGACAGGAAAGCGCGTTACCTGGCGATACAGGAACGCCTGGCGGAATTATCGTCGCGTTTTTCCGACAACCTGCTCGATGCGACCAACGACTACACGCTGGTCATCGGGAACGCTCCCTCATCCCAACCTTCTCCCGGGGGGAGAAGGAGCGAACGTACTTCCAGTGCTTGTAAGATTCCCGCTGAGCTGGACGGCCTGCCGGAGGATGTGCTGCAGGCGGCGCAGGAAGCAGCCCGGGCGGCTGATAAGCCGGGCTGGTTATTTACTTTAAAGGCGCCTTCTTACATGCCAATCATGCAATACGCCGGCAACCGCGCATTGCGCGAGCAGATGTATCGCGCCTACGGCACGCGCGCCAGCGAATTCGGCAAGCCGGACTGGGACAACACGCCGCTGATGGATGAAATCATCAAGCTGCGCGGCGAGGAAGCGAGCCTGCTGGGCTTTGCCAATTTCGGCGAATTGTCGCTGGCCACCAAGATGGCGGAATCGCCGCAACAGGTGGTCGAATTCATGCGCGAACTGGCGCGGCGCGCGCGGCCATTTGCCGAAAAGGACATGGCCGGACTGCGTGAATTTGCGCGTGCCGAACTGGGAATACACGAACTGCAATCATGGGATGTGAGCTATGCCAGCGAGAAACTGCGCGAGCGGCGCTACGCATTCTCCGAGCAGGAAGTGAAACAGTATTTCCCTGAAGATGCGGTGCTGACCGGCATGTTCAAGCTGGTCGAAACTTTGTACGGTTTGCAGATCAAGGCATCCGTTGCGCCGGTCTGGCACGACGACGTGCGTTTTTTCGACATCCGCGACGTGCAGGGGAAACTGGCCGGCCAGTTCTATCTCGACCTGTATGCGCGCAACAGCAAGCGCGGCGGGGCGTGGATGGACGATGCCATCACGCGGCGACGTGTTCAGAAGACAGATATATTGTGTGCCGCTACGCGGCACGCCAATAACAAAACACACGGCGTAGCCGCAACTGCACCTCTGTCTTCTGTCTTCAGTCCTCTGCCCTCTGTTATACAGACGCCGGTCGCGTACCTGAACTGTAATTTCTCCGCGCCGGTCGGCGGCAAACCGGCAATGTTTACCCATGACGAAGTGATCACGCTGTTCCACGAATTCGGCCACGGGCTGCATCACCTGCTCACCGAAGTGGAAGATATTGGCGTGTCCGGCATCAACGGCGTGGAATGGGACGCGGTCGAACTGCCCAGCCAGTTCATGGAAAACTTCTGCTGGGAATGGGACGTATTGCAAGGCATGACACGGCAGGTAGAAACAGGAGAAAAATTGCCGCGCGCGCTGTTCGAAAAAATGCTTGCCGCGAAAAATTTCCAGAGCGGACTGCAAACCCTGAGGCAGGTCGAATTTTCGTTGTTCGACATGTTGATGCACAGCAATTTCGAGGCGGGCGGCGCGAAATCCATCCTTCAGTTGCTCGACGAAGTGCGCGCCGAAGTGGCGGTGCTGATCCCTCCCGCGTTCCACCGTTTCCCGCACAGTTTCTCGCACATTTTTTCCGGCGGCTACGCGGCGGGTTATTACAGCTACAAGTGGGCGGAAGTGCTGTCCGCCGATGCATACAGCCTGTTCGAGGAAAACGGCGTGCTGAACCCGGATGTCGGCGCGCGTTTCCGCGAGGAAATCCTGGCGGTTGGCGGCAGCCGCGACGCGATGCAATCCTTCGCCGCGTTCCGGGGCCGCGAGCCGAACATGGATGCGCTATTGCGGCATAATGGACTGATCGATCAAACTTGAATTCGCAGGAGGAATAATGAAACACATTGCATTGCTGGCAGTATTGCTGGCGCCCCTGTCTCTGGATGCCCATGCAGGCGAGTTATATCGCTGGATGGACTCGAAAGGCGTCATGCATTACAGCGATATGCCCCCACCCAAGTCAGAACAGGCCGAAACAATAAGATTGTCCAATGATGCCGGGACGGATGAAGCATTGCCCTATGAAACGTTGCGCGCGAAGCAGAATTTCCCGGTCACTCTGTATGTTGCGTCGGGTTGTGGTGAGACGTGTGACCAGGCGCGCAGCCTGTTGGGCAAGCGCGGCATCCCGTTTGCCGAAAAATCGCTGAGAACCAGGGAGGATGCCGAAGCGTTCAAGCAACTTTCCGGCATTGAAGGCGTTCCCGTGCTGGCAGTGGGCAAGAATTATCTGAAAGGATTTCAGGCCGAGCAGTGGCAGAGCGAACTCGACATCGCAGGTTATCCGAAGACCGCGCCATATCGCGCGCCCGGCAAGCCTTCCACCCCCGATGCATCAAGCGCGGTTGCCCCAACAAACCCGGCTGAGTAATGAAGCTGGCGACATGGAACGTCAATTCCCTGAAAGTGCGCCTGCCGCATGTACTCGACTGGCTGGCCGCGAATCCCGTCGATGTGCTGTGCCTGCAGGAAACCAAACAGCCGGACAGCGATTTTCCGCAGGCTGAATTACAGGCGGCCGGTTATCACAGCGTATTCAGCGGGCAGAAGACCTACAACGGCGTGGCGATTCTGAGCCGCACGGCTGCCGTCGAAGTGCAGAAGGGAATTCCGGATTTCGCCGACGAACAGAAGCGCGTCATCGCTGCCGGCTTTGGTGATGTTCGTGTGGTATGTATTTACATTCCCAACGGGCAGAGTATTGATTCCGAAAAGTATCAGTACAAGCTCAAATGGTTGACCGCGTTGCACGACTGGCTGAAACATGAACTGGCGCGCCACCCGAAGCTGGTATTGCTGGGCGACTACAACATCGCGCCGGAAGACCGCGACGTGCACGACCCGGTGGCATGGCAAGGCAATGTGCTGGTCAGCGAGCCGGAGCGCGCGAAGTTTCGCAGCCTGGAACAACTAGGCCTGCGCGACAGCTTCCGGTTATTCGATCAACCCGAGAAATCATTCAGCTGGTGGGACTACCGGATGATGGCGTTCCGCCGCAACCACGGCTTGCGCATCGACCATATCCTGATCAGCGAGCCGCTGGCCGCGCAATGCAAGAGCTGCGTGATAGACAAGGCGCCGAGGAAACTGGAGCGGCCATCGGATCATACGCCGGTGGTGGTGGAGTTATAGTTTTGTTAGCCGTTCGTGCTGAGCCTGTCGAAGCATGAATGACAAAATCACAAGTCAACACCGCCGGTGGTTGCCCGGCAGCAAGCTACTTTCTTTTGCTTCGCCAAAAGAAAGTAGCCAAAGAAAAGGCGCCCCCGGTTTGCCGCCGCTTCGCGGTTCCCTGCGTTGCTCGACTGGTCAGGCGGCTGCGGAACTCGCACTGCGTGCTCAAACAGTCCTCGCCGACTTCTCCTGACCAGCCTGCGCTACTCGGCGGCGCACAGGGGAAGAAAAGCAAAAAACCAAAACCGTAAATTCGGGTGGGCAACAAGGTGCACACAAATTTATATTCCATCTGCAAATATGATGCGTATAGTCAAAACAATTCGACTCCGGTACATTGGGGTCTTACCGCCCAGTTTTGCTCACTCTACCGTGTTTGATCGATATGGAAAACGTGTGACCTTTCAAGCATGAACGAGAACATACCACGCCAGCCCATTCCCGCTCCCTTAGGCTACGTTGAGCCTCATGCAGATTTGCTGAATCAACCACCTGACGGTCAGCTACTTTACAAGGTAATGACCGTTGAAAACCTATTGATCTCGATAGCGGGAAGCTATTTGCACTTTAATCGTGTTGATCGGTACAAAGACGATTTAAACGACGGGCAACAACCACCTAAAGACCAGCAAATTAGTGCTGAAGTGAGATTTGAAAAAGCTCCGAATTTTTCAGCGGCAGATTATTACGACCAGTCGCGTGCTAGAACCTATGCCTGTTGCTTCTCGCTTGAGAATTCAGACTATATCTGGAACAACTACGCAAACGACAGCAAGAAAGGAAAAGTTTGCATCGTTTTCAACTTTAGCAAATTGCGCACTACGCTCAACCTGACTTTGCAGCCTGGGAGTGCTGCGCTTGAATATGGCGGTAACCGATGCCATCAAATCTTTTCGATCAATTATGGGATCATTGAATACGTGGAATGGGACAGGCATAAAGCCAACACGGAGTATCTTGCCAACCCTATCCATTACACGTATTTGAAGGACAAAAATAAATTTGCAGAGGAAAAAGAACTACGCATTTCACTGACAGCACCAGGCATAGGACAATTTGCTCTGAACGATGGCAGTGCGATGAGTTTTCCGGACAGCTTGCACATGGATTTTGATTTCAGAGTAGCTAATGCAGACGGTACAATTCAGCAGATTTTGTGTGCTCCCAATTGCGACGTCGGCTTTCTTTACGCTGAATTGGATAAGCTGCACATTGTGCCAAGTGAAGATAGCGACCTACCACCGTGATGACTCCAAATGTGCCGGAGTTGAATTGTTTTGGCTATCTACTCCACCCGATTTTAAGGTTTTGGAATTTCGCTTTTTCTTTCCCCTGTGCGCCGCCGAGTAGCGGAGGCTGGTCAGGGGATGTCGGCGAGGACTGTTTGAGCACGCAGTGCGAGTTCCGCAGCCGCCTGACCAGTCGAGCAACGCAG
>JANLIB010000009.1 GCA_024653675.1 Gallionella sp. | reverse complement strand
GAAATTTTAACGCTTACATATCAAACATATGCGGCGCGCTAAAATTTCTTTCGCGCCTTGTCTCGCTTAGGATTTTGAATTAATAGAGGCACCCTAAAGCACAAAAAAGGCGGCCAAGCGGCCACCTTTTTTGTCTGGTGATGTGATAACCGCCGCGAACCGGTTATCAGTCCCGTTCGCCGCTGAACGCCATCAGCAGGTGAAGAAGGTGGATGAACAGGTTATAGATACTCATATACAAACCGAGCGTCGCCATCACGTAATTGGTTTCGCCGCCATGCACGATCCGGCTGACATCGAACAGGATGTAGGCCGAGAAGATCAGCACCGCGATCGAGGAGATGGTCAGCGACAAGGCCGGAATCTGGAAGAACAGGTTGGCCAGCGAAGCGACGATCAGCAGGATCAGCCCGATGAACAGAAACTTGCCCATGAAGCTGAAATCCTTTTTGGTGACGGTGGCAATGGTTGCCAGCGAGAAGAAGATGATCCCGGTGCCGCCGGCGGCCATGCCGACCAGTTGCGCGCCGTTCTTCAGGTGCAGCGCGACTTGCAGGATAGGGCCGAGAAAAAATCCCGCGACAAAGGTGAAGCCCAGCAGTGCCACGATGCCCCACACGCTGTTGCGTAGCGCAGTGACCGCGAACATCAGACCCATCATCGCGCCAAACATCAGCAGCGAGGACATGATCGGGCTTGCCGCCATGAAAGAGAAGTTGGTGGACATGCCGGCGAGCGCGCCGATTACCGTCGGGATCATGGTCAGCGCCAGCATCATGTAAGTGTTGCGCAATACCTTGTTCTGTACGGTTGCGAGTGCGCCGGTCTGGTTTATGGTTTGGGTTTGCATGTATTGCCTCCTGAAAAGTTGTGCGTTAATCAACGCACGAGCATGAGACTAACGAAGTACGGTAAAAGTTTCAATCGTTATATTTTAGATGGCGGAGGGCGTGAGATTCGAACTCACGAAGGGCGTGAACCCTTGCCAGTTTTCAAGACTGGTGCCTTCAACCGCTCGGCCAGCCCTCCGGTAGTTTATTGCTCGGAACTGTTGTCTGTTCCCCGAGGCCGCGCATTTTGGACTAATTCCAATACAAGAGCAAACGCGTATTTTGTAGGGCGGGTCACACCCGCCAGATCAAGCCTGTTACATGAGGATTAAAATGACACGCCCAGCTATTGCCTGGCCGATGTTGCATGGCGGGTGTGACCCGCCCTACCGCTGAAGACATCCGTTATTCCCGGATAATTGCTAATCACGCACGCAGTCCGCCCAGTTATTCGGCGTTTCGTAGATGCGGATACGCTCAAGCCGCAAGTGGTTGCCGTAGGTGTCCTGATAGGCGGGGTCAAGAATATCGAAGGCGGCTTGCGCGAGATTTTCCGCTGTCGGTACGACGTTGAGGATGACGGTCTTGTGATCCGGCAAGCTCGCCAGAAAGTCGCACACCGTCTTGTCGCCGCGATACACCAGAAAGGCATGATCCCACGTGTCCACCAGTTGTTCCCTGGCGATGCGTTTGACGTCGGTGAAATCCATCACCATGCCTTGTTCCGACAGACCCTCGCTGGTGATGATATCGCCGGACAGGGTGATCTCGATGGCATAGCGGTGCCCATGCAGGTGCTTGCATTGGCTTTTGTGGTTGGGGATGCGGTGCCCGGCATCGAATTCCAGGCGGCGGGTGATGAGCATGTCGGTCGTGATCGGTTTAAGTGGTTCGGATTATAGCGCGGTAGGATGGGTGGAGCGCAGCGATACCCATCAATTTGATACCGTGGAGTGATGGGTATCGCTATGCTCCACCCATCCTGCGAGATATCTGCCGGATAACCAGCGACTTGCCCGCTTGCGGGTTTAGTCGAATGGCTAGTTGTTATATCAATGACGGGAATTTTTCAATGAGGCGGATGAATTCAAGTTGCGCGCGTTCATCGCTAAGCGCGCCATATCGCAGCGCGCCGTAGCGCGCGGCGAGATCGCGCATGGCATCGGCAAGTTCCGGGCGCGCGGCGGCGATGCGGGCGGCATAGTCCTGCGCGCCTTCATGCGCGGCGCGCGGCAGTCCCGCCTTCGCCAGTTTGCGGCAGAGCTTGAGCCATGCCGCCTGCACTTTGTCCCTCTCGCGGGCAAAAAGATGGCGCAGCATGAACAGCGCGAATAGCGCGATCACCAGCCCCACGCCGGCCATCATGTTCAGCGCGATCTTCTGCCAGGTGATGGATTCCATGCCGAGGCGCGTCAGGAAAGCGAATTGGCGTTCGGAGTCGTAGCCCAGCACCCATTGGTTCCACTGATTGGCGAGCGTGTCCCAGTTCAGGCGCAGGTCGCGCAGCCACTGCGGCGGATTGCGCGCCATGAATGGCAGGGCGGCATTGTTCGGCAAGGAGGCCGACAGGCTGCCTTGCAACCGTGCCGGAGCGATGGCGCCGGTCGGGTCGACGCGCACCCAGCCTTGTCCCGCCAGCCAGACCTCAGCCCAGGCATGGGCATCCGATTGGCGCACGATGTAGTAGTTGCCGTAGTCGTTGAATTCGCCGCCCAGATAGCCCGTCACCACGCGCGCGGGTACGTTCGCGGCGCGCATCAGAAACACAAAAGAAGATGCGTAATGCTCGCAGAATCCCTGCCTGGTCTCGAACAGGAAATCATCCACGCTGTTGACGCCAAGCAGGGGCGGTTCGAGCGTGTATTGAAAACCTTGTTGCCTGAAATATGAAAGAGCGATGCCAACTATTTCGGCGCCATCTTTACCGGCGCTGCGCCACCCGGCGGCAAGCTGTTGCGCGCGCGGATTGAATTGCATCGGCAACTTCAGGGCGCGCTTGATCTGTTGCGCCGCTTCCTGCAGGTTGGCGCGATATACCAGATTCGAGCGCGCCACATAGCGCAGCCTTTTATTGACCGGTTCCTTGTTCAGCAGCCGGAAATCGTAACTGATGGTGGCCGGTACGGAGACATTGTCCGGCATATCGAGCGCGAACAGCCATTTCTTGTTGTGCGGCTCCAGTGTGACGGTGTAATCGATCTGTTGATCGAGACCGGTGAATTCCGGTGTTTTGGTGAGCGTGGTTATGCCGGGCGTCCAGGTTCGCCCGTCAAATTCCCAAAGCACCGGCCCGCGCCAGTACATCTGGTTGCGTAAAGGAACCTTATCGGCGTAGTTGACGCGAAATGCCACCGCGTCCGACAGGCTCAAACGGCTCAGGCTGCCCGGCGACATTTCTTCGTCCAGCCCGCTGCTGGCAAAGGCGTCCTGAGGCAATCCCCACAGCGGCCCTTCAACGCGCGGAAACAGGACGAACAGGATCAGCATCAGCGGTATGGCCTGCATCAGCAGGATCGCGGCGATGCGCAGCCGCTGCTTGAGCGCGATGCTTTGCGCTTGCAGGTGTATCCAGGTTGTGACGATGACTATCAGGGTAACGAGCAGGTACAGCGCGGTGGGGATGCTTTGCGAATAGAAAAAATTGGTGATGATGATGAAGCAGGCCAGGTAGACCAGCACCATCGCATCGCGCGCCGCGCGCAACTCCATGAACTTGAGCGCGGCGAGCAGCATCAGCAGCGTGACGCCGGCCTCGCGCCCGAACAGGGTGCGGAACTCGATGAAGATCCCGGCTGTGCCGGCGAAAGTGAGCAGCATCAACAGCCAGCGTTTCGGCAGCGGGTCGCCGCTATAGGTGAGCCAGGCGCGCCACAACAATAACGCGCTGCACAATGCGCTGACCCATAGCGGCAGATGATCGGCGTGCGGCGCGATGACCATCAGGACGCTCAGCAGCAGGCCGTAGGTGAGGGCTTTGTTCATTGCAGTGAAACTTGGCGCATAAATTCCCTCTCCCGCAGGCGGGAGATGGCCAGGGTGAGGGGCGTTGAGCAGAAATAACGTTCTTTGCATTGCATAGACCCTCACCCCCCAGTTTCGTAGGGTGGATAAAGGCACAACGTGCCGTATCCGCCATTTTTGGAGTGCGGCCTGCGTGTGTTGTTGGGGCTTAAGCCCCTTACAACCACGGCGTACCCCTTGCGGGTGTACGTGTCGCCGCCTTTTAACAGCGCAGTCATGCCTGCGCACTCCAAATTAAACCGCTGAGTGTGAGCGGGCTTAAGGTTAGTTTCATTGGACTTATCATTGTCCCGCTTGCGGCAAATTAAACAGCGCAATCCTGCGCAAACATTCATCGCGATGCGCGATGCCATTGCTGCCTGGCAATTCGCCATCCGGCAGGCGCAGTCCATAGCGCAAACCCTGCATTTCGGCATCCAGCACCCAGCGCGTCATGCGCGACAGCTTTTCTTCTTCGGTGCGGTCCGGCGCATCGGAAATATCCAGCCACAATTCCTCGCCGAGCGGCGTAGTGAATTGCTTCACCTGCAATCCGCGCTCACGCGCATAAGCCTTCCAGTCTATGCGCGGTAAGGCGTCGCCCGCGATGTATTTGCGCAATCCGGCGAAATCATCATCCCCGGTTATGCTGCGCTTGCCCGCGCCTTCCGGTGAATTGCCGGACGGCAGCGGCGCGCCGCTCATCGGTTCCGGATAAACCAGGCAGCGCGTATCGAAATGCAGATACGACCAGGCGTAAAACAGGCCGAGCGGGAATCTGGTATACAAAGTCAGGCGGCCAGTTTGCAGCCAGCCGCGCCGGGTTGCGGTTACCGGGAAAGCGATCTCGGTATCCTGCAGGGCGGGAGCGTCGAAGCTCAGAGTGCCGTTAACAGCCGCCCGGAACGATTCACCGGTTTGCGCCAGGCAAAGCTGGTAGCGCGGCAACTTGCTGCGATTGTTGAAATGCAGCAGGAAATGCGCGGTCTCGCCGCTGAATACCGGATCGGCGCGGCCTGCGCGGATCTCAATGTGCGCCAGATTGCGGAAGGCGTGCAGCATCGACATCACCGCCACCATCGTCAGCAGAAAAGTCAGCACATAACCGAGGCTCAGGTTGTAGTTGATATCGCCGAGCAACATCAGCACCAGCACGAAGGCGAGAGCGAAACCCTGCCTGGTGGGGACGATGAAGATGCTGCGCTGCGTGAGCGTGACTGTGCCGGTCTCGACGGTGCGGCGGAACGCCCAGGTGCGGAATTTCTGTTTGAGTGCGGTGAGCACGGGCAATGCGGCTTACGGAATAGCAACCGCTTCAACCAATTCCCGCGCCAGAGCGTCACTATTCTGTTTCGCATGTTCGCCGGTTGCCTGCAGGCGGTGGCTGGCTACGCCGGGCAGCACGGCTTGCACGTCTTCGGGAATCACCGCGTTGCGTTCATCCAGCAATGCCCAGGCGCGCGCGGCTGACAACAGCGCCAGCCCGGCGCGAGGGCTGAGACCGTGCGTGTAGCGCGCCGCTTCGCGCGTATGGCGCAGGATAGCCTGCACATAATCGAGCAGCGCGGGCGAGACGAACACCTCCCTTGCGGCTTTCTGCAGGGCAAGCAATTCGCTGCTTTCCATCTGCGGGCTGAGCTTTGCGACGATTTCCCGCCGGTCCACGCCGGACAGCAAGCCGCGTTCAGCTTGCGCGTCGGGATAGCCCATCTGGATGCGCATCAGGAAGCGGTCGAGTTGCGATTCCGGTAGCGCGAACGTGCCGGCCTGATATGACGGATTTTGCGTGGCGATGACGAAGAACGGGTCGGGCAATGCGCGCGTCGTGCTCTCTATGGTCACTTGCTGTTCTTCCATCGCTTCCAGCAACGCGCTTTGCGCCTTGGGCGTGGCGCGGTTTATTTCATCGGCAAGAATCATTTGCGCGAAGATCGGGCCGGGATGGAATTTGAACTCACTACTGTCGCGCTGGTACACCGACACGCCCAGGATGTCTGCCGGCAACAGGTCGCTGGTGAACTGGATGCGCTGGAATTGCAAGCCCAGCGTGCGCGCCAGAACATGCGCCAGCGTGGTCTTGCCGACGCCGGGCAGGTCTTCGATGAGCAAATGACCGCTCGCCAGCAGGCAAGTGAGCGCCAGGCGGATCTGCTGCGGCTTGCCGAGTACGATCTGTTCGGCCTGGCGGATGACGTTGTTCAGGGATTGGCTCATGTTTTTTTGTAGGGGCGTGATTCATCACGCCCTGAATTTATTGGGAGGGCGCGATAAATCGCGCCCCTACATTTCAAATCAAAATCGCCGCAACCACCTTGCGATCCTCGGCGACCAGTATATTGTATGTGCGGCACGCAGCCGGGGTGGTCATGCACTCCACGCCGATGCCCGCATCGGTCAGCGCGCGATACAGGCGCGGATGCGGGAAGCGTTGCCGCGCGCCGGTGCCGAGCAGCAACACCTCCGGTTCGAAGGCGAGGAAATACGTAAAATGCGCCTCGCTCAATTCGTCAAAGCCGGCGGCAACCCAGTCGCTGCGTACCTCTCCGGCCAGCACCGCGATGCTGTGGCCGTAGCGTTCGCCGCTGACCACGACGCAATCTTCACCGTGGGCGGTGAACAGTTTGGTATCGCCGGAATCTGACAGATGTAATTTCAATATTTCCTCGCCTGTGTTCGATATGGAGTTTAGTGGCTTGGCGCATGGCGCGTCAAACGTCAACATTGAGATTCATTTTGTACTGGAAGATTCCCCCGGTTTCCGTGCAAACCTGAAACTTTGCCATTTACCGCCGGAAACGCTGGTGTATAACAGCCGGATTAGCAATAGAATACCGGGCACCTCTAAAAACTCAGATTTCGTCATTCCGGCGAAGGCCGGAATCCAGTATTTTAAATGGGCTGGACACCGGCCTTCGCCGGTGTGACGAATTATTAGAGGTGCCCTACCGTTGGAAATTCACCGACATATTATAAGGACAGGAACCAGATATGAAATTCTTTAATGACCTGGCTGATTTCAGCATCGCGGAAATCAAAGAGCTTATTGCGCTTGCCCGCAGGCTGGAAGAAAAACCCGAACCGCGGGCGCTCGAAGGCAAAGTGCTGTCATTGCTGTTTCTGAGTCCGTCATTGCGGACGCTGATCTCATTCCAGTCGGCGATGGCACGGATGGGCGGCGGAACTTTTGTCATTTCGCCGGAGATGTCAATTCACGGCCTCGAATCCCGTTCGGGCATCGTCATGGACGGCGTTGCAGCCGAGCATATTCGCGAAGCGGTTCCGGTGATCGCGTCCTACGGCGACGCGATCGGCATTCGCGCGTTTGCGAAAAGAGAAAACCTCGAAGATGATCTTAACGACCGCGAATTCCGCGAGCTGACATCGCTGGTCGACAAGCCATACATCAACATGGAATCGGCAATCAACCATCCTTGCCAAAGTCTTGCCGACTGGAAGACCCTGGACGATCTGGGAATACCTGCCAGCGGAGGAAAGCTCGTGCTGTCCTGGACCTGGCATCCGAGGCCATTGCCGTTCGCAGTCCCGGCGGCAACGGTGCATATGGCTGCCCTGCGCGGAATGGATGTTACGGTATTAAGGCCGGAGGGCTTTGAACTGCCGGATGCCATTATGAACAAGGCGCGCCAGGCGGCAGCGCTGAGCGGCGGCTCGGTGACGGAGACTAGCAATCGTTCCAGCGCGATGCAGGGAAGCCATGTCATTTACGCCAATTCATGGGCATCCGCGCGCCATTACGGCAACAAGCGCGCCGAAGACGAAATCAAGCCAGAAATGGGGGAGTGGTGCGTGGACGAACCCTGGTTTGGAAATGCCGCCGCCGACTGCCGCTTCATGCACTGCATGCCGGTGCGCAGAGGCGTTTCCGTCATGGATCGCATACTTGACGGGACGCGTAGCGTCGTCACCGCTGAGGCGCGCAACCGCATGCTGGTGCAGATGGCGCTGCTGCACCGGATGTTGTCGAGTTCATAGCGGTCGATGGATCAAGGGGTTGGAAAAAACAGTTTGAATACGACTTTGATGCTGTTCACTTTCTGTACATTCTGTTTTTCATAATGCCCGATTCATCTTGAAGATATCCATGAAACTTAACTGTTGTGATGATGCCCATATTATTTCGTTTGCACATTCAGCCAAACTGCCTTGGCCGGAACAGACGTAAAGCCGACAACTTGAAATCGGAGATCACATGAAACTGCTCGGAACCAATACCAGCCCCTATGTGCGCAAGGTGCGCCTGGTGTTGCTGGAGAAAAACATCCCTCACGAATATCTGATAGACGCGCCGCGCGAACCGGGCAGCCATGTGGCGCGGGTCAACCCGCTCGGGCGCATCCCGGCGCTGATACTCGACGATGAAACATGCGTGTACGATTCGCCGGTGATCGCCGAATTTGCGGACACGCTGAACGACACTCCGATCCTGATCCCGCGCGCCGATGTGCTGGCGCGGATGCACGTCAGGCGCTGGGAGGCGCTGGCGGACGGCATCATGGATTCGGCTGTCGTGGTGCGCGGCGAAAGCATGCGCCCGGCGGACAAACAGGACGCAGGGAACATCATCCTTCACAACAATGCCATTACGCGCGCATTATCTTTTGCGGCCGGGCAATTGGGTCAACGGGAATGGTGCGAAGGTTCGTCGATCACGCTGGCCGATCTGGCGCTGGCGAGCGCGCTGATATACCTGAATCTGCGCCAGGCAGAACGCGACTGGCGCGGCGCGCACCCGAATCTGGCCGCATGGTTCGCGCGCATCAGCGCGCGTGCCAGCGTGCGCGCCACACTCGCTGCTTAGCCTTGGCTGATAATACTTCCCGCCGGGAAATCTGGCGCAAGCGCGCCTTGCATCTGCTGTTGTTCATTGTCTTTATTGCAGGCATACGCACATGGCAACAGCGCGACATGGTCAGCGGCGCCGCGCCGCCTCTGCAAGGCGCCCTGCTCAACGGCAGCGCATACGTCCTGCCCGCCAGGCCCACGCAACCTGTGCTGGTGCATTTCTGGGCGACCTGGTGTCCGGTCTGCCGCGCCGGACAGGGCGCCATCGCAGCCATCGCGCAGGACCGCCCGGACACCATCACCGTTGCGATGCAAAGCGGCAGCGACGCGGAAGTTGCCAAACATCTCGTTGAGCAAGGCTTGCGCTTTCCCGTGCTGAACGATTCCGATGGCCGCCTTTCTTCGGCGTGGGGCGTTCACGCCGTACCCGCAAGTTTCATCATCAGCCCGGATGGGCAGATACGCTTCGTCGAAGTTGGCTACACTACCGCGCTTGGATTGCGGTTCAGGTTGTGGCTGGCGGGGTTGACAGGTTAGACAAATCCGCGCGGGCACAAAATCTGCCACCCCGCATGGCCTGAGCTGATCCGGTTTGTCACCCTGCTATAGCGGACGATCAGAGGTGCAATTCCCTGCCGCATCCGGCAAGGGCACTACGGTGATGGAGGAGTTGTCCATTTGGTAACTGCAGGGAGGCTTGGCATCCGGCAAATGAGCTACGCTGACCGAGGTGCGGTTAACGATGCCGGGACGCTGGATTCTGGTTTTTGCAAAGGGCGTGCGCAGTTCCACCGGGTAAGCAATATCCTGATCGCTCCACCCCATCCACAGGTATTCAGGCAGGTAACGGACAAAGCGGTAACCGGGGGCGGGATCGAGCTCCTGTTTCAATCTGCCGGTGCTTTCCCTGTAGCCCTGCCGCGAAATTTTTATTCCCTGCTCTATGCTGGCTGCCGCAATGATCAGTCCAAGATTGACCGCATCCGCTGAATTGCCGAAATGAATCACTGCTGCGCCCAGCGCCGTGCCGCCTATACCCACGGCCAGACCAATTCCGCTGGTAACGGCGATCCCGGTGCCGGCCAGCGCGCCGCTGATCGCCATTTTCCCGCCATAGGCAGAATCAAGGATCATCTCGTGCAGTTCGCTCTCGCGCGCCAGGTGGCGCTCATACCACTTGCCGGCGTCGGGCGAGAGATGCGTCTTGATGGCGACACCGCGCTGATCGGCAATGGACAGGGGACTCTTGCGTCCCTGCAGCCTGAAGCTGACCTGGCGCTCCGAGCGCAACGGGTTAACCGTCAATCCGGGATTCCACACCGGCTCCGGCCCCGGCCCGCCCAGCACCAGAAACAAATGGGGCGGAGGCTCGTTGCGCTCCGCCAATTTCTTTGCCCATGCAAGGCTGTTGTCCAGTGACCATGCCGCGCGCAAATCCACCTGCGCCTCATGCCACTCGCCGCACATCGCCCACAGCCCGGCCAGGAACAGGCGCATCGCCGGATCGTCGAAGTGCCCCGCCGGACTCCACGGCAGCGACAACAGGCTGCCGGCGATGCGCGCCTCCACGCAGGCCTCTGCATATTTTCCTTGCAGCGAATATCCCCAGCTCAACATGAAGTGCAGCCAGATCACCTCATGCTCGGAGGCGTAATAATCCTCCGGCGTCTGCACATAGAAAAAATTCCGCGCCTCGCGCGAGACGTGGTAGCGCACCCGCTTCTCCAGCGTTTCCGCCTGTTGTTGCAGCCCCTTGATCTGCGGCTTGCCCTGGATCAGCGACAGGTAACCCTGCTCCATCGTGGTGATGAACGTGCCGCTTTCTGCCGAGCGCGGGAAATCCAGCAATGCCTCTCCGGCATCCCCCCGCAAGAAATCCTGCCGGCTGTTCCGGTAGTCCTGCCGGGTGAGCAGGCTGTTCTGGCTGCATCCCGAAACCAGCAGCGCCAGCGCCAGCAGGCAAGCAGGTTTGCAGAGGTTCAACTTTGATTTATGCTTTTGCATTCCCTGTTCAGGATCAATAAATTGTGTAGGGCGGGTTAACCAGCGGCTTGACTGCGTTTTTTGCAGGCTTAGCCGAATGGCTATGCAAAGCCACACCCGCCATGATTCGCATCTGGAGGGTAACGGCGGGTGTGACCCGCCCTACGGACTATGTATAAAGGGCACCTCTATTAATCCAAACTCCGTCGCGATACGGCGTTGCTCAAGAAATTTTAACGCTTACATATCAAACATATGCGGCGCGCTAAAATCTC
>JANLIB010000264.1 GCA_024653675.1 Gallionella sp. | reverse complement strand
AAGAAATTTTAACGCTTACATATCAAACATATGCGGCGCGCTAAAATTTCTTTCGCGCCTTGTCTCGCTTAGGATTTTGAATTAATAGAGGCGCCCTGTAGAATGCAAAGCGTTATTTTCTGGAAGTGAAGATGATCAAGGTTGGCATAGTTGGCGGAACAGGCTACACCGGAGTCGAATTGCTGCGCCTGCTGGCGGTGCACCCGCAGGTTGCCTTGCAGGTGATCACTTCGCGCGCCGATGCAGGCACGCAGGTCAGCCAGATGTTCCCCAGCCTGCGCGGCCATGTGGATCTGGCTTTTTCCCATCCTGACCATACACATCTGGAGCAGTGCGACCTGGTGTTCTTCGCCACCCCGAACGGTATCGCCATGCAGCAAGTGCGCGCTTTGCTGACCGCCGGCGTCAAGGTGATCGATCTGGCTGCGGACTTCCGTTTGCAGGATATCGCCTCGTGGGAGAAATGGTATGGCATGACCCATGCCTGCCCGGATCTGGTTGCAGAAGCGGTGTATGGTCTGCCGGAAATGAATCGCGAAAAAATCAGGACAGCCCGGCTGGTCGCCAACCCCGGTTGCTATCCGACCGCGGT
The DNA here is from genome assembly GCA_024653675.1 of Gallionella sp. GTDB lineage: Bacteria > Pseudomonadota > Gammaproteobacteria > Burkholderiales > Gallionellaceae > Gallionella. The sequence continues at coordinate 28,142 of JANLIB010000264.1, read as the reverse complement.
GCAATTGGGTTTCATCCCTTTGCTGGAAGCGGGCGTGATCGGGCCGGACAGCTTGATCGCAGATGCCAAGTCCGGTGTGTCCGGCGGCGGGCGCAAAGCGGAAATGGCATTTTTATTCCCTGAAGCGGCTGATAATTTCAAGGCTTACGGCGTGGCCGGGCATCGGCATTTGCCGGAGATCAAGCAGGGCTTGACGCGCGTTGCCGGCAATCCTGTCGGACTGACGTTCGTGCCGCATCTCACCCCGATGATCCGCGGCATACATGCCACCTTGTATGGCAAGCTGACGGATGAAGTGGATTTGCAGGCGTTGTTCGAGCGGCGTTATGCCAACGAACCCTTCGTGGACGTGATGCCTGCCGGAAGCCATCCAGATACACGCTCGGTGCGCGGCGCAAATCATTGCCGCATCGCGGTGCATCGGCCACAGGGCGGCGATATGGTGGTGGTGTTGTCGGTGATCGATAACCTGGTCAAGGGCGCGGCAGGCCAGGCGGTGCAGAACATGAATATCATGTTCGGATTGCCGGAAGACAGCGCCTTGAATAATGTTGCTTTGTTACCCTGATATGAAACGCGGGTTACCCTGATATGTGGCGCGGAGTCGAACGCAGATTCAGCATTTCCGCACCGCAAATGTCGGTGCGTCCCCATATCGCCTGGTATTTGCGCTGGGGCATGATGGTGCCATTCGTGGTGGCCTCAATCATATTTGCCTGGTGGGCATATGACAGCGGGCTGGAGTTCGCCGGCTTTCATCGCGGCCAGGCTGAACAGGAGCTGTCCAGGCTGCACGATCAGGTCGCCAAATTGGTGGCGGAAAATGCGCAGTTGAGCAATCAAGTTACGCAATACGAGCGGAAAATCCAGATCGAGCAGGCCAGCAATCAGGAAACTTCCGATCAGCTGAAAAACCTCGCCGAGGAAAATGTCCGTCTTCAGGAGGATCTGGTTTTCTTCCAGAACCTCACTGCGACGCGTGGCAAAGATGGTGAACTTGGAGTACATCGTTTAACGCTGGTCCGGGACAAGATGCCCGGTGAATATCATCTGCGCATGCTGCTGGTGCAGAGCGGACAGCGCGCCAAGACATTTAACGGCAGCTATCAGTTGGTTGCCACTGTCATGCAAGACGGGCAGAACACCACCTATGTATTCCCGCAAGACGAGTCAGGAAATGCCCAATTCAAGCTCAATTTCAAGTATTATCAGCGCATCGAACAAAGCATCCAGTTATCGCCCGATGCGCAATTGGATAACGTGCAGGTGCGCATATTCGAACAAGGTACGGCTGAGCCAAAAGTGCGGCAAGACGTATATCCATCATAAAGTCCAGGAGCATTAAAGATGTTCAGCAAAAAACACAGCAAGCCACAAACCCAGATCGATTCCCTGATCGGTGCGAATACGGTTATTGGCGGGGATCTTAATTTCAGCGGCGGATTGCGCATAGACGGGCAGGTCAACGGCAATGTCATTGCAACGCAGGGTAAACCGAGCACACTGGTATTGAGCGAACATGCGCAGGTGAATGGTGAAATCAGCGTCACCCATCTTGTCATCAATGGGACAATAAACGGATCGGTATCCGCCAGCGAATATCTGGAACTGCAAAGCAAAGCCAAGGTCTCAGGCGATGTGCATTACAAAACCATCGAAATCCAGTTGGGCGCAATCGTTGAAGGCAGGCTATTGCACATCAACGCCGGAGCAGAGGATAAAGTGGTGTCGTTCAAGACCGGTAATAGTGAATAACTCATCATAAGGAGAGCAAAATGAATGCAATGACTGATGTGCAGGATCCGCTGCTGTTCACCGACAACGCGGCCAACAAGGTAAAGCAATTGATCGATGAGGAAGGCAATGCCGAACTCAAGCTGCGCGTTTTTGTCAGCGGTGGCGGCTGTTCCGGCTTTCAGTACGGCTTTACTTTTGACGAGGTAGCCAACGAAGATGACACCGTACTGAACAAGAATGGGGTGCAGTTGTTGATCGACCCGATGAGCTTCCAGTACCTGGTTGGCGCGGAGATCGATTACCAGGAGGGCATGGAAGGCGCGCAGTTCGTCATCAAGAATCCCAATGCCACTACTACCTGTGGCTGCGGATCTTCGTTCTCGTCTTAGTCAGGCTGGCCGGGCGTCTGGGGATACTACTGCCGGGCATCAAGTAATGGGCGCCTCTATTAATCCAAACGCCGTATCGCGACGGAGTTTGGATTAATAGAGGCGCCCTAATGCATCTGCATTGCCCAGAAACACTTCTCCCACGCCATTATCATTGATTACCCCGGTATTGAGCGCCGCTGACAGTGTTTGCAGTCCGGTGATCACGGCATCTGCCGCCTCGCCATACAGCGGTTGCGGCTGGAATTGAACCTCGAAATTATTCACGTTGATGGGAAACAGTTGCAGTTTCTGCAAGCTGCCGTTGCGAAAACGCAGTTTGGCTACGACGCTGCGGGCGGCGTTCATGCTGTATGAACCGAAGGTGAAATTGCCGAGGCTGTAAATAATAATCCCGTCCTTGTACCGCTCGATCCCTTGCAGGATATGCGGATGATGCCCGATAACCGCGCTTGCGCCGGAGTCAATGGCGAGATGCCCGACCTTGGTCTGATAATCGCGCAACTCGGTTTTACCCTCCTGACCCCAGTGGAATGAAACCAGCACGATGTCGGCCTGTTTTCGTGCTGCCATCACGTCATCCCGAACCTGATCCTCATGCGCAAAGGCGGTACCGGCCTTGTTTATTCCGGCAAAAAAGTTTTCCGGCAAAGTCATCGAATAGGCAAGAATGGCGATACGCTGACCGTCAACCTGGAACATGACAGGCTGGCGCGCGGCCTGCAGGTCGGCTCCCGCACCGGCATGACGGATGCCGGCTGCTTCAAGCGCTTCAATGGTCTGGGCCAGTCCATCTGCGCCGTAATCGAGCGTGTGATTATTGGCGAGCGAAACCACATTAAATCCGGCTTGCTTGAGCGCTGCGCTCACTTTGGCGGGCGGCGAACGGAATACATACTTCTTGTCCGGTTCGGGCTCGCCGCGATTGGTAAGCGGGCCTTCCACATTGCCGAATACTATTTGGGCATCGCTGAAGTACTGGCGCATTTGCGCGAACGGGTAATCGTAGCCCTGTTCGGTCAGAACCGGCCGCGCTGTGCCATCCAGCATGATGTCACCAACGGCGCTGATGACGATTTCCGGCGATACTGTGCTGGCTGTTGATTCAACGGCATCGGGAACGGCGGCATTGATTTCCGCCGCCAAAGCAGATGCGGATGACGACAGAAAATAAACAGACAGCAAAAGGACTGGGGAAATATACATGTCTGGCAACTCAGTAAAATATCCGGAGGCGCTACTACGAATTTCGATATATCGCGCCGAGTATACATGAGTGCTTTGCGCCGGTGACCAGCGGCAGGTTGCCGGGTTTGCCGTGCAGGGTCTGCTGCGCCAGCCAGGCAAAGGCGATTGCTTCCAGATAGTCGCCGTCCACACCGAGGACGTTGACTGTTTGTACGCTGCTGTCAGGCAGCAGGGCAGCAAGGCGGCTGAACAAGGTCTGGTTGTGCGCACCGCCGCCGCATAGATAGATTTCCTTCGCATCGCCGCAGTATTGCCGTATCGATTGCGCGATTGTCATGCAAGTCAGTTCCAGCAAGGTGGCTTGCACATCCTCGGTTCGTTCATCGCCTTCAAGTTTGCCTTGCAGCCATGCCATGCCGAACAGGTCGCGCCCGGTGCTCCTGGGCGGCGGCAGGGAGAAAAAGGGTTCATTGAGCATTTTCTCCAGCAGCGCAGGCAGCACTTTGCCTGATGCGGCCCACGCACCATTGCTATCGTAGGGTTTGCCGGTGTGTTTCATGCACCATGCATCCATCAGCAGGTTGCCCGGGCCGCAGTCAAAGCCGGAGGGGGCGGCATGGGGCGGCAAATTTGTCAGGTTGCTGATGCCGCCGATGTTGACGATGACGCGGTGTATATCCGGATGGCGCAGCATATGATCGTGAAACGCCGGGACCAATGGCGCGCCCTGGCCTCCTGCGGCGATGTCGCGGTTGCGGAAGTCGCTGACCACGGTGATGCCGGTCAATTCGGTGAGCAGCGCGGCGTTGCCGATTTGCAGGCTGTAACCGTGCTCCGGGCAGTGGCGGATGGTCTGGCCGTGGCAGCCTATCGCCCTGACCTCTTTGATTGATAATCTGGCTTGAGCGAGCAACGGCGCAACGGCTGCGGCATACAATCTTGCCAGCTGGTTGCCAATGATTTGCGCACGATGCAATTCGTTATGACCGGGAAGATGCAGTGCCAGCAAATCACTTTTCAGCGCACCGTCAAAGGACAGGTAGTGCGTGTCCAGTTGGATGGGTTTTGGTTGGCTCAAATCAACAAGGACGGCATCAATGCCGTCCAGGCTGGTGCCGGACATCAGGCCTATATAAAGTTCCGGCGGGTGTTGCACAGGCTGATTATTCGAGTCTTGCAAGATTGGTGTTGCGCAACAGATTCAGACGCGCAACAGAATCTTCTGCCACGGGTTGAAATGCGGGGAGATATTCGGCGTTGATGGGACTTGCATCCGGCAAGGCAACGCGCATCGGATTTTTCTGTTGGCCATTCACCCTGAATTCATAGTGCAGATGGGGTCCTGTAGCCAGGCCGGTCGAGCCGACATAGCCGATCACATCGCCCTGCGCCACGCGTTGTCCCCGGCGCAGGCCTTTGGCGAAGCGGGACAAGTGGCCGTAAACCGTAGTGTAGCGGTCTTGATGATTGATAGTGACAACGTTGCCGTAACTGTTTTGACTGTCAACGAGGGTAATCACGCCATCCGCAGTTGCCTTGACCCCGGTGCCGGTCGGGGCGGCGAAATCCGTGCCTCTGTGGGAGCGCCATTTGTTCAGTATCGGGTGAAAACGCGAGTTGGAAAAACCGGAACTGATGCGCGAAAACGCGATGGGAGAGCGCAGGAACGCCTTGTGCACGCTCTTGCCTTCCGGGGTGTAATAATCCCCGTGTTGCTCATCGTTCTGGAAATATATGGCGCGGTAAGTGCGCCCCTGATTGATGAATTCGGCTGCCTTGATGCGGCCGGTGCGCAGCAGGGCGCCATTGCTGTAAGTCATTTCATACACAACGGTGAATTTGTCGCCCCTGCGCAAGTCATGGTGGAAGTCAATGTCGCCGCTGAACAACTCGTTCAACTGGTTGGCGGCGGCTTCCGGAAGGCCCGCTTCATCGGCAGCGGCATATAAATTTGTCTTGATTTCGCCGGTGCGCACAAACAGGCGTTGCTCAAGTTGTGCGGGCAGAGCAGCGGTTCTGAATGCCCCATCCGGTTGGTCTTTTTCAATCAGGAGCTGGGTGCCTTTTGCATCAAGATAACGCAATGCGATCAATCCGCCGGATGCGGTGGATTCGACTTGCACTTCTGTGCCGGCCGGCAATTTCCGGAAGGATCCTGCTTCGGGGGATTTACGCAAATAATCGCTTGCATCGGCATCTTCGATATCCAGGCGGCGCAATAACTCGTCGACGGTGTCACCGCGTTGCATGCGTTCGCTGCGCCAGAAACTGGCAGCAGCCGTCTCTGTGAAGACATCAGGCAAAGCGATTTCTTCGATGGCGGTATCGGTCAAGACCAGACCCAGATCGTCCTGCGGCACCAATCCGAACGCGGTGACCACACCCAGCAACGGCAGGGTGGAAAGCGCCACGAACCAGCGCAGCATTTTTTTGCTGTCTGTTTTTCTGCGTTCCGGTATTTTGCCGCCTTGCCTGAGCGGGTTTTGGGTTAACATTCGCATCTCCCTGTTCGCGTCCCCTTGGGTTGCCCTGTTCCAGCAACGATTTGTGCGCACTTTACCAGAAAGAGGTATCCCCTCAAAATCAATCTGATAGGTGGCAAAGCGAGCCGGATGAATGGCTGATGCGTGAATGGTTGAATGCGCAAATAACGGTTCCGGTATTTGTTTTTGATGATGAAAATTACTGAAATGGCAAACCCGAAATTGACACATGCAGACGCGCTGGCGCAAATCAAGCGCGGCGTCCATGAATTGCTGCTGGAAACCGAGTTGAAGCAAAAACTCGCGCTGGGCCGCCCGCTGCGCGTCAAGGCGGGCTTCGATCCGACCGCGCCGGACCTGCATCTTGGCCATACCGTGTTGCTCAACAAGATGCGCCAGTTACAGGATCTCGGTCACCACGCGCTGTTCCTGATCGGCGACTTCACCGGCATGATAGGCGACCCCAGTGGAAAAAATACCACACGCCCGCCGCTGTCGCGAGAGCAAGTTCTGGAAAACGCCCAGTCATACCGCGAGCAGGTGTTCAAGGTGCTCGATCCTGAGAAGACCGAGATCGTATTCAACTCCGCCTGGATGGACAAATTCAGCGCGGTTGACCTGATACGCCTCGCCGCCACGCACACCGTGGCGCAGATGCTGGAGCGCGATGATTTTTCGAAGCGTTACAAGGGCAACCAGCCGATCGCCATCCATGAATTCATCTACCCGCTGGTGCAAGGCTATGATTCCGTGGCGCTCAAGGCGGACATCGAGCTGGGAGGGACAGACCAGAAATTCAACCTGCTGATGGGGCGCGAACTGCAGAAACATTACGGGCAGCCGGCGCAGTGCGTTATTACCATGCCGCTGCTGGAAGGACTGGACGGCATCAACAAGATGTCCAAGTCGCAGGGCAATTACGTCGGCATCACCGACACTCCGCAGGACATGTTCGGCAAGCTGATGTCCGTCTCGGACGACCTGATGTGGCGCTACCTCGAACTGCTCTCCTTCGAAAGTCTGTCAACCATCGCAACGTGGCGCGAAGAAGTGGCTCAAGGCCGCAACCCGCGCGATATCAAGGTTGCGATGGCGCAGGAGTTCGTTGCGCGCTTCCACTCCAGACAAGCCGCCGTAGACGCGCTGGCGGAATTCGAGGCGCGCTTCAAACAAGGCGTGCTGCCGGACGATATGCCCGAAGTTACCGTCGCCAGCACAGACGGCCAGATCGGCGTCGCCCAACTGCTCAAACAGGCCGGGCTGGTCGCCGGCACCTCCGAAGCGCTGCGCATGATAGACCAGAACGGGGTCAAACTCGACGGCGAGAAGATCAGCGACAAAGCGTTGCAGATCAAGGCTGGCGCGGTCGTCGTCGCTCAGGTCGGCAAGCGGAAATTTGCCCGAATATCAGTCAGTTAAATTCCGGTTGTGGGGGGACGGGCATTTTGCTAGAATCGCGCCCTCAATTTTTCAGTAAAAGGTAGTTTGTTCATGACAACAGTACGTGTTAAAGAAAATGAGCCGTTTGAAGTGGCGATGCGCCGTTTCAAACGTTCCGTGGAAAAGACCGGTTTGCTGACCGACCTGCGCGCCCGCGAGTTTTACGAAAAGCCCACCGCTGAACGCAAGCGCAAGCTGGCTGCCGCCGTGAAGCGCCACTACAAGCGCCTGATGAGCCAGGTTCTCCCTCCCAAGCTCTATTGAGCTATCGCGCCCGATTTGGGCGTAGACATTAATTTCGACATTTGGGCGCTTCTGGAAATTCAGAGTTCGTCCAAATGCAAGGCGTGAGAAAATTTTGCGTGCATCCGCTGCGCGGATTGCCTGCCTACCCTACTTCACTGCGCACATATGGTTTATATGTAAGCAAGAAAACGAAGTTTCAGTGCAGGGTAACCTTCGGTTATGCCGCAGCTAGAATCTGGATTTATAGAAGCGCCCAATGAGTCTCAAGCAACAAATCACTGAAGACATGAAATCTGCGATGCGCGCCAGGGATACGGCGCGCCTCGGGGCGATACGCCTGTTGCTCGCCGCGATGAAACAGCGTGAAGTGGATGAGCGCATCGAGTTGTCTGATGCGGACGTGGTCGCCATTATCGAAAAGATGAACAAGCAGCGCCGCGATTCCATCAGCCAATATGAGGCGGCGGGACGCCAGGATTTGGCCGATATTGAAAAATTCGAGATGAGCGTGCTGAAAGACTACATGCCGCAACAACTCAGCGAAGCCGAAATCAGCGCAGCGGTCGCCGCAGCGATAACCGCGACCGGAGCGGCAGGCGCGCAGGACATGGGCAAGGTGATGGGCGTGCTCAAGCCCAAACTGGCCGGTCGCGCTGACATGGGAAAAGTCTCAGCACTGATCAAAGCACAACTTTCGAAGTAATCAGACCATAACCATCACCGGGTGATACCCCGTTAACCATTCCCCGGTTTGTTGCCGGGCGCAATGAAAGGGCGGTGCTGACTTGATTCCAAAAAGCTTCATTCAGGATCTGCTCAATCGTCTCGATATCGTGGACGTAGTCGAGCGCTATGTGCCGCTCAAAAAGGCCGGGGCTAATTTCGTCGCCTGCTGTCCGTTCCACAACGAAAAGTCTCCCTCATTCACCGTCAGCCAGGCCAAGCAGTTTTATCATTGCTTCGGTTGCGGCGCGCATGGCACGGCGATCGGTTTTGTCATGGAGCACGCCGGGCTGGGTTATGTCGATGCGATCGAGGAATTGGCCCGCAGCGTAGGGCTGGATGTGCCAAATGAGCGCCCGGTTGCAGGCGGGACATTTCAGAAAACCGCGCCGGATCTGTACGAGGTGATGCAAACCGCCACGCGCTATTACCGCGAGCAACTCAAGCAGTCGCCGCGCGCGATCGATTATCTCAAACAGCGCGGTCTCTCCGGCGAAATCGCCGCAAGATTCGGCATCGGCTACGCGCCGGATGCGTGGCAGAACCTTGCTGCCGCGTTTCCGGATTATCATGATGAGGTTCTGGTTGAAACCGGCCTGGTGATTGCCGGCGACGAGGGAAAACGCTATGACCGTTTTCGCGACCGGATCATGTTCCCTATCATCAACGTGCGCGGCCAGGTCATCGGCTTCGGCGGACGGGTGCTGGACAAGGGCGAGCCCAAATACCTGAATTCGCCGGAAACCCCGCTGTTCGAAAAAGGCCGCGAATTGTACGGCCTGTTCCAGGCGCAAAAAGCCATTCGCGCCGCGCAACAAGTGCTGGTGGTGGAAGGCTACATGGACGTGGTGGCGCTGGCGCAGCACGGGGTGGAATATGCCGTGGCGACCCTGGGCACGGCGACTACGCCGTATCACGTCCAGAAATTATTGCGCCTGACCGGGCACATCATATTCAGCTTTGACGGTGACAAGGCCGGGCAGAAGGCAGCCTGGCGGGCGCTGGAAAACGCGCTGCCCTATCTGCATGATGGCAAGCGCATCAGCTTTCTGTTTCTGCCGGTCGAGCATGACCCGGACAGTTTTATTCGCGAATCCGGCAAGGACGCTTTCGAGCAGCGCGTGCAGGAAGCCGTGCCGTTGTCGACTTATTTGTTGCGCGAAGTCAGTGCGGAACTGGATTTGCGCACTCAGGAAGGGCGCAATCAATTATTGCAACGCGCCAAACCGTTGCTGACCGCAATCGTTGCGCCGGCCACGGCGTTGTTGCTGCGCAAGGAAGTCGCGGCGCTTTCCGGGGTCAGCCAGGCGGAACTGGAGGCGTTGTATGAAGTCGAACCGGTCGTGCGTGCGCCCCGTCCGGGCTTCCAGAGGGCCGGGCGCACGCCCCCTTCGGCGCATCGGCTGTTACTGCAATGCCTGATTGCGCAACCTGCCCTGGGTGCGCAACTGCCGGCTGGATGGCATGGCGAGGGAGCGGGTGCCGAGGCGGTTGCGGATGTGTTGCTGGTGTTGCGCGAAGCTGATTTCGATCTGAGCAGTCCCGCGCTTACGCAGTTGTTCCAGGGCACAACACATGAGAAAACTCTGGCGGCGGCAGAGGCGGATATGCTGCACTGGGGCGAAAACTTCGACGTGGCCGCCGAGTTTGCCGGGCTGGTTGGCAAGCTTAACGAGGGACAACGCCGCCAGCAGTTTCAAATCCTGCAGGCCAAAGGCTTGTCCAAAATGACTGATTCGGAACGCGAGCAATACCTGCAACTGCTGCAACGCGGCTGAATTATTGACGGGACAGCCTGATGATGCCGGGAAAATCCGGCGGAATCGGGTATAATCCGCCGCTTTTCGGCGGTCTTCAATAACGCGGCCTTCAATAGGAGAATGGGCGCAATCGGGAATTATGAATATGGCAAAACCTAAAGACAAGAAGAAACTGGACAAGAAGCAAGTCGTTGCGATCGAGCAACTGGTCATTGACCAGCAGCAGGATATCGAAGCGAGGCGCACGCGCCTGAAAGCCCTGATCGTGCTCGGCAAGGAGCGCGGCTATCTGACTTATGCGGAAATCAACGACCATTTGCCAGATATGCTCGAAGTCGAGCAGATTGAAGGCGTGGTCAGCATGATCAATGAGATGGGCATTTCGGTGTGCGACGTGGCTCCCGACACCGAAACCCTCATCATGACGGATGTCGCACCCGCAGTTGCGGACGAAGATGCGGTGGAAGAAGCCGAAGCGGCGCTTTCCACAGTGGACTCTGAATTCGGACGCACCACCGATCCGGTGCGCATGTACATGCGCGAAATGGGAACGGTCGGATTGCTCACCCGCGAAAAAGAGATCGAAATCGCCAAGCGTATCGAAGAAGGCCTGAAGCATATGATTCAGGCGATTTCCGCATGTCCGACGACGATAGCAGAAATCCTTGCGCTGGCAGCAAAGATCGCAAGCGATCAGATGCGCATCGACGAGCTGATCGACGGTTTTGTGGATGTCGAAGATGAGGCAATTATTGCCGCAGAGGGCAATGAAGAGGCTGAAGAAATCAGCGCCATTGACACCGATGAAGAGGAAGACGAGGAGGCGGCTGCGGCTGCGGCTGCGGCCAATCTGGCCCAGTTAAAGGCGGATGCGCTGACGCGTTTTGCCGTGATCACCGATTTGTTCACCAAGCTGGGCAAGGCTTACGATAAGTATGGGTATCGCAGCAGGCAGTACGATAAGCTCCAGGCAGGAATCTCTGAAGAATTGATGAAGTTCCGTTTCTCGGCGAAACAGGTGGATGCCTTGTGCGACACCATGCGCAGGCTGGTGGAGGAAGTGCGCCGCAGCGAACGCAGCATCCAGGAGATGTGCGTGAGCAAAGGCAAGATGCCGCGCCCTCATTTCATCAAGACCTTCCCGGGCAACGAAGATAATCTGAAATGGGTCGTGCAGGAACTGAAAACGAAAAAACCGTATAGTGAAACGCTGGAACGCTACCAGCACGCCATCGTAGAGCAGCAGAAACATCTGCTTGAACTGCAGCAGCGTGTCGGCATCCCGATCCGTGACTTAAAAGAAATTAACCGGCAGATGACCAACGGCGAAGCCAAGGCACGCCGCGCGAAGCGTGACATGATCGAGGCTAACCTGCGTCTGGTGATCTCTATTGCCAAGAAATATACCAATCGCGGTTTGCAATTCCTCGACCTGATCCAGGAGGGCAATATCGGTCTGATGAAGGCGGTGGACAAATTCGAATATCGTCGCGGCTATAAATTCTCTACCTATGCGACCTGGTGGATACGCCAGGCGATCACCCGTTCGATTGCCGACCAGGCGCGCACCATCCGTATCCCGGTGCACATGATCGAAACCATCAACAAGATGAATCGCATCTCGCGCCAGATAATGCAGGAAACCGGCCAGGAGCCTGACGTTGCGACGCTGGTCATCAAGATGGAGATGCCTGAAGACAAGATCCGCAAGATATTCAAGATCGCTAAAGAGCCTATCTCGATGGAAATGCCGGTGGGTGATGATGACGATTCCCATCTGGGCGATTTCATCGAAGACTCCCACACCACTGTTCCGATCGATGCGGCGATCTACGAAAGCCTGCGCGGTGCGACCGCCAGTATCCTGGATAGCCTGACTCAGCGCGAGGCAAAGGTGCTTCGGATGCGTTTTGGCATCGAGATGAATACTGACCACACGCTGGAGGAAGTAGGCAAGCAATTCGATGTCACGCGCGAGCGCATTCGCCAGATCGAAGCCAAGGCGCTGCGCAAGCTGCGCCACCCTTCGCGTTCCGAGAAGCTGAAGAGCTTTCTCGACAGCGAAGACTGACTTTCTATGGGTCGTTAGCTCAGTTGGTTAGAGCAGAGGACTCATAATCCTTTGGTCGGTGGTTCAAGTCCACCACGACCCACCAATATCAAGGGGTTGCGCGATGCGTAGCCCCTTAAATATTCAAACTGACAACGAACTTCCACACGGAATTATGGGTGTCTGTTTTTGCAGAACCTAAGCCGGACAAGCCGAACCAAAAGTCGGAAGTTGTCTTTTCATTGGATTGAACGCAGTTCTGCAGGAGCGCAATTTACCTCGCAGAGGTTCTTGTGCCGGTGGGCATTGCGCGATTGGATGATACGAAAATCTCATCGCGCAATAAATTGCGCTCCTGCAGCTTCGCTTTGCCCAACCTGGTGCATACCGCCCAACCCATTGTCAATGCTCGGCAAACACAAAACACTTGTCCTGTTTTGAGATCATTTGGTTGATTAAGAGACTAAAGGGCGCCTCTATTAATTAGCCTGAACCATCGCCGCCTGCATCTTGCTTAAAGCCTTCTGCTCAATCTGGCGGATACGTTCGGCGGAGACGTTGAACTCGGCAGCCAGCTCATGCAGTGTCGCTGCTTCCCCCTCGTTCAACCAGCGCGCCTCGACGATGCGCCGGCTGCGTTCGTCCAGGCCGGACAAGGCATTCGCCAGGCCGGATGTTTGCAAGCGCTCGCGCTCCGCCGTTTCCAGTATCCGCGACGGCTCATGCTCCGCGTTGCCGGCCAGGTAATGGATGGGCGCATAGCTCTCTTCGTCGTCGCCGCCGGACGGTTCCAGCGCGATCTCATGCCCGGCGAAGCGTGCTTCCATATCCACCACATCGTGCTCGCTGACGTTGAGCTGTTGGGCGATCTCGCTGACCTGCTGCGGCAACAGCGGCTGCAGCCCCTGTTTCAGGCTGCGCAGGTTGAAAAACAGTTTGCGCTGTGACTTGGTGGTAGCGATCTTCACCAGCCGCCAGTTGCGCACCACGAACTCGTGGATCTCGGCGCGTATCCAGTGCAGGGCGAACGACACCAGGCGTACCCCGCGCTCCGGGTCGTAGCGCTTCACCGCCTTCATCAGGCCGATGTTGCCTTCCTGGATCAGGTCGGCCTGCGGCAGCCCGTAACCGGCATAGCCGCGCGCCACGCTGACCACCACGCGCAGGTGCGAAAGCACCAGTTCCCGCGCGGCATCAAGATCATTTTCAGTCTTGAAACGCGTCGCCAGCGCATACTCCTGCTCCTGCGTCAGCAGGGGAAAGCGGTTCACCGACTGGACATAGGCTTCCAGGCTGCCAACCGCTGACGGAATAGGTAAATTCATCGCTGCATTCATGGTGTTTCCTCCTTAAGTGGGATGATTCTAGCACTCGCAGCATGAGAGTGCCAATATGGAAAATGGTTCGCTGCCGGATGAATCAGAACGAGCATATCGGGGCGCCAAAGCGTACTTATAGTTTTGTTGATGAACACGCTGAAACCTATTGTTTTTATATGTAAAATATGCTACCGTTTGCTCGCAGTGCTTGCAGAGAGGCTACAGGATTGCTCGGTGATCACTGAGAAAATAGCATGGTATCGACTGTGTATCTCAACTTTCATCTAGGAGAAACCCATGAGTAAAGCAAGTAAAGTAATTCTCTCTCTGGCAGGCTTGCTGGCAGCAGTCGCATTCGCTCCGGAAGCATCTGCCGTTCCGTCGTTCGCCCGTCAAACCGGCATGGCATGCAGCGCGTGTCACCAGCAGCATTTCCCGGTGCTGAGCAAATTCGGCCAGTCTTTCAAGGCAGGCGGCTACACAATGATGGGCGCGCAAGCCAAGGTCGAAGGCGAGCACCTGACCCTTCCCGACACGCTGAATGCTTCGATGCTGTTGAAGGCGCGTTACCAGAAGGAAAATGGCACCGATACAGCTGGTACGTTTTCCGGCGAAACCAATAATGGCGGCCAGTGGCAGTTTCCCGATGAATTCAGCCTGTTTTTCGGTGGCCGCATCGCCGAGAACGTTGGCTTCCTGTTCGAGGGCAACACCAATGCCACAGCTCTGCTGGCCGGTTTCAAGATGCCGTTCGTGTTCGACGCAGGCAGTTCCAAGCTGATGGCGATCCCTTACATGACCGATGCGCTGGGCGCTTCCTACGGCTTTGAACAGGCCAGCACCGGCGCCGTGCGCGGCGTGCGCTGGGCGGAACACCGTGGGGACATTTCGGCGCAGCAATACATCGGCACCGATGGCGCGGCGACCGGTGTGGCGTTTGTCGCCATGAACGACATGGGCTACATCAACTTCAGCCGCTGGTCGCCCAATTTCACGGCGGCGGCTGGTACGGCTGCGATACAGCTCAAGTCCAAATACCTGCGTGTAGCTGCGACCCCGACTGTGGGTGATTGGCCAATGCACATCGGTGTCCAGTCCTGGAGTGGTTCTAATTTGGTGGATGGAGCAGGCACGCTTGGCTTGGGAGGTACATATGGTTTTTATGATACCAAAGCCACCGCAGTGGACTTCCAGGCGCAAGGCCAGGCAGGCGGTAAGGACTTGAGCCTCTATGCTACCTGGGCCAAAGCCCCGGTAGTTGCGGTGGTGGTTGACGGCACACAGGGTAATCTGTTCAACGCTGCCGCCAAGGAGATCAAGGCATTCACCCTTGGCGCCGATTACAGCGTGGTTCCGAGCACGTTGCATATCGGCGCAGCGTATCGTAATGCCAAAAATGGCGCGGCAACCAACGATGGAGACAACTCTGTCACGCTGACAGCCGTATATGATCTGGCCATGAACGTTGCGTTTCACCTGAACCACAGCAAACGTAGCGGTTCTGCCTATAATGCTGGTGGTGCAACCAGCCTGACTACGTTGATGCTTGAGGCTGCGTGGTAAGTTCGCGTAGGATGGGTGGAGCTTTGCATAGCCAATCGACTAGGCTGACAAACAACATCAGCCAAGTCGCTGGTTAGCGCAAGCGATACCCATTACACAAAAGCATGGGCAGTAAATAAACAGGGGAGACTACGGTCTCCCCTGTTTTTTTGCCGCAGTTGGTATGACGCATGGCGCACCCCTCATCACCGCGCAAACACGCAGCCGCCAGCCTCTGATTCAATCCTTCTTTTTCAATAGCGCTTGCAGATCAGCGAACGGATTGTGCGTCGCCGCGGAAGCCTGTGCATCGGAATTTCTCAGCCGGTTCTGTTCTTCCAGCACGCGCATGTGTTCGTTATCGTGGCAATACAGGCACAGCAGTTCCCAGTTGCTGCCATCCGGCGGGTTATTGTCGTGATTGTGGTCTTTGTGGTGAACCGTCAATTCGCGCAGGCGCGCGCCTGCAAATTCGCGGCCGCAGCGCCCGCATATCCACGGAAACAATTTGAGCGCCCGCTCGCGATAGGTCGCTTCGCGCTCGGTACTGAGCCGACGCGCGTCGGCGACAACGCGGTCGAGCCGCGCGTGATCAGGTGTGGTGTGTCTGGGCATGATTGCAGGGGCGCGATTCATCGCGCCCAATGATGAGGGCGCAATGGCGTTGCATAGCCATTCCACTTATCCATCAAAGAACGATGGATAAGTGGCTGGTTAAATTACGCCCCTGCGCCGGCTCTTAGTGGCGGTTGATTCCTGTAAGCTTGGCTGGCGCTGGCTGCTTCTTGGGTTTCTTCGCTTCTTTGGTCTTGCGTTGCTGTCCCTTGGCCATGTTCATTCTCCTTGTAGTGTCCACATGTTGAAATTCCGGCAACTGATATGGAGTGGTTAAAGATGTATTTTCCCGTTGAACCGCCGCTGTCCGGCTACATCGTTCGGTATGGCTCAACGTATGCAAATGATAAACCGCTGCGGGAAAATATGGAAAATATTCTTCATGACCGCTAATGGGGTGAATTTTACCGCTTGTCATCCCGGTGTTCTTGAGATCGAGACAGGTGGCAGATTTTCATCAGCTATGGATTTGCCAGCTACTTTGAATCGGCGCCGACGCTGCCCGCAATGCCAATAATGACGCCACTTTCAGCAATTTCCTATAGTGGCATGTAATATGCTCGTTATTAAATCAGAAGGAGCAGATTCAAATTCGGCAGCAATACGCCGCAATGCAGCAGAAGCAGAAGGAGGTGTGCCATGACTATCGTGATGAACATGAGCGATTTTGAAATCGAGGGCGAAGGGCTGGATTCCGAGTACGGAGAGGAAATCATGAATACCGGCTGGAATCCCGATATTGAATTGGTTCGAGCACAATTGCAGTATGTGCCCACGAGCGAACAGATGACCATCCCTGATGATCTTGCCACGGTAGCAGCGGAAGTGTTTCTGAGAAAGATGTACTCTTATCAGCGTTAGCTGCGGGTTGGCTGTTGAGGGGACACGGGTGTATTAAATGTTTGCCCCCTTGGGTTCCATTTCTACTCACTCTGCCAAAGGGTTGCCGTGTACAATCTTCGTGAAATCGGCAACGGTTCGTTGCACCAATGACTGAGATTGCTGTGAAGAAACTGAAAAACGAGGCAGAATTATTCAAGGGGGCGTTACTCGCAGGGGTGAAGTATGCGGAAGGGCGCGGCGTAGTCGAGTTCGAGCCGACCGATTCGGCGAGTGAAAAACTTCTGTACATCTACAGGCTGCTGGTTCACGATAAAGTCATTCAGCCATTGCCGGAAGACCAGGTCGCCGAGAAATCCTTGCGGCACAAACTGGCGATCTGGTATTCAAAGCAATTGCCAAAAGATCATCCGCTTTTGAAATAATATCCCGCCTTCAGGGCGCCTCTATTAATCCAAAATCCTAAGCGAGACAAGGCGCGAAATAAATTTTAGCGCGCCGCATATGTTTGATATGTAAGCGTTATAATTTCTTGAGCAACGCCGTATCACGACGGAGTTTGGATTAATAGAGGCGCCCTTCATAAGCTGGCACAAACCGCTGCCGATCCACCCCCGGATATTCGCGCAATCTTTCCTGAAATCGTGTGTCCTGAAATCGCAGCACGGCGAGTTGTGGTAGCATGAAATATCATGCCGCGCCGTTCACCCGACACTCGCCGCCCCGTGTCCTTCATAATGCGTCTTCTGACATGGAGGACACCGCTTGTTGCCCTGTGCGGCACCGCAGCGGATTGCAGGAGGGGGACTTGGTGCTAGTGCTTACTTTGCTGTTGATCAGCAGCATCACTATTGCCGTTTTCTACATCCTTCGAATCAAACGCAGGCTTGCCCGCGACATCGCAGAGCGCAAACAGTCCGAGCAGCGCGAACAAACCCGGAATCATGTCCTGGAATTGCTGGCCCATGGCGCGCCGCTCGCCGCCATTCTGGAGGCCATTGTGCGCGGCGTGGAGCAGGAGTATCCAACCATGCTTTGCAGTATCCTGCTGCTCGACAGCGAGGGCAGGCGCCTGCTGACCGGAGCCGCGCCCAGCCTGCCCGATTTCTACAACGCAGCGATCAACGGTATCGAGATCGGCATCGGCGTCGGGTCGTGCGGCACAGCGGCATTTACCGGCCAGCGCGTCATTGTGGCAGACGTCCGGACGCACCCTTACTGGGCAGCCTATAAGGATCTTACGCACAGGGCAAAACTGGGCGCGTGCTGGTCTGAGCCCATCCGTTCGGCTTCCGGCAAAGTGCTCGGCACCTTTGCTATTTATCATCATCAGGCGCATGAGCCGACCGATGCCGAAATCCGCCTGATCGAGCAAACAGCCAACCTGGCCGAGATCGCGCTGGGCCGCAGTCATGCCGATCAGGCGCTCACAGAGAGCGAAAAACAGCTCTCCGATATTCTCGAGAATGTCAGCGCCTATATCTACATGAAGGACACGCAAAGCCGTTACCTGTTCGCCAACCGCCTGTTGCGCGAGCGGTTCGATGCGCCGATGGAGGA
The DNA here is from genome assembly GCA_024653675.1 of Gallionella sp. Lineage (GTDB taxonomy): Bacteria > Pseudomonadota > Gammaproteobacteria > Burkholderiales > Gallionellaceae > Gallionella. Next base: position 10,250 of record JANLIB010000264.1, on the reverse strand, counting down.
GATCATGGGCTATGACGATACCAAGTTCTACGACGCCGATACCGCCGCCAATATGCGCAGGAGCGATCTGCGTGTATTGAAGGATGGAGAAACGCTCCAAACCGAGGAGACCAATCTCAACATGCTCACCGGAGTGGCGGATGTTTTCCTGTCGGTCAAGATACCGCTGCGGCGCGAGGATGGCAGCATCTATGCGTTGTGCGGTATTTCCACCGACATCACGGAGCGGAAGGACGCGGAGGAACACATGAGCCACATGGCGCAATACGATGCGCTTACCCATTTGCCCAACCGTGCGCTATTCAACGACCGTTTGCAGCAGGCCATCGCTGCCGCCCAGCGGCACAAGGAGCATCTGGCGCTGATGTTCCTCGACCTGGACAAGTTCAAGCCGGTCAATGATACATACGGCCACGGCGTAGGTGACCTGCTGCTGAAGGAAGTCGCGCAGCGCATTCAGGATTGCCTGCGCGAGTCCGACACCGCTGCGCGCCTGGGTGGCGACGAGTTTGTCGTGCTGCTGCCAACCATCGAAGCGGCGCAGGACGCCGGCAAAGTCGGCGAGAAAATACTCCATGCCCTCAATCAACCGTTTGAACTGGCAGGGCACAGCCTGCAAATCTCCTCCAGCATAGGCGTGGCCGTTTATCCGGAACACGGCAAGGACGAAAAGTTGCTGGTCAAAAATGCCGACATCGCCATGTATCATGCCAAGAAGAATGGCCGCAACAACGTCAAGTTGTATCAGCGCGGGATGAAGGAAATCAGCCAGTAGTGTTGGCCAAATCCTTTTCTGGCAGCCGGGAGATGAGGGAAGTTTGCGGATGAGTGTTATTTCGATTCATCAAACAGCATTTCCAGGCGCATGACGAGCATGGGGCTGGGGTGATAATTCTTTTCTCTTGGAAAATGCTGTTGCGGGCTTAATTCAAAGAATATCCAGTCCCGGTGCAGGCGGTAACGATAAACCATCAATATGACATAGTCCGTTGCCTGGAAATGCGGTTCGCTGACTCCGATCGCACTCGTCTGATACAGCAAGGCACTGCGATCATTCAGCGTGTGATAAACAGATAAATCCTGGCGCAGGTCGAAGTTTTGTTTGTCGTGGAGCCAGGTGGCATTGCTGGTGGCGCGGAACAGCAACGGTTCGCTTAAGAAACGTTCCACGTCAAGCTGGGTGCTTTCACCGGCTCCTATGGTATGGAACCAGAACACGGTCTCCGCCGCCTTCAGCCGCCATTGATCCAGTTGGATTGAATAGCTGCCCCTGGCACGCGCGAAAAGATTCGAGGTGACGCCCCGAAATTGAACCCCCGCATCGGTACTGAAGTGCCAGCGGCTTTCCTCTGACTTCTCATAGCGCAGAGCTGCAGAATAACTCTCCGGCGCGGCGACATCCCTCAGCGGCGTTGTTTGAGCCTGTGTCGGCTCACCGCTTATATTTTTATCCGGGTTTGTCTCCACCATCAGATGCAAACGCTTCTCTGTTGAAGGTAGATTCACCCTGGCTCTGCCGGACAGCACGATCTTGCGATCACCGCCATATCCCGTCACACGGGTGAGATCAAGCTGCAATACACTCTTGTTGCTCTCCTGGTAATTACGTTCATCACCAAAGAAGCGATCGATGCCGCTTACGAAGCCGACGAACTTCCCGGACAAATAATCACGCGGTGCGTCAATAGTTTCAATTCGATCAGGCTGTGATAACTGCTCGTCAGATTGATCAGCGCCTAGCAGTTGCAACGGAAATAAAAGAGCAATTCCCGCCAGCAGCGAGGATGAATGCCTGAGAAGCCGGATCGATTTTCGATCGGAAGACAACATTTCTGGAAGTGATTGAACCCTATTTGGCCTTGTGTTCCAGGGCGATGCCGGCCAACTCCAGAGCCACGCCCAGGATAAGCACCAGAGCGCCCGGCCATGCTTCAGGAGCGAGGAACATCAGAATCGCGCCCAGCACCACCATGATTATGGCACTGGCTCGCCGGGTACGTGAATTTCTTAACATATGGCTTCCCCCGCTTTTCCTTGTATTGGGACTTAAGTATAGTTCAGGTAGCGACTACCGGCGCGACATTCGCCTTCATCGCATGGCTATGAGCACAGACGATAACACAGAAAAATTCCGCATCGACAAGTGGCTTTGCGCCGCGCGCTTCTTCAAGACACGCTCCCTGGCAGCCGATGCGGTCGAGTGCGGCAAAGTTCATGTCAACGAGGCGCGCGTCAAGCCGGCCAAGCCGGTATCAGTGGCGGACATGCTGGACATCCACATCGGGCAGAAACGATACGTGGTCGAGGTGCTTGCGTTGTCAAATAGACGCGGTTCCGCATCCGAGGCGCAGAAACTGTATCGCGAGACCGATGAAAGCCGCCAGCGGCGCGAGGCCATCGCCGCCCAGATCAAGGCCGAGCCGCAGCCGTTCCGGTTCAGTGGCAGGCCGACCAAACGTGACCGACGCGAGATCGAGCGTTTCAAGCAAGGTAAAAGTTCGTAGGATGGGTGGAGCGGGTAGGGGGCAATAAACGTAGTGTATTTCAACATCACTTCTGAAACGAGCCCCCCGACCAGATTGTTGCCGCTCAAACCAATCGCAGGCGTCGTTCAACTCATCATTAGCGGCTTCAGCAAATCGAATCCGCATTACTTGTCGCCAAAGACATCTTCGGCTGAAAGTGTTTTCATGCGCCCATCATCACTCGCCCGCGCCCTGTGCAAAGCCTCTTCAGCCCAGACCTTGTCAATTTCAGGGTCAGACTTATCCAGGCTTTGCATGATTCTTTCTGCCACCTCATAGCGCTCTGCCGCTTTTAATTGCAGAGCCATATCAATAATTTCGTGTTTGCCCATTTTCGTCTCCTTTATTGATTCGCATTACAACAGATGCTTTTATACGGCGCAATAACGATTGCGCCCTACAAGCTGCTCTGCGATTGCCGCATCGACCTGACCGAATCGAGCCTTGCGCGAAGAAGCGGCGACCCAAGAAGCTTCCGTTGTTAACAGTGCCACGTCAATTTGCGCGTGATCTCATTTTTTCTCAGCGATTTGTTAACCGAGTGCCATGAGTTCCAGAGCCGATTTGTTTTCAGCACACCCTTTGAAATTCAGCGCGGCTCGATTTGCGACAAGTGCCGCGCCACTGACAGCCACGCGCCCAGCCAGCCGAGATACATCGAGAACAGCAGCAGCGTCAGGCTGTCGCCGGGCGACAGCGGATGCAGGGTGAACTGGCTGCCGTAGAGTTGCGATAGCGCATCGAGTTGCCAGTTGAGCAGCAGCAGGCTCAGCGAGATGATGAGCCAGGCCGCGATGCCGCCGAGCAAGCCCTGCAACGCGCCGAAATACAGGAACGGGCGGCGGATGAAGCCGTTGGTCGCGCCTATCAGTTTGGCCACTTCGATCTCTTCGCGCTGGGTGAGGATCTGCAGGCGAATGGTGTTGAAGGTGACGGCGACCAGCGCGAGGCTGAGCAGACCGGCGAGTATCAGCACCAGCATATGCCCGAATCTGAGCAAGGTTTCAAGTTTGTAAGCCCATGCCGAATCGAGTTGTGCATGTTCTATTTTTGGCAGCTTTGCCAGTTCGGCGCGCAGTGCATCCAGTAATTGCGCCGAGCCCGGTCTTGGATGAACGATGTATGCGTCCGGCAGCGGATTCCGGCTCAGGCCGCCGATCACGTCGGCGAGTCCGGTGCTTTGCTTGAGTTGTTCCAGCGCTTGTGCGCGGGCGACGAATTCGACGCTGGCGATGGCCGGATGAAGCGCCAGTTGTTTGCCCAGATTATCTGCGTCATCCGTTTTTGCGTCCATTTCCAGGAACAGGCTGATTTGCGGCGTGCCGGAAATCTGCGCGACCAGTCCCTGTGCATTTTGCAGCAGCACATACATGCCGGCAGGCAGGCTGAGCGCAATGCCGATGACCAGAATATTGATTGATCCCGCCAGTTTCGACTCGAACATGCGCCGCAACACGCCGTAGATTTGAGCGAGCGCGTGTCTCATGCCTGTCCTGAGCCTGTCGAAGCGGCTTGCAATTCTCCCTGTCTGAGATTGAGCACGCGCACGCCGGTATCCTGCAGCACGCTTTCATCGTGTGTGGAGATCAGCAGGGTGACGCCTACTTGATGAAAGGATTTGAATATCGCCATGATCTCGTGCGCGTATTCCGCGTCCAGGTTGCCGGTCGGTTCGTCGGCCAGCAGGATTGCCGGGCGATTCACGATGGCGCGGGCGATGCACAGCCGCTGTTGCTCGCCTCCGGACAGTGCGATGGGGCTGGATTTTTCGCGCTTGAGCAGGCCGACCTTGTCGAGTGCCGCGCGTACCCGCTTGTGGCTTTCACGGTAATCGAAACCGCAGATCTGCAGCGGCAGCATGACGTTGTCGAACACGCTGCGGTCAAACAGCAGTTTGTGATCCTGGAAGATGATGCCGAGATTGCGGCGCAGATAAGGCAGCGCGCGCTCCTTGAGCACGCCGACGTTCTGATTGTTGACCAGCACGCTGCCGAGATTGGGGCGTTCGATTGCGGCGATGAGCTTGAGCAGGGTACTCTTGCCCGCGCCCGAATGTCCGGTGAGGAAAACCATCTCGCCCTCGGCGATATTGAACGAGACGTCCTTCAGCGCCTGATAGCCGCCCGGATAACGCTTGTGAACCTGGTTGAACTTAATCATTTTAATTGCCAAACTGTGTCCACGAAAAACACGAAAAACACGAAAGACATGAAATTGTCCGCTATCCTTTTTTCGTGTCTTTCGTGTTTTTCGTGGATGAATGCTTTTCTCACTCGTCCATCCCCAGCAACGCCGCGACGAATTCTTCCGCGACAAACGGACGCAAATCATCCAGCCCTTCGCCCACGCCGATGAAGCGCACCGGGATCGGATGCGCCCGGCCATGATTAGAATGGGCGATCGCGGCGACCACCCCGCCCTTTGCCGTGCCATCCAGCTTTGTCAATATCAGGCCGGTGACGCCGAGCGCCTGATCGAAGGCTTTGACCTGGCTCAGCGCGTTCTGTCCGGTGTTGGCATCCAGCACCAGCATCACTTCGTGCGGCGCGCCGGGCAACACTTTGGCGATGACGCGCTTCACTTTTTTGATCTCCTCCATCAAGTGCGCTTGCGTGGTCAGCCGTCCGGCGGTGTCGGCCAGCACCACGTCGATGTTGCGCGCCTGCGCGGATTGCACGGCATCGTAGATCACGGCTGCGGCATCGCCGCCTTGCTGCGCTATCACCGTCACGTTGTTGCGTTCGCCCCAAGCCAACAATTGCTCGCGCGCTGCGGCGCGGAAAGTGTCGCCCGCCGCGAGCATCACCGACAAGCCCTGCCCTTGCAGATATTTTGCCAGCTTGCCGATCGAGGTCGTCTTGCCTGCGCCGTTCACGCCCACCATCATGATGACGAACGGCTTATGCGTCTTGACTTTCTCTGTGGCTTGCAGCGGTTGCGCCAGCGGCTTGAGCAGCTTGAGCAGGCTGTGCGCCAGCGCTTCCTTGAGTTGCGCGGCATCGGTCAAACGCAGTTCCTTGACCTGATGGCGCAGATCGGCGAGCAGAGACTGGGTCGCGTTCAAACCGACATCGGCGCTGATCAGGATGGTTTCCAGTTCCTCGTAAAGATCGTCGTCTATCTTGCCGCCGCGGCTGAACAAGCCGGTCAGTTGGCCGCCGGTGCGCGCCAAGCCGGATTTCAGTTGCGCGAGCCAGCTGCTGCCGGATTTCGTGTCAGCTATTTCAGGGGAATTTTTTTTCAGGAAGCTGAACATTGATAGAAGATGGCCGGTAAGCGGAAAAATGCCGCATAATGCGCACGCATTTTATGCCGATTATAGCCGAATGGTTCCGCTTTATTAGTTGAAGGGTTGAAGATATGAGAGCTTATTTGCTTTATATAACATTGTTGTTCGGCTGGTGGCAGGCCGGCGCGCAAGCTGAAGTGTTCGAGCGCACGCTGTCGAACGGGCTGAAAGTCATCGTCAAGGAAGACCATCGCGCGCCGGTGGTGGTGCAGCAGATATGGTACAAGGCCGGCAGCATGGACGAGAACGTCGGCACCACCGGCATTGCGCACGTGCTGGAGCACATGATGTTCAAAGGCACTCAGGACGTCCCGGCGGGGGAGTTCTCCAAGCGCATCGCGGCAGCCGGCGGTCGTGAGAATGCATTTACCAGCAGCGACTATACCGCCTATTTCCAGACTCTCCACAAATCCAGATTGCCGCTGGCGATGCAACTGGAATCCGACCGGATGGAGAACCTCAATCTGACCGCGCCTGAATTTGCAAAAGAGATCAAGGTGGTCATGGAAGAACGCCGCATGCGCACCGATGATGAACCGCAATCCCTGATGCATGAGGTCATGATGGCAACTGTCTATCAGGAGCATCCTTATCACCACCCGATCATCGGCTGGATGAGCGACCTGCAGAACCTTTCGGTGAACGACGCCAGGGTCTGGTACAACCGCTGGTATGCGCCGAACAATGCAACACTGGTCATTGCAGGTGACGTGAAGGCCGAAGAGGTGTTCAAGCTGGCGCAACGCCATTATGGCGGCGTCTCCAATCGCAGGCTGGCGCCGCAGCGGAACTTTACCGAGTCCGGGCAGCTGGGTATCAAACGAGTGGTCGTGAAAGCGCCTGCCGAATTGCCGCAACTGGTGATGGGCTATCACACGCCCACGCTGAAGAAACCCGCGCAGGAATGGAAGCCCTATGCGCTGGAGATGCTTGCCGGCGTGCTGGACGGCAATGAGTCCGCGCGCCTCAACAAACATCTGGTGCGCGAGCAGAAAATCGCCAGCAGCGCGGGAGCGGGTTATGACTCGACTGCACGGGGACCAAGCCTGTTTATTCTGGAAGCCACGCCGAGCGAAGGGAAAACGGCGGAAGATGTCGAAGCCGCGCTGCGTCAGGAGATCGCGCAACTGTTGAAGGAGGGCGTGAGCGAGGAAGAGTTGAAGCGCGTCAAGGCGCAAGTTATGGCGAGCGAAGTGTACAAGCGCGACTCGGTGTTCTATCAGGCGATGCAGATCGGGCAACTGGAGAGCATCGGCCTGGGCCATCAGGCGATCCCGGTGATGCTGGCGAAACTCCAGGCCGTGACGGCGGATCAGGTTCTGGAAGTCGCCAGAGAATTTTTGCAGGACGATAATCTGACGGTGGCGACGCTTGACCCTCAGCCGCTTTCCGGCAAGCCGAAGCATCAGTCAAAAGGAGGATCGTCACATGTTCGTTAAAAAGTACGGTAGGGTGGATACGGCACGATGTGCCTTTATCCACCCTACGAGACTAGTTAAATCCATGGCGATTGCTGCCTTGTGCTGTGTTTCAACCATTGCTTTCGCCACCCCCAGCATTCAGCATTGGCAGAGCGCCAGCGGGGCGAAAGTGTTGTTCGTGGAAGACCACGACATTCCGATGCTGGATGTGGCCGTGAGTGTTCCGGCGGGCAGCAGCTTTGATGCGGCGGACAAATCGGGCGTGGCGGGTTTGACCCATCAGATGCTGGATCTGGGCGCGGAGGGTTTGAACGAGGACGATATTTCGCGCGGTATGGCAGACATCGGTGCGCAATTCGGCGGCAGTTTCGATCAGGATATGGCCGGTCTTTCATTGCGCACGTTGAGCAACGAGGCGGAGCGCGGCAAGGCATTGGCCATCATGGCGCGGGTGCTGCAGCACCCTCTTTTTCCGGAGGCAATCCTGGAGCGCGAAAAAGCGCGCCTGATCTCAGCCCTGAAAGAAGCGGAGACCAAGCCGGAAAGCATCGCTGACAAGGCCTTTCAGAAGGCAGTGTATGGCGCGCATCCTTATGCATTGCCGGTTCACGGCGAGGTCGCCAGCGTGGAAAAGATCACCGTGCAGGACATGAAGGACTTCTATCGCGCGCATTACACCGCCGGCAACGCGGTGGTTGCGATCATGGGCGACGTCACGCGTGCCCAGGCTGAAGTCATTGCGCAACAACTGACGGTGAAACTGTCAGACGCCGTTGCACCGCCCGAATTGCCCAGCGTGGCAATGAGGATTCAGGCATCCGAACAACGCATTGCCCACCCCGCCACCCAGAGCCATATTTTGACCGGTGTGCCGGGCATGGCGCGCACCGATCCGGATTATTTCCCTTTGTATGTCGGCAACTACATCCTCGGCGGAGGCGGATTTGTGTCGCGCCTGATGCACGAGGTGCGCGAAAAGCGCGGCCTGGTCTATAGCGTTTACAGTTATTTCATGCCGCTGAAACAGCCGGGTGCGTTCCAGATCGGGTTGCAAACCAAAAAAGAGCAGGCCGATGGGGCGCTGCAACTGGTGCGCAAGACGCTGGCGGAATTCGTCGCCAAAGGGCCGACCGATAAGGAATTGCTGGCGGCGAAGCAGAACATCGTAGGCGGCTTCCCGATGCGTATCGACAGCAATCGCAAGATACTCGGCTATCTGAGCGTCATCGGCTTTTACGGTTTGCCGCTGACCTATCTGGACGACTTTACCGGCAAGGTCGAAAAGGTGACCGTGGCTCAGGTTCGCGATGCGTTCGCGCGCCACATTGACCCGCAGGCGATGGCGACGGTGATCGTCGGGGCACCCGAGGAAACGACAAAATAAAAATGCCGTCCACGAAAAACACGAAAGGCACGAAAAAAACATTGGAAGCATTTGATGCTGCGCGTTGGACTCGAGATATATCGTGTGCGCCTGTATTTTGGATGCTTGAAAAGAAATGGATTATGTAATCCTTTCGTGCATTTCGTGTATTTCGTGACTTTCGTGGACAGTATATGAATAAAGTCAGAATCATCGGCGGCGACATGCGCAGCCGCGTGATCGGCTTTCCCGATGCACAGGGTTTGCGTCCCACGCCGGATCGCGTGCGCGAGACCCTGTTCAACTGGCTGGGGCAAACGCTGTATGGGCGCTCCTGCCTGGATCTGTTTGCCGGCAGCGGCGCGCTGGGATTTGAGGCAGCTTCGCGCGGGGCAGAGCAGGTGGTGATGGCAGAGAAGAATCCTGCGGCTTTTCGCGCCTTGCAGGAAAACCTTAAAAAATTAGGTTGCATGAACGTTTCCGTGCATTGCCGGGATGGGTTAGAATTCGTCTCCAGCGATGCGCAAAAGTATGACGTGATATTTCTGGATCCGCCATTCCGGAGCGGGTATCTGCCGAGGTTGCTGGAGATTTTGCCGCAACGCCTGAACGACAACGGCGTGGTGTATGCCGAATCCGGTGCAGCGATAGATGTGCCGCTGCCGTGGCAAGTGTTGAAATCGGGCAAGGCGGGGCAGGTGCATTTCAAATTACTGGGGCTCTCGGAAAATGATTAAGGTGGTTTATCCGGGCACATTCGACCCCATCACGCGCGGGCATGAGGATGTCGTGCGACGTGCCGCCGGATTGTTTGGCGAAGTCATCGTGGCGGTGGCGGAAAGCCGCGAAAAGACCCTGTTCTCGCTGGATGAGCGGGTGGATATGGCGTGCGAGGTATTCGCGGATTTTGCCAACGTGCGCGTGGAAGGTTTCAACGGCTTGCTGATGAACTTCGTGCAGGCGCACGATGCGCGTGTGGTGTTGCGCGGATTGCGCGCGGTGTCTGATTTTGAATATGAGTTTCAGCTGGCGGGCATGAACCGCAATTTGTATCCCGAAGTCGAGACGCTGTTCCTGACACCGGCGGAACAGTACACTTTTATTTCGGCCAGCATGGTGCGCGAGGTGGCAAGATTCGGCGGCGATATCAGCAAGTTTGTAACACCCTATGTAATAAAGAAATTGCAGCAGAAATATAAACAGCACTGAATTGAACTGATAGAAGGAAGAAAAGCATGGCACTGATAATTACCGATGAATGTATCAACTGCGACGTATGCGAGCCGGAATGCCCTAACGATGCGATCTCGCAGGGCGATGCCATATATGTGATTGATCCCAACCAATGCACCGAATGCGTTGGCCACTACGACACGCCGCAATGCGTGGAGGTGTGCCCGGTGGATTGCATACCAAAGGATCCGAATCACGTGGAAAGCCCTGAGCAGTTGCAGGCGAAGTATGAAAAGCTGATGGCGGCGAAGGGTTGATTTGGCGTAGGGGCGCAATTCACCCTCCGGGTGCGGAACCTCTGCGCGGGAGAAAGGTTCTTTAGGGCGCCTCTATTAATTCAAAATCCTAAGCGAGACAAGGCGCGAAAGAAATTTTAGCGCGCCGCATATGTTTGATATGTAAGCGTTAAAACTTCTTGA
>JANLIB010000263.1 GCA_024653675.1 Gallionella sp. | reverse complement strand
AAGAAATTTTAACGCTTACATATCAGACATATGCGGCGCGCTAAAATTTCTTTCGCGCCTTGTCTCGCTTAGGATTTTGAATTAATAGAGGCGCCCATTATTTCATGCACAATCGCGGAAGTATCCGCACCGCGACTTGCCGGAAGCCGGAAACATCCACTCCAAAAGGCCGGGCTGTTTGCCAACAGCGGCTTATTGTACACCTTACAGTGCCAATTCCTGCCCCCGATAAACATCGCGCTTCGAAACTGAATCCCGAAAAAAAAGACACCCTTGCGGATGTCCTTTCCTGTCTGGCGGAGAGGGTGGGATTCGAACCCACGGTGACGCATAACGCCACACCGGATTTCGAGTCCGGTACATTCGACCACTCTGACACCTCTCCGGCGTGAACCGGCCAGCAACGGCGCGCATTCTACCAATAACCCGCAAATTCGTGCAGAATGTTCCCATGGGCGCCTCTATTAATTCAAGATGGATAACTACAGCCCTGATCTGCTTGTGCCAGATGTTGACCGCATGCGGCCGGGATCTGCCGGCATGGCGCTCCGGCGAACTGGTGATCATTGTTCCGGAAACGACACAGGGCGCGAAAGCCGAATTTGAGCGCGAGCTTGCAGAATTGTTTACCGGGCAATTGCAGGCCACACTTGAAATAATCACGATGCCGCAGGATCAGGCCATCCCTGCATTGCAGCAGCATAAGGCACACCTGGCGACCGTTTCGCTGCGTCGCGAAACAGATATTACATCGCTGCAATTCGGCCCCAGCTACATGCAAGTTCGCGAGTTGGTGGTGTGCAATCACGGACGTTCACTTCCCAAAAGACTTGCCGGCCTGACTGCGAGGGAAATAGGCGTGGTGGCGGGCTCTCCACAGGAGGCGACACTTCGCGAAGCACATGAAAATCTGCCCGCCTTGCAATGGCAAACACTCCAGGAATCCACACCGAGAGAATTGCTGGCCGAAGTCGCTGAAGGCACGCTGGATTGCGCGGCTGTCAATGAACTGCAGCTTGCCGACGCGTACAACTACCACCCCAATCTGGTTGCAGCTTTCGACATTGGCGCACCTTCCAGACTCGTATGGGGATTCCCCATGGATGCGGATCCGGAGTTGATCAACCAGGCGCAGGTTTTTTTCACCCGCATCCGCAATGATGGCACGCTGAATCGGCTGCTGGAGCGCTACTACGGCCACAACCTCAGGCTGGACAAGATGGATGCTGCCGCCTTCATTACCAGTGTCAAGACCACCCTGCCGCATTATCGCCGTTATTTTGCGGAGGCTGCCGCGACCACCGGGGAGGACTGGCGATTGCTGGCGGCGCTGGCTTATCAGGAATCGCAGTGGGATCCGCTCGCCACCTCTCGCACCAACGTGCGCGGCATGATGATGCTGACTGAAGACACTGCCGACCGGATGAAGTTGAACAACCGGCTGGATGCGCGCGAAAGCATCATGGCAGGCGCAAACTACCTGATGTTGCTCAAGGAACAGATGCCGGATCGCATCCCGGAACCGGATCGCACCTGGATGGCGCTGGCCGCTTACAATAATGGCTGGGGTCACCTGGAAGATGCGCGCATCCTGACCATGCGCGCCGGACTTGATCCGGACAGTTGGTCGGACATAAAGAAATGGATGCCCCGGCTGAATCAACCGGCATATTACAAAACGTTGAAGAGGGGTTATGCGCGCGGCGGCGAAGCGGTGATCCTGGTGGAAAACATCCGCAATTACTACGACATGCTCAAACGAATTGAGCCGGACCAGACAATCAGCGCTTCAGATCCGATATCTTATCAACTGATCGAACCGCTGCAACGTTTGCTGCACTAACAGAGCGTTTCATTAGAACGGTTTCAAATAAACCGTTCGGCCTGACCCTTCGACAGGCTCAGGACTAAAGGCTATTGTCGAAGGCCAGTATTGGCGGGCAACCAGCGGTTCGACAAGCTCACCGCGAACGGTAATGGTTTTGCTGGAACACACTGCCAGGGAAGCGCTGAATAAGTCGTCGTTCCCTGTCACCCTGGCTTCATTTTACCGATCGCTGCTCTTCCAGCATTCGCTCGACACGCTCCAGCCGCACGGAAATCTCCCTGAGCATGCGGTCAACTTCCTTTTCTTCCTGTTCCATTTTTTCCACATCGCTGCCGATAAAAAACGCCGCCAGATTGGCCGTCAGCAGCGAGAGAAGCACCACGCCGAACAGGATCACGAGCGACGCAAAGAACCTCCCCGCGCCGGTGTGCGGCACGACATCACCGTAACCGACAGTGGCCATGGTCACCCACGCCCACCACATGCCGTCCCATGCCGAACCTATGGAAGGGTCGATACGTGACATGATGATGCCGGACAACGCCATGGTCACCAGTGCGACGATCAGCGTGGTGCCAAGCTTGTGCTGCGAGAGCAGTTTGCGCGCCGATTTCGACATGCGTAACAGCAGCGCGAGCACCAGCACCAGGCGAACGCTGCGCAACAGGCCTGCCAGCGGCGCGAATTGCCAGAACCAGGGAAAGCCGCCGGTGATGATGACGAGATTCAGCCAGTTCCCGAACAGGTAGGCTCGTTTGTTCTTCACCTGAAAGGTCAGAACCGCCGTTTCGAGCAGGAACGCAAGCCAGACCAGCCAATCGGCAAGGCGCGCCAATTCGTGCGGAATGGCGCGCGTCTCTTCCAGATACCACTGAACCACGATCCACAGCGCCAAACCCGCCATCGGCCACTCAAGGCGTCTGGCCCACTTTCTGGCCAGGGGACTCTCGTGCCCCGCGACACCGGCGATTCCGAGCAGATGAATGACACTCACTTGGCAATGCTCTCCAGCCCGCCCATGTAAGGACGCAGCGCTTCGGGAATCGCCACGCTGCCGTCCGCCTGCTGATAATTCTCTAAAACAGCCACCAGCGTGCGTCCCACCGCCAGACCCGATCCGTTCAGCGTATGCAGCAATTCCGGCTTGCCCTGCGCGTTGCGGAAACGCGCCTGCATACGGCGCGCCTGAAACGCCTCGAAGTTGGAGCAGGATGAAATTTCGCGGTAGGTGTTCTGCGCGGGCAGCCACACTTCGATGTCATAAGTAAGCGCGGCGGAGAAACCCATGTCGCCGGTGCACAACTTCACCACGCGATATGGCAAACCGAGCTTCTGCAAAATAATCTCGGCATGGCCGAGCAGTTCTTCCAGCCCCTCATAAGACTTTTCCGGATGCACGATCTGCACCAGTTCCACTTTGTCGAACTGGTGCTGGCGTATCATGCCGCGCGTGTCGCGTCCGGCGGAGCCGGCTTCGGAACGGAAGCACGGAGTATGTGCGACGAACTTCAGCGGCAATATTTCCAATGGCACGATCTCGTCGCGCACGATGTTGGTCACGGGGACTTCGGCGGTGGGAATGAGGTAGAAGTTTTTCTCTCCTTCCTCCCCCATCATGCGTGGCACACGGAACAAGTCCTCCTCGAACTTTGGCAACTGCCCCGTGCCACGCATGGAATCCGCATTCACGATGTACGGCACATAAATCTCGGTGTAGCCATGCTGATCGGTATGCGTGTCGAGCATGAACTGCGCAAGCGCGCGATGCAGCCGCGCCAGCGGGCCTTTCAATAAAGAAAAACGCGCACCGGAAATCTTTGCGGCAGTCTCGAAATCCAGCCCGCCCAGCCCTTCGCCGATGCTGACGTGATCTTGAACAGAAAAATCAAATTTCGGAACATTGCCGACCTTGCGCACCTCGACGTTATCGGCTTCCGATTTGCCTTGCTGGATACTCTCGTGCGGCATATTGGGAATGACAGAAAGAAACGCATTCAACACGTGCTGAACGCGCTCAAGCTGCGTCTCCAGTTGCTTGAGCTCGTCGCTCTGGCTCGCCACTTCGGCCATGATCGCCGAGGTGTCCTCGCCTTTCGCCTTGGCCTGCCCGATCAGTTTGGACGAACTGTTGCGCTTGGCTTGCAACTCCTGCGTGCGCGTCTGGATAGTTTTGCGCTGCGCTTCCAGTGTTTGAAATTGCACAGTGTCCAACTCAAAACCGCGCGTCGCCAGCCGTGCAGCCACGTTGTCCAAATCATTTCGTAACGCCTGAATGTCTAACATCCCGATTCCAGTTTTTGTAGGGCGGGTTCTACCCGCCGTTATTGACGATGGCGGGTGTAACCCGCCCTACCTGCTATTTTTTTTCGCCGTATCCAGCTCGCGCAAATGCGCCAGCTTCTCGGCGATCTTCGCTTCCAGCCCGTGCTCGGTGGGTTGATAGAAACTCACCGGCGGCATATCGTCGGGGAAATAATTCTCACCCGCCGCATAACCGCCCTCCTCGTCGTGCGCGTAACGGTAGCCCTTGCCATAGTCGAGTTGTTTCATCAGCCTGGTCGGCGCGTTGCGCAGGTGCAGCGGTACTTCGCGCGAGCCATCCTTCGCCACCCATGCACGCGCGGCATTATACGCGACGTAGCCCGCGTTCGATTTCGCCGCGACGGCGAGGTAGATCACCGCTTGCGCCAGCGCCAGCTCGCCTTCCGGCGAACCTAAACGCTCGTAGGTTTGCGCGGCATCCTGCGTTAACTGGATTGCGCGCGGATCGGCCAGGCCGATGTCTTCCCACGCCATGCGCACGATGCGCCGCGCCAGATAGCGCGGGTCGGCGCCACCGTCCAGCATGCGCACCAGCCAATACAGCGCGGCATCCGGATTGGAACCGCGCACCGACTTGTGCAGCGCGGAAATCTGGTCGTAGAACGCCTCGCCGCCCTTGTCAAAACGGCGCAGGCTTTGCGCCAGCGTGTTGTCAAGAAACGCGCTGTCGATGTTGCTTACGCCTGCGGTTTGCGCGGCGGTCTGCAACTGCTCAAGCGCATTCAATAGCCGGCGCGCGTCGCCGTCGGCATAGCCGATGATGCGCTCGCGCGCATCATCAGTGAATTCTAAAGTGCCCGTTCGGGCTGAGCCTGTCGAAGCCTGTCCTAATCCTTCGACAAGCTCAGGACTAAAGGCTATTGCCGAAGTGGCCTCTTTGCCATGCCCTTCGACAAGCTCAGGGCGAACGGTGGTTAATGTTTGTAACGCACGATCGAGCAAGGCTCCCAGTTCCTCCGCCGACAGCGCATGCAGCACATACACCTGCGCGCGCGACAGCAACGCGTTGTTCACTTCAAAAGACGGGTTCTCGGTGGTCGCGCCGATGAAGGTGACGAGGCCCTGTTCGACGAAAGGCAGGAAAGCGTCCTGCTGCGACTTGTTGAAACGGTGCACCTCGTCCACGAACAGGATGGTGTGGCGGCCGCGCTGTTGCAGCACCTGCTGTGCCTGCGAGATAGCCTCGCGGATGTCTTTCACGCCGGACAGTACTGCGGACAGCGGCACAAATTCGGCGTCGAACGCCTGCGCCATCAGCCGCGCCAGTGTAGTCTTGCCCACCCCCGGCGGACCCCACAGGATCATCGAATGCAGCTTGCCGGACTGGAACGCCAGGCGCAACGGTCTGCCCTCGCCCAATAGATGAGATTGTCCGATGACTTCGTCAATATGTTTCGGGCGCAGACGCTCCGCCAGCGGCGCGGCGGGTGCATTGGTTGTAAACAGGCCGGTCATGTCGTGCGTAAGTTATTTTATGGAAGCAACGTTGCCTGGAGCGCCGACGTCCTCGTCGGCCTTTTTGCCAAATGCTGGCGAGGACGCCGACGCTCCCTCTGTTGGCGTTCCCAATCTCGCGCTTGAATGCCGCCATTCGCATTCATTCTGCACCAGCCCTGCCTTTACGGGATTGTTGTGTATGTACGCAACCACTGCCGCCAGATGGTGATCGTCACGAATATAGCGATCGAAGTAATCGCGCATCCACAGCGTACCGATACGACCGAGATGCCGGTTGATCAGCCGGGCCGTGAACGACTTCCAGCCTTGCACTATATTGGGCAACGAATAACCTTCCCATGCCTCGATAAGCACGTGCACATGATTGGGCATCACACACCACGCCAGCAGGCGATAGCGTTGCCCGTCCCAGTGCAGCAAGGAATTTTCCGCAATATCCGCAACATCAGGCTGCTTCAGCCAGCACGCGCCATGCCCCGCATCGAGAAGATTTTCGATCCGCCTGTGCTTTTCTGCATTATCGCCAGCTCCTTGCAACAGGCGCTCCAACACATTGGCAGGCAGCGAATCGGCCAGCCGGAACGTAATCGCCTGGAGTAGCCCCGGTGTATCGCAATGGGGTAAATAGCCACGACTGTGCCAGAATTTGTGCATGTTTTATCGGGAGCGCCGACGTCCCCGTCGGCATCTTTGGTTACATTGCCACCTCTTGCCGACGGGGACGTCGGCGCTCCTGTAATACATCATTCACCCAGCACGTCCGCGCCCTTCGGCGGGGTGAACTGGAACTGTCGCTCTGAAAGTTTCGGGTTGCGCTGCATCGCAGAAAATTTCAGCACGGTCTTGTGCCCGAAGGTATCGTTCAATTCCATGATGACCAGACCCGCCTGCGCGTCGAAGGCCATGCGTATCTTTTCGAAGCCGCTGTCCTGCGCCCTGGGTATCGCCTGCAACCAGTCCAGGCCGTCCCGGCTGCCGCTCTCCGTGAGGGTAAATCCGCGCTCGATCTCGTTGCTGCCGGAGAGCAGTGCGGCGGGGCTGCTGCCCAATGCCGCATCGAGTTTCTTTACCGTCACCTGATTCAGGTCCACGTCATACAGCCAGAATTTCTCGCCATCGCCAACGATGATTTGCTCGTAAGGTTTCTGGTAAGTCCAGCGGAATTTGCCGGGACGCTGGAACTGCATGACGCCGGACGCGCTCTGGATGCGCTTGCCATTCTGATCCAGCACTTCTTGTGTGAAATTCGCCTGCGCGGAATGCGTCGCGGCGATGAAGGTATTGAGTTTTTCAATTGCTCCGGCGTGGGCCAAGAGCGGAAAAGCGAACAGCATCAAAGCAGCAAAAATATATTTCATCATTATTTCTCTGTGGTGGATCGAGGGGCGAGAAAAGCAGCGCCGACAGTTTTTCCTCAATCCTCAATCCTCAATCCTCAATCCTCAATCCTCAATCCTCAGTCGTGCCTCGCAGGCGCGATCACTTCGCGGTTGCCGTTGCTTTGCATCGCCGAGACCAGGCCAGCCGCTTCCATCTGTTCGACCAGCCGCGCGGCGCGGTTGTAGCCGATGCGCAGATGCCGCTGCACCAGCGAAATGGAAGCGCGGCGATTCTTCAGCACAATCTCCACCGCCTGGTCATACAGCGGGTCTGCTTCGGATCCCAGGCTGTCTCCTCCATCCCCGCCATTTTCCGCTTCATCCAGGGAATTGAGCACGCCGTCCAGGTACTGCGGCTCGCCTTGCGCCTTGAGATATTCGGCGATCCTGTGCACCTCATGATCGGAGACGAACGCGCCATGCACGCGCTGCGGATGGCCGGCTCCGGGCGGCAGATACAGCATATCGCCCTGCCCCAACAGCGCTTCCGCGCCCATCTGGTCGAGGATCGTGCGCGAGTCGATCTTGCTCGACACCTGAAACGCCACGCGCGTCGGCACGTTGGCCTTGATCAGTCCGGTGATCACATCCACGGAAGGGCGCTGCGTGGCCAGCACCAGATGGATGCCGGAAGCGCGCGCTTTCTGCGCCAGGCGCGCGATCAACTCTTCGATCTTCTTGCCCACCACCATCATCAGGTCGGCAAGCTCGTCGATGAACACTACGATCAGCGGCAGCTCTTCGAGCGGTTCCGGGTTGTCAGGCGTGAGCGTGAACGGGTTGGTGAGCGGTTGCCTGGCCTTCGCGGCATCGCGCACCCTCTGGTTATAACCGGCGATGTTGCGCACGCCCAGCGTGGACATCAGCCGGTAACGCCTGTCCATTTCCTGCACGCACCAGTTAAGTCCCGATGCTGCCTGGCGCATGTCCGTCACCACCGGCGCGAGCAAATGCGGAATGCCCTCGTACACCGAAAGTTCCAGCATCTTTGGGTCGATCAGCAACAGGCGCACCTGCTGAGGCGTAGACTTGTAGAGCAGGCTCAGTATCATCGCATTAATCGCCACCGATTTGCCGGAACCTGTGGTCCCCGCCACCAACACATGCGGCATCTTGGCCAGATCGGCGACCACCGGCTTGCCGGAAATGTCTTTGCCCATCGCGATGGTCAGCGCCGAGCCCATATCGGCATACACCTGCGAGCTGAGTATCTCGGACAGGCGCACTATCTGCCGCTTCGGGTTGGGCAGCTCCAGCGCCATGTACGCCTTGCCGGGTATCGTTTCGACCATGCGTATGCTCACCACCGATAAAGCGCGGGCCAGATCCTTCACCAGGTTGGTGATCTGGCTGCCCTTGACGCCGACGGCGGGATCGATCTCGTAGCGGGTGATCACCGGTCCGGGATAAGCGGCCACCACTTTCACTTCCACGCCAAAATCCTTGAGCTTGCGCTCGATCAGGCGGGAGGTGAATTCCAGCGTGTCGGCAGAAACGACTTCGACTTGCCGCGCCGCCTGATCCAGCAAATGCAACGGCGGCAGCGGCGAGTCCGGCATGTCAGCGAACAGCGATGTCTGTTTCTCACCCCTGGCCCGGGCCGATTTGACCACCTCGATCATCGGCATCTCGATGTGTATCGGCTGGTGATCCTCGATGCGCCGCTTTTCTTCTTCGACGACTGCGCCGCGCTCGCTCATCGCCTGCGCGCCGATACGCCGGTCCTGCCAGGTCTGCCAGGTCTGTAGAGCCCGCTGCCAGCCGGTTTCCAGCACGGTGCCCAGCCAGTCAACGAAGCGCAGCCATGACAATCCGCTGAACAGGCTGAAGCCGGTGGCGATCAGGGCCAGCAACAACAGCGTCGCGCCGGTAAAACCGAACACATGGGTCAGCGCATCGCTCAATACCTTGCCGAGCATTCCGCCCGGAAGCTGCGGGAGCACAGCTTTCAGCGTATGCAGGCGTATCGCTTCGAGCGCGCTGCTGGCCAGCATCAACACCGCAAACCCCGCAGACGCAACCCACAATGTCCGCTTGCAGAAGACGCTGCCGGAACCCAGGTTGTGATAACCCGCCCACACGCGCTGCAGCATGAACACCACCCACCACCATGCAGAAAATCCGAACAGGAAAAACAGCATATCGGAAAGATACGCCCCCAGCTTCCCGCCGGGGTTCCTGGTGAGCGCGCCGCTTATGTTGTGCGACCAGGACGGATCGGCGCGGTCATAGCCATACAACACCATCGCGACATATAACGCGCCGGTGACCAGCAGCAACCAGCGCGCTTCGCGCAGCAATACGAACAGCTTGCTGTCCGGAAATTCTTCGCTCACTTCGGCCATGTTTGACACATAAATGTTATTGCTCCGAAAGACTCCAACGGAAAACGGAAAACCATCCGTCCCCTGAACGCGAATCATACCCCAGCAGGCAGTGTGAAGGTATCCCGTGGCTGACCCCGGCCTTGTTCAGGTTCCAGATCAGAATCGCACTATCGCAGGGCGGGTTCATTGCCTATGCAAGTTTCGCCAATAGTTCCAGATCGAGCCGCGTAGCTGCAATGCGCGCATCCGCAGGCCGCAAATGCGGCACGATGCCCAGCAGCGGCGCGGCGATCCGCTGCTGCAATGCGGCAATGTTTTCCTCGCGCATCATCATGTCAGGCTCGATGATATTGGCCACCCAGCCCGCCAGCGTCAAGCCGCGCGCGGCGATCGCCTCCGCCGTGAGCAGCGCGTGATTCAGACAACCCATGCGCATGCCGGCCACCAGGATGACGGCCAAGCCCAATTCCTGCGCCAGATCGGCGCTATCCTGCCGCGCATTGAGCGGCACGCGAAAACCGCCCACGCCCTCCACGATCACCACATCCGCCAGCGCCGCCAGCTCTTGATATGATTCCGCGATGCGTGAAAATTGAATGCTGACGCCGGCGCGCTGTGCGGCGATATGCGGCGCAATCGCCTGCGAAAAGCAATACGGATTGTTTTTCTGATACTCGACGGCAACATTGCCTGCGGCGCGCAATTGCAGCACATCGCCATTCTGCCCCACTGCATCGCAGCCCGCCGCGACCGGCTTCATCCCGACGGCGCGTTTGCCGCGTGCGGCAAACGCATGCAGCAAGGCGCAACTGATCAGCGTTTTGCCAACGCCGGTATCGGTGCCCGTGACAAAGTAACCCATGTCAGAAACCACAAGCCACAGAGAACACAAAGAAGGCGTCAAGGTTTTCTCTGTGTCCTCTGTGTCCTCTGTGCCCTCTGCGGCAATAATTGTTTCTCATAAATTGAAATCTGTCCTGATAATGGCTCGACCGTCCGATGTGTGTTTCGGCTGCGGCTTCCATGCGTGGCCGTAGATCACTTCGAAGGTCGCGGGCAATTTGCCGCCGCTGCGCAAACGCTCGTAATTCTCCGTAAAGCCCGCCCATGCGCGTTTGCCCATCAAACCCATTCCCCGTCCGGCAGTCGCATTGTGCGCGCCTATCGTCTTGAGATCCTGCATCACGCTGCGGACATCATCATAGGTCAGCGTGAGCAATTCCATTTCCATCACCGGCTCGGCAAAACCGCTGTGCGCCAGCATATCGCCGATGTCATGCATATCGGTAAAACGGTTGAGGTGATTGTGGCGATCCACACCTTTAAACGCCTGCTTTAATTCTTTCAGCGTATCCGGGCCGAAGGTGCTGAACATCAGCAGCCCATCCGCTTTCAGCACGCGATGCAACTCAACGAACGCTGCCGGCAGATCGTTGCACCACTGCACCGTCAGGTTCGACCACGCCATTTCGACGCTATTCGCCGCCAGCGGCAAGGCTTCCACATCGCCGCACACTTGCGCCTGCCTTGCGCCGCCGAACAATTTCTGCCACCAGCCGGAACGTCCTCGCGAGATATGCAACATGCCGATGGCAATGTCCAGCGCGACCATCTGCGCATCCGGGTAACGCTGCGCCAGCCGGCGCGTGCCCCAGCCGGTGCCGCAGCCCGCATCGAGAATGCGCGCGGGCTGAAGCCTGATATATTCGAGCCGCTCCAGCATGCGTGTGCACACCTCGCGTTGCAGTACCGCCGCCGCATCATAGTTTGCCGCCGCGCGGTTGAAAGCGCGGCGCAACTGGCGCTTGTCTATCAAATACTCGTTCATCCGGTTCCTTTATTCATGAATCTCACCAGGTGCTTTATAAATTCATCGGCATGGGACAGAAACGGCGCGTGTGCCGCGCCCTTGATTCTCACCAGCTCGGCAAAGGGCATCTGTTGCGCCATATATTGCGAAGCTTCAATGGGGGCCAGCGCATCACACTCCCCCGCAACGATCAACGCTGGCTGGGTGATGGACGGCAATGCGCTGCGCAGATCGCATGTGCGCAAAATTTCCAGACCGCATTGCAACGCATTCAGGTCGGGCTCGCCGCGGCTGAACAATATGTCGCGGAATATCGCCAGCAGCTCGCGCTCTTTGCCGCCGCCGCGCACTTGCAACGCCAGGAAGCGTTTCAGGGTCAACGCATAATGCTGCTGCAAGGCGGCGCCAAACTCCAGCAGGAGCTCCATGCTCATCGCATGATTCCATCCTTCGCGGCGCACAAAGCACGGCGTGCTGGCGACCAGCATCAGGCGCTGCACCTGTTGCGGGTAACGCATCGCCCAGCGCAACGCCACCTGTCCGCCCAGCGACCATCCGCATATGTTGAGCGGTTCACTGGACTGTGCGGACAGTTCGTCAACAATGGAATCCAGTAGCAAGTGGTGAGTGGTAAGTGGTAAGTGGGGGACGGTTTTCCTACTTGCTACTTCCCACTTACTACTTACCGCACTGTATCCGTGCCCTGGCAAATCCACCGCGAGCACATGGAAATGTTGCGCCAGCCTTTCTGCGACAGCGCGCCACATTCCGCCGTGCATGGCCCACCCGTGAATCAGCAACAGCGGAGGCCCGCTGCCGCCCGCGCCGGAACACTCATAGTTATCAACGTGCAAGCCGACCATTTTGTACTCCTACAGTTAAAGCCGCCATGCACGTTTCCCTGATGGAACAACTAGCCATTCCACTAGGTTGCCAAAGAACAGCAACCAAGTGGCTGGTTATCTCCTCAATCCTCTGGGTGAAACAACTAGCCATTCGACTAGGCTGCAAACGACCGCAGCCAAGTCGCTGGTTATCCCGCAAAGAGCCCCTCTCTCTAACTCTCTGGGTGAAACAACTAGCCATTCGACTAAGCTGCCAAAGACCGCAGCCAAGTCGCTGGTTATCCCGCAAGCGGGAGAAAGGACAAACGAGAAAGGCAATCCTCAATTCTCGGGCGAGGAAGCAAACGCATCGCTGCGCGAATTTCTCATCCCTGTGCAAGCTCATGCAATGCCTCCGTCAAGCGTGTTACGTCCGCCGCGCTATGCGCTGCCGACAGGGTGATGCGCAGCCGCGCCGTGCCTTGCGGCACGGTGGGAGGACGTATCGCCGGAACCCAGATGCCGCGTTCGCGCAGGGCCGCGCTCAATTCCAGCGACGCCAGATTATCGCCGACCAGCAAGGGCTGGATTGCCGTCCCGGATGGCATCAGCGGCCACGGCAGTCCCTGCACGCAGCCGCGCAATTGCGCGACAAGATTCTGCAGATGCGCGCGCAGTTGCCCGCCCCGTTCGATCAATCGCAGGCTTTCCAGCAGCGCACTCGCCAGCGCGGGAGGTGTTGCTGTCGTGTAAACGTAGCTGTGCGCGTTGTTGACCAGCGTGTCTATGACCACCTGCTCGGCAGCGACGAACGCGCCGAACACACCCGCCGCTTTTCCCAGCGTCGCCATGTAAATGATGCGTGGTGAATTTAACCCCAAATCCCCCCTGCCCCCCTTTGATAAAGGGGGGTTATGAACGTGCGCGCCTGCATTCACCCCCCTTTGTAAAAGGGGGGCAGGGGGGGATTTGAAGTTAAACAGCGAGCCGCGCCCCTGTTCGCCCAGCACACCAAAACCATGAGCATCATCGACCAGCAGCCATGCATCATGCCGTTCGCACAACGCCAGCAGTTCCGGCAACGGCGCGAGATCGCCATCCATGCTGAACACCGCATCGGTGATGATGAGCTTGCGCCCGCTTCCCGTTTGCTCCAGCAGCAGCGCGAGTTGAGCCATATCGGCATGGCGATAGCGTTTCACACCGGCGCGCGAAAGCAGCATCGCATCGTTCAGCGAGGCGTGATTGAGTTTATCGGCAAACACTGTATCGCCCCTGCCCACCAATGCCTGCACCACGCCCATGTTCGCCATGTAGCCGGTGGAGAACAACAGCGCTGCGGGCTTTCCCGCAAATGCCGCGAGTCCGGCTTCCAGTTGCTGGTGCGCCGCGCTGTGCCCGCTCACCAGGTGCGCAGCCCCCGCTCCCACGCCATATTGCGCGGCGCCTTGTTGCATGGCCGCAATGAGTTCCGGATGATTGGCAAGACCCAGGTAATCATTGCTGCAAAAAGAAAGACAGGCCTGGCCGTCGACAACGATGTGCGGCGATTGCGGGCTTTGCAGCGTGCGCCGCTGGCGCAGCAATCCCAATGCGGCGCGCTGATCAAGTTCGTTTTGTAATGCTTGGAAAGGCATGGATTCTCGCAGGTTGGGTTAGGCGCGGGTTTTGCGCCGTAACCCAACCTTTTATGATGAGGAATTAGGCTGTAGGGCGGGTCACACCCGCCGATGTAGCGGGTCACACCGGTGCCGGGACAAAAGTTTTTCGTACCCGCCGCAACACCGAATGTTGCATTGGCGGGTGTGACCCGTCCTACATTGGGTACATGCCCAGCTTGTCGAGCAGGACGCGATCCTTTTCAACATCGGGATTGCCGGTAGTCAGCAATCGCTCGCCATAGAAAATCGAATTCGCGCCGGCCAGGAAACACAGCGCCTGCACCGCATCAGACATCTGTTGCCGCCCCGCCGACAACCTTACAAGGGCGGCTGGCATGGTGATGCGCGCCACGGCGATAGTGCGCACAAAGTCGAGAGGATCAAGCTCCTCGGCCTGCGCCAGCGGCGTGCCTTCGACCCTGACAAGATTGTTGATCGGCACGCTTTCCGGATAGGGATCCATGTTGGCCAGTTGCGTGATCAGCCCGGCGCGTTGCGCAAGGCTCTCGCCCATGCCGACTATGCCTCCGCTGCAAATGTGCATCCCGGCTTTGCGCACCCGCTCCAGCGTATCCAGCCGGTCCTGATAGACGCGCGTGCTGATGATGTCGCCGTAGAATTCCGGGGCGGTATCCAGGTTGTGGTTGTAATAATCCAGCCCGGCGGCGCGCAACTGTTCGGTTTGAGCGTCATTCAGCATGCCCAGCGTGGCGCAGGTCTCCATGCCCAATCCGCGCACTGCCTTGACCATCTCGACTACGCCGGCCATGTCTTCATCGCTGGGTTCGCGCCACGCCGCTCCCATGCAGAACCGTCCAGCACCGCTTTGCTGCGCAGCCCGCGCGGCAGCCACCACGGTTTCCACATCGAGCATCTCCCGGTTTTCCACGCCCGTCGAATGAAAAGCCGATTGGGGGCAATAACCGCAATCTTCCGTGCAACCGCCGCTCTTGATCGACAACAAGGTGGAAAGCTGCACCGCATTCGGATCAAAATTCTCCCGGTGCGCCTGCTGGGCGCGATACAGCAAATCCGCAAACGGCAGCCTGAACAAGGCCTCGACATCGGCCACGATCCAGCGTTGCGGGGTGGAGTTTCGTTTTCCGGGCTGGCTGACAGCGCGGGCGAGTTCTGCGGTTTGGATGTTCATAATGTTATAACTGGGTATGATTGATAAAATTCACCGCATCATCCCGGAAAGGACGGCGGCTTGTCAATTTTACGCGACCTTCACCTGAACATCCGCACAGCAATTGAGCGGCTTTTGCCTGCCCAACCCTGCGTGCTGTGCGGCAGCATGAGCCGTGAAGGCTTATGGTGCGCAGCTTGCGACGCAACCCTGCCTTATTTCAACGCGCCGCATTGCGCGGTCTGCGCCCTGCCGACGCCGACCGGTGAAGTGTGCGGACACTGCGTGACCCAACCACCGTTATTCAACCGGACAACTGCCGCCTTTAGCTATAGCTTTCCGCTCGACAAATTGATACAGGCGATGAAATACGGCGAACAACTGGCCCTGGCGCACGCTCTCGCAGGGAAACTGGCGCAGCGCATAGACAGGAACACGCTGCCCGATTATGTGATCCCGATGCCGCTGCATCCCGCCAAACTGCGCAAACGCGGCTTCAATCAATCGCTGTTGATCGCCGCCGGACTCGCCCGCGAATTGAATCTCAACCTGCTGCCCAACGGCTGCCGGCGCGTGCGTGACACCCCGCCGCAATCTGCCTTGCCGTGGAAAGAACGCAACAGGAACGTTCGCAACGCGTTTCACTGCGGCATGGACCTGGCCGGCAAGCGCGTTGCAATGGTGGATGATGTGCTGACCAGCGGAGCCAGCCTGAACGCATTGGCCGATGCCTTGAAAAAACAGGGCGCGGGGGAAATCCATGCATGGGTCGTGGCGCGGACATTGCCGCATTCTGAAAACAGAAAGTATCAGGGCTCAATGGCGAACCGTGAATTATCAGAAAATTATTAGAGGCGCCCCATGTTTCATGTGATCCTGTACCAGCCGGAAATACCGCCCAACACGGGCAACATCATCCGCCTGTGCGCCAACACCGGTTGCAGCCTGCATCTGATCAAACCGCTGGGCTTTTCGCTGGAGGACAAGCAACTGCTTCGCGCCGGCCTGGACTATCACGAGTTTGCGACGGTGCGCGTGTATGACACGCTGACGGATTGCCTGCCGGAATTCGATCCGGCGCGCGTGTTCGCGCTCACCACCAAGGGCTCGCAGCCCTTCCATCAAGTGCGCTACCAGGCAGGGGATGCGTTTCTGTTCGGCCCGGAGAGCCGTGGCCTGCCTGCTGAAGTGCTGAACCGATTCGCCGCCGGGCAGCGCGTTCGCCTGCCGATGCTGCCGGAAAGCCGCAGCCTGAATTTATCCAATACCGTGGCGGTGACAGTGTTCGAGGCGTGGCGGCAATGCGGGTTTAAAGGATCAAGGAGCGAGTGAAAAACAGGGCATTTTCCTCGATCCTGCTTAAGCTGGCTCAGGCTACGGTTATTAATCACGCCGCTTTTTTATCAGGCAATTTCATGTCCACAACGATCTCGGAATAGGGTGCAAAAATCAATCCGTTCTCATCCTTTTCAATCGCCATCCATTCGATCAAGCGCTCACAATCGTTGTGCACATTTTTATAGTCGCGCTTTAGCCGGCGCGCAAGTTCAGCTATGGTGGTCGCTCCACTTTCCCGCAATGCGCCAATCAATTCCCAACGCTTGGGGGTGAAGACAGCAAACATTCCACCGGCATCATCGAAACCAACTCCAAAATAGGGTTTGATTTTTTTGCCTTGTTTTGCGGCTTTCATGGCAGCCGCAGCACGAGCAAGGCTTGCTTCGACCGGTTCACCAACGGTCAAGTGCAGTACTGCGTTATTGGTTTTCATATTGTTGCCTCCATCACGTCTTGCCAAAAATCGGCCAGCAGTTGTGATTCATCTACAAAACGGTAAAGCATTTCCGTTTTGCCTAAGTGCCTGTGATCTCCCTTGCCACGCTCATTGTCATAACCAACCACACGCTTGCCGCCGCGCACAAATACCAGTCGATATTTGTATGAGTGCTCGGATGGGGTGACAGGCTCTGGTACTCGCCAAACGACTATTTCAACAATACCTCCTGCATAGGAGCGTTTTTCCCGATATAGCAATTCGGCGTCTTTTTTCATAAACGGATTATGAACACCGCACATGCATGGTGTCAAGCACCATAGAAAAAGCTCATGGCAGTACGGTATTGAAGGAGCGCAGATCAATCCGTAGGGGACACGAAACGCCGTGATGGCGCATAGTAGGGCGGGTTACACCCGCCCTACGTTTTTTCTCTGAGAAACATCTCCAGCAGGTCATTCAAAAATCGTTGCCCGAGTTGCGTTGGGGCGATGCGCTGATGGTCTCTTGTCAACAGCCCGCGGCGCTCGGCTTCCTCCAGTTCGCGTCGAATTCCATGCAATGGCAA
>JANLIB010000262.1 GCA_024653675.1 Gallionella sp. | reverse complement strand
AAGAAATTTTAGCGCGACGCATATGTTTGATATGTAAGCGTTAAAATTTCTTGAGCAACGCCGTATCGCGACGGAGTTTGGATTAATAGAGGTGCCCTTTAGTTTTTTGTTATAGGGCTGCATGAATCCCTCGCTCACACCGTTAAATCCCCCGCTCACTTCGTTCGCCGCCCCCTTTGCAAAAGGGGGCTAGCCATTTCCCCCGCGCTCCGTCCCCCTTGGCAAAAGGCGGGCTAAACAGTTCCCCCCTTTGCAAAAGGGGGGCTAGGGGGGATTTGCTTTTCTGCTCTCAGCGGTAACTCCAGTATCGCCGCGCGATTGCTCGGTGAAAAAACTTTTTCTGCGGCACCCTGCCAAGCCAGCCACTGAAAGTTCAAATGCTCGCGCGGCTCAAGCTGGATGTCCACCGGTTGCGGAAGTTGCAAGCCGAACACATGCTCGGTGTTGTGTGTAATATCGGGTGGATAGCGGTAGCGCCAGTGCGGGTAAATCTCATAGACGTTCTGCGATTGCCAGTCGCTGAGCGGATATTGACGCGCATCCAGCCCGGTTTCTTCGCGCACCTCGCGCAGCGCGGTCTCAGCCAGTGTTTCGCCCTGCTCGCAACTGCCGGTGACAGACTGCCAGTAGCCGGGATGATCGGCGCGCTCCATCAGCAGCACTTCCAGTTTCGGAGTGTAGATCACCACCAGCACAGAGACCGGCTGTTTGTAGCGCATCATATTTCGTTGGCGGAGAGACCGGGCGTATCGCTGGTATTGTGCGGCTTCATCAGGGCGCCTCTATTAATTCAAAATCTAAGCGAGACAAGGCGCGAAAGAAATTTTAGCGCGCCGCATATGTCTAATATGTAAGCGTTAAAATTTCTTGAGCAACGCCGTATCGCGACGGAGTTTGGATTAATAGAGGTGCCCATCAGGCTTTTGGGGGATCCGCAGTCACTTCCACAGTAGCCTGCGCCTGTTGCCGCAAACGGATATGCAGGTCGCGCAACTGCCTTTCATCCACAGGACTCGGAGCATGCGTCAGCAGGCATTGCGCGCGCTGGGTCTTGGGGAAGGCGATCACATCGCGTATGGATTCGGAACCGGTCATCATGGTCACGATGCGGTCCAGGCCGAACGCCAGTCCGCCGTGCGGCGGGGCGCCATATTGCAACGCGTCGAGCAGGAAGCCAAACTTGAGTTGCGCTTCTTCCGCGCCGATGTTGAGCGCGCGGAATACCTGCGATTGCACCGCTTCCTGATGGATACGCACCGAGCCGCCGCCGATTTCAGAGCCGTTCAGGGCGAGGTCATAAGCCTTGGCCAGGCACTTGCCCGGTTCGCTTTCCAGCAACGCAAGGTGCTCGTCCTTGGGCGCGGTGAACGGATGATGGCAGGCGTTCCAGCGCCTGGCTTCTTCATCGTATTCGAACATCGGGAAATCCACCACCCACAGCGGCATCCACGCCTTGCCGTTGACGTAGTTCTTTTCATGGCCGATCTTGCTGCGCAACGCGCCGAGCGCGTCGTTGACGATCTTGGTCTTGTCGGCGCCGAAGAAGATGAGGTCGCCGTTCTGCGCACCGGTGCGTTCGAGGATGCTCTTCAGTGCCGCCTCATGGAGATTTTTTACGATAGGCGATTGCAGGCCGGTCTCGTTGGGCTGCTTGATGTCGTTGACCTTGATGTAGGCCAGTCCCTTCGCGCCGTAGATCTTTACGAATTCGGTGTAGCCGTCGATCTCGCCGCGCGTGAAGGCGCCGCCGCCCGGCACGCGCAATGCCGCCACGCGGCCATTTTCAGAATTGGCCACGCCGGCGAACACCTTGAACGCAACGTCCTTCACCGCATCGGTCACTTCGGTCAGCTCCAGTATTACACGCAGATCCGGCTTGTCCGAACCGAAGCGCGCCATCGCCTCGGCATGTGTCATGCGCGGAAACGGATTGGGCAGTTCAACGTCCAGCGATTCCTTGAATACCGTGCGGATCATTTCTTCCATCAGCGCGGTGATCTGCGTCTCGGTCAGGAACGCAGTCTCGATATCCACCTGGGTGAATTCCGGCTGGCGGTCGGCGCGCAGGTCTTCGTCGCGGAAACACTTGGTGATCTGGTAATAGCGGTCGAAGCCCGCCACCATCAGCAATTGCTTGAACAACTGCGGCGACTGCGGCAGCGCAAAAAACTCGCCGGGATGCACGCGCGACGGCACCAGGTAATCGCGCGCGCCTTCCGGCGTGGACTTGGTCAGCATCGGCGTTTCGATGTCGATGAAGCCGCGGCTGTCGAGGAAACGGCGGAACGCCATCGCCACCTTGTAGCGCAGCATCATGTTCTTCTGCATCTGCGGGCGGCGCAGGTCGATCACGCGATGGGTCAGGCGCACCGTCTCGGAGAGATTCTCGTCGTCGAGCTGGAACGGCGGGGTCAGCGCGGTGTTCAGCACCTCGATCTCGTGACACAGGATTTCGATTTCGCCGCTGCCGATGTTGGCATTGGTCGTTCCTGCAGGACGGTGGCGCACCTTGCCGGTGACGCGCAGCACGAACTCGTTGCGCACCGATTCGGCGATTCTGAACATTTCCGGCCGGTCAGGGTCGCAGACGATTTGCGCCAGGCCTTCACGGTCGCGCAGGTCGATAAAGATCACGCCGCCGTGGTCGCGGCGGCGATGCGCCCAGCCGCACAGGCTGACGGTCTGGCCAAGTTGATCGGTGTTGAGTAGTCCGCAGTAATGAGTTCGCATGATTCAGTTTCTGATAGTTCTTCAGGGAATGAGACAGGATTTGTGCTGGTCTGGAGTCCGCACGGCTTCGGGCGTGGCCGCCACACCCATCGAAACGATGGTTCTAAGCGCCACATCCACGGTCATGTCCAGTTCGATAGTGTCGGCTTTGCGCACGAAAAAATAAAAACCGTTCACCGGGCTCGGCGTGGTCGGGATGAACACCGCGACGTATTCCTCGTCGAACCGGTTTTTCACCTCGCCGGGAACGCTGGTCTGGAACGCCAGCGACCAAGCCTGCGGATGGGGATAACGCACCAGCAGCACCTTGCGGAATGAATTCCCCTCGCCCGACAGCAGGGTGTCGCTGACCTGCTTGACGCCCTTGTAGATGCTGTTCACGAAAGGGATGCGCAACAGCAGGCCTTCCCAGTAGCGCAACAGTTGCTGGCCGAGCATATTGCGCACCAGCACGCCGGTCGCGCCGACGATAAGCAGCGTCAGGATGATGCCCCAGCCGGGAAGATGGATACCCAGCAACCTGTCGGGATGCCAGGCTGCCGGTAGCAGCAACAAAGTCTTGTCCATCGTGCCTATGGTCAGATTCAAAACCCACAAGGTGATGCCGAGCGGAACCCAGACCAGCAGCCCGGTGATGAAATATTTTTTCATGTCCTGATCTTCTCAGTTCGCCATCGGACAGGAACCGCTGACGGCGCATGGCGCGCAAGCCGGCTCGGTTTTGGGTGCAGTTTTAGGCTGAGGGCCGTTCTTGAAGTCGGTGGCATAGTAGCCGCTGCCCTTCAACTGAAAACCGGCAGCAGTCAATTGCTTGGAAAAAGTCTCCTTGCCGCATTCCGGGCAAGTGGTGAGCGGCGCAGCGCTCATCTTCTGCATCACGTCCTGTTGCAAGCCGCAACTACCGCACGCATAAGCGTAAATAGGCATTTCGTCTTCCTGTCGGGTAATAATTAAAGGCGCGCATTATACCGTAGGGGCGCGATTTATCGCGCCCTGATCTATTCAGGCGCCGGAAGGGCGCGATAAATCGCGCCCCTACAATTTTCTGCCCCTTCGACTGGCTCAGTGGCGTAGGGTGGATAAAGCCGCAGGAAACAACAAGTGTTTTTCACGTTTGCCTCCTCTATCCGCCTGCGGGAGAGGATTGAGGTGAGGGGCGCGGCGTATCCACCAAGTGGCCGGTGGAAACGCAGCGCTTTTCCCACCCTACAAGCCACTTGTGGGCGCCTCTATTATTGAGTATTCCTTAATTCATTACAGAGTACACCCTGATGCACTGGGAGCCCCTCTCCCGCAAGCGGGAGAGGGGTTGGGGTGAGGGGTGTCGAGCGGAAATAAGGTTCTTATGTGCCCACAGCCCCTC
>JANLIB010000261.1 GCA_024653675.1 Gallionella sp. | reverse complement strand
CGATACCTCGATTCAATTGCGCGTAGCGCGGTCTCTTCTTGCATGGCCGCACTAGAACACACACCTACAATATAGTCAACTTATTTTGACGCGAAGCCTAAGTATTGTTCAAGATCCGGCCGCAGTAGGTACACCTGTTGGTAAGCGCGGACCAAAAACGCTTAAATTCACTCTGGAAGCTCAGGAGGTGCTCGGTGTTCTGGACGCAGCAGCCAAAACCACCTATACCTACTGGACATTCAACGGAAAAGTGCCTGGTCCGATGCTGCGTGCCCGAGTAGGGGACACGATAGAAATCACCTTGAAAAACGCCAAGAGTAGCGCAATGATCCACAACGTTGACCTGCACGCGGTATGGGGTCAGGGTGGTGGCGCCGCCGCGACGAATGTTGCTCCAGGTGAAGAGAAGTCCTTTGTGTTCAAGGCGCTCAATCCGGGTCTGTATGTTTACCACTGCGCCACGCCGGTGATTCCGCAGCATATTTCCAGCGGTATGTATGGCTTGATCCTGATCGAACCGGAAGGCGGCCTGCCCAAGGTTGATAAGGAATTCTACGTAATGCAGGGTGATATGTATGCTGATGGCGCGGGCGCAGAAAAAGAGTTCAACCTCGACAAGATGTTGGCCGAGCAACCGACGCATGTGGTGATGAACGGATCTGCTGCTGCTCTGGCAGGTAATCCGATGAAGGCTAAAGTGGGCGATGATATCCGTATATTCTTCGGTGTCGGCGGTCCTAACCTGACCTCAGCTTTCCATGCGATCGGCACCATCTGGGATAAGGTTTATCCTGAAGGAGCACTCTCTGAAAAAGATGTGCATCGCAATGTGCAAACTACCGTGGTGCCCCCCGGTGGAGCAACGATGGTGGAATTCAAGGCACGCGTTCCAGCCAAGTACATCCTGGTTGACCATGCTCTTGGCCGCCTGATGAAGGGTAACGTCGCCATCATCGTGGCTGAAGGCGCACCAGTGCCTGATGTGTTTCGTGAAGGCAAGTTGAAGTAATAGGCAAGCAGCATCTGAGTTTACCGTCCGTCCCAATAAGATGGCCGTGAATTCGGCAGAGCAAGGCATAACCGCCTTGCTCTTTTTTCGGCTACACAATGAGGCCTTGTGGGGGGGTTCCCCCAAGGGTTCTTCGTTACATCGACAGGGAGATTGCTATCAAACAAGTTGCGCATTCCGTGCTGCCAGGTAAATTCCCTGCCTACGGCGAAAGGGGGCGTGAGCGAAAACTATCTTGGTCGGTCGGCGTCAATTATCCTGTGTCAATTATCCTGGCAGGTGAAGCGAGGGGTCGTGGTATATTAGTCACTAACCAACCAAATGATGTCAAAACGTGACAAGAAATTGCACCAGGCGAAGTAGGAGCGTGCCCTGCACGCGATAAAGCGCTGTCGCGTGCAGGGCACGCTCCTACTCCCTTGTTTGGTTCCGGCTTGTCCGGCTTAGGGCGCCTCTATTAATTCAAAATCCCAAGCGAGACAAGGCGCGAAAGAAATTTTAGCGCGCCGCATATGTCTGATATGTAAGCGTTAAAACTTCTTGAGCAACGCCGTATCGCGACGGAGTTTGGATTAATAGAGGCACCCTTAAAAAATTTCCGCTTATGAGATTGGCCATCAATGAATAGAATACGGAATTCATTTGTTATTGGAGTTGCGTGTTTGGTCTTTGCAACCATTCCGGCAAACGTGTGGGCGGATACTGCGCCATGTGAAAATAATTTCGCTGCCAGAGATGGGTTTTTCGACAAAAAAATTTACAAGACATGGCAAGACATACGCGATCTCACATCGCAAATGATTTTCAAGCGCGCATACTCATACCTGGTTAAAGACGGGTGGGTGATAAAACTTGCGGATACGGAAACGGGAGTAATCATTGCATCACAGGTTGAGGAATCGTCCGGCGGAGCAGGAAAAGTGGCAAGCCTGAACATTCTTGTAGAGAATTCCGGTAATTATTTTGGAGGGGTGCCCAGCAAGAGAGGGGTGCCTGGCGCTTTCAGGGTCACAATGACTTTTTCCGTACCCGGCGGGCTTCATGCACATGAAGACATGGTAAGGGAAAGCTTTTGCAATGCTTTGGCGGAAATCAAGAACGGGACTTATGCGGCCAGATGAAAGACCGGGACTGCCGTCCGATAAGCATTATATGGATTGATGTGCCGGTAAATTCTTCTCATGCCACCATGCATAGATGACTGGAATGACGATGAGGGAGAGCAGCGGCGCGGTGATCATGCCGCCCACCAGTGGCGCGGCAACACGCTTCATCACATCCGCGCCGGTGCCGGAGCTGATCATCACCGGAATCAACCCGGCCACGATCACCGACACGGTCATCACTTTCGGGCGTATGCGCAGCAGCGCTCCCTGAACGATGGCCTGCCGCAAGCTCCGGTGGTTTACCGGTTCACCGGACTGGCGGAGTTCTGCGATGGCCTGATCCAGATAGAGCAACATGACCACGCCGAACTCGGCGGCCACCCCGGCCAGCGCGATAAACCCGACAGCGACCGCCACCGACAAGTGATAGCCCAGCCAGTACACCAGCCAGAAGCCGCCGGCCAGGGAAAAAGGCAGGCACAGCAACACCAGCAGCACTTTGCCGCTATGGCGGAAATTCAAATATAACAGCGCCACCACCAGCAGCAGCGTGAGCGGAATCATCCACATGAAACGTTCCTTGGCTTGCTTCAAGCTGGCGTATTGCCCTGACCAGGCGATGGCGTAGCCCGGTTGCAGCTCAACGGCATTTGCAACTGCGGCCTGAGCTTCGGCTATGTAACCGCCCAGATCGCGTCCAGCGAAATCAATGTAAACATAAGCCACCAGGCGGCCATTTTCGCTCTTGATCTCGACCGGGCCGTCATTCACGCTTATGTCTGCGATCGTTCCCAGCGATACCTGCGCGCCGGAAGGCGTCATGATGCGGCTAGCCTTAAGCGCGGAGATTGAATCGCGGAAAGCGCGCGGATAGCGCAGATTGATCGGGAAACGGTTGCGTCCCTCGATCATCATGCCGATGTTTTCCCCGCCGATGGCGCCCTGCACCAGACGTTGCACGTCGGCTGCGGTAACGCCATAGCGTGCCGCCTGCACGCGATCCAGCGTGACATCCACGTAACGTCCGCCGGAAGCGCGGTCGGCAAAAGCGTTGCGCGTGCCCGGCACGGTATGCTCGATTACCTCTTCGATTTGCCTGGCCAATGCGCTGACTTCGTCCAGATCGGGGCCGGTAACCTTGATTCCCAGCGGTGTGCGTATGCCGGTTGACAGCATGTCTATGCGCGTGCGGATCGGATACCCCCATGAATTGGTCAGTCCCGGCAGACGTACATGGTCATCCAGCTTGCGGATCAGATCATCCATGGTTACGCCAGGCGGCCACTGCTCGCGCGGTTTGAGCTGGATAGTAGTCTCAAGCATCGAAAGCGGCGCCGGGTCGGTGGCCGTATCGGCGCGCCCGGCTTTGCCAAACACGCGTTCGACCTCGGGCATTTGCGCGATCAGGCGGTCGGTGATTTGCAGAATGTTCGCCGCTTCGTCTATCGACACGCCGGGCAAGGTGGTGGGCATATAAAGCAGGTCACCCTCGTTGAGCGGCGGCATGAACTCGCTGCCCAGTTTTGCGATCGGCCAGGCGGCGCTCAGCAGCAGCAGCAGGCACAGCGACAGAGCCAATTTGCGTTTTTGCAGCGCGGCCATTAACAGCGGGTGGTAAAGCACATGCAGCAACCGGTTCAACGGATTGTCTTGCTCGCGGGTGATGCGCCCGCGGATAAAATAACCCATCAGCACCGGAGCCAGAGTAATCGCAAGCGCTGCGCTTGCCGCCATGGCATAAGTCTTGGTGTAGGCGAGCGGAGCGAACAGCTTGCCCGCCTGCCCGGTGAGGGTCAGCACCGGCAGGAAGGATACGGTGATGATGAGCAGTGAGAAGAACAAGGCCGGTCCCACCTCCAACGCGCTCTGGGCTGTGATTTTCCAGTAGTCCGGCTGGTCGCCTGCGCGTTCCAGATGTTTGTGCATGTTTTCTATCATCACCACTGCGGCATCCACCATGGCGCCGATGGCGATGGCGATGCCGCCCAGCGACATGATGTTGGCGGTCACGCCCTGGTTTTCCATGATGATGAAGGAAGTCAGAATGCCGACCGGCAGCGTTACCACCGCCACCAATGAGGAACGCAAGTGGAACAGGAATGCAAGGCATACCAGGGCGACAATAAGCGATTCCTCGACCAGTTTCTCGCTTAATGTCCTGATGGCGCGCTTGATCACGCCGGAACGGTCATAAGTGACGGCCAGTTCGATGCCGGGCGGCAAACCGCTTTGCAATTCTTTTAACCGTGTCTTGACGCGGGTTATGGTCTGGAGCGCGTTTTCGCCATAGCGCATGACTACGATGCCGCCGGTCACTTCGCCTTGCCCGTCCAGATCGGTTACGCCACGGCGCAATTCGTGGCCGATTTGAATATGCGCAACATCCGCAAGGCGAACCGGCACGCCTTGCGCGTTGGCGCCCAGCGGAATATTCCGGAAGTCGTCCAGATTCCTCAAATAATTCTGCGCGCGCACCGCATATTCGGCACGCCCCATTTCAATCACCGAGCCGCCGCCCGTCATATTGCTGTCGCGAATCGCCATCTCAACTTTCTCAAGGCTCAGGTTGTAAGCCGCCAGCCGGTTGGGATTCACTTCGATCTGGAATTGCCGCACCATTCCGCCGACGCTGGCGACTTCGGCCACGCCATGCAGGCTTTGCAATTCGTACTTGAGGAAAAAATCCTGCACCGCGCGCAATTCGTCGGCATCGTAGCGATGATGGCGGTCCACCAGGGCGTATTCGAACACCCAGCCTACGCCTGAAGCATCCGGCCCCAGGGTGGGGATCACTCCATCCGGCAGGCGGTCTTCGATCTGGCTCAAATACTCCAGCACGCGCGAGCGTGCCCAATAGGGATCGGTGCCATCCTCGAAAATCACGTACACGTAGGATTCGCCGAACATCGAAAAACCGCGCACTGCGATTGAGCCCGGCACCGACAGCAACTCGGAAGTGATCGGGAAAGTGACCTGGTCTTCGACTACCTGCGGCGGCTGGCCCGGATAGGCGGATTTGACGATGACCTGCAGGTCGGAAAGATCCGGAACAGCGTCCAGCGCCATATGGCGTGAGGAATAGATTCCCCAGCCCGCCAGCAGCACGGCGCCCAGCAGCACCACGATGCGGTTCTTCAGCGACCATTTGATGATGCGTGCAATCATGCTTGAGGCCAATAAACCTTCGCGCCGGGGGCGCGGGAAATAGATATTCCTGCGCGGCGAAATTCTTTGTGGCTAATGGTCGCCCGCATTGTGGTTGTTATGCATGCGCTGTGCCGCGTCGCTCATCGACGCTGCGGCATCCAGTAAAAATTGCCCGTTCACCGCGACCTGTTCTTCCGCATGCAAACCGGCGGTGATCTCGATGAGATCGGCGGTTTCGATCCCGGTCTCGACTTTTACCGGCGTGAAATGGCCTCTGCCCTCGGCCCGTATCACAAAGTCACCCTTGCCGGTGCGCATCACTGCGGAGCGGGGCACGGCCAGCGCCTTATGCGGCCTGGCGTGGATGATGACGTCAAGAAATAAACCCAGGGGCAGCATGTTGCCGGCATTGTCGACGTTTACCCGCGCCAGCACGGTGCGTGTCATGGCATCAACCGTGGGGGCGATGAACTTCAGGTTTGTGTTGATTTCCCGCATATCAGACTGAGGCAGCCGTATGGTTACCTTGTCCCCGTCTTTCACCCAAGACAGTTGATCGGGATAAAGCGGCACCTCGACCCATACCCGTGACAGGTTAACAAAGGAAAACAGGTTATCCATCGGTTTGACCGTGCTGCCTTCATGAGCTTCGATCCGGGTGACAAAACCCGATTGCGGCGCGCGTACCTCAACCACATCCCTGGACTTGTAGGTGCTGGTCAATTCATTTATCAGTTCATTGCCGGCATCGGCATGAAGAAGGCTGTCGCGGACAAGAACACGCTTTTCTGCGTTCATCTTCAACGCCATCATGTCATCCTCGGTCATTGTTGACTTGCCGCTTACATGTGCGTTCTCATCTTCCATGGGCGCGACAAGAATATCTTTCTCTTCCAGCAGGTTGATGTACTCTTCCTGGGACTTGAGCAATTCCGGGGAATATATTTCATACAGCACTTGTCCTTCATGGACTTGCTGGCCAACCGCTTTGATGTGGAGTTTTCTGATCACCCCTTCAACTTTCGCGCTGAGGTTGAAAATCAGGCTTTCATCCGCTGCCACATTGCCATAGGCGTGGATGTCCTGGCTCAGTGTCTGCATTCTGGCTGCGGCCAGGCGCACACCAAGCTTTTGCTGTGTGGCAGCATCGATGAATACGCTGGGGTTATGCGGGTGCGCATCCGCATCCGGCTGATCCATTCCCACCAGGTCCATGCCGCAAATCGGGCACTCCCCCGGCTGATCCTGGATGACCTGCGGGTGCATGGGGCACACCCAGAGTTTCTTTGCCGGGAAGGGCGAAGTCTTGTCCGTGGCTACGATAAGATTGAGATTTGAACGGGCTACAATTGTGTTGCCGGCAATGACATCAGCATGGTCTTTGTAGAAATATGCCACGATCACCGTGGCTACGATTACAAATACGACCAGCCATCGTTTTGCGTATTTAAACGCAAACGATTCAAGCAAACCGGGATATCGTTCTTTTTCAGGCCATGCCATTTTTATTCATTAAACCCAAATAATCCATTAGGCCGTCATTGATGAAACAACTGATGGGACTACTAGCCATCTGACTAACCCAGCAAAAGACGCTGGGCAAGTCATTGGTTATAGCCATTCGACTAAGCCCGCAAGCGGTCAAGTCGCTGGTTATCCGGCGCAGGCCGGAATCCAGCAATAAATAACACTCCGCGTAGCGGACAAAGCCGTGATGTTGTCCCACTGACGCGGGAATTTGTTAATCATCTGGATACCGGCTGCCCTCACCTCAATCCTCTCCCGCTTGCGGGAGAGGAAGCAATCGTCCCTTCCCCCTCTGGGGGAAGGTTAGGATGGGGGTTTCAGCCGGTATGACACAGTTTTTTCTATTGGATTATCTGTGTTCAACGTATCAAAATCGTAGCCAGCCCAAGCAGCATCCCCATGCTCACGACATCGGTGGCGGTGGTCAGAAAAATGCTTGAAGCTGTCGCGGGGTCGGTGCCGAAGCGTTTGAGCGTGAGCGGGACGATGGCTCCGGAAATACCGCTGATGGTACAGGCTCCGACCATCGCCAGGAATACCACGATAGCCAGCACCAGCGCGTGCGGCGAGTGCTGTGCGTTCGCGATCATGTACATCGCGATTCCAGAGACAATGCCGACAGGCGCTCCGTTCATCGCGCCGAGCATGCCTTCTTTGGCAATCAGCGCGCGCGCATCGCCGGATTTTATTTCGCCCAGCGTGATCCCCCGCAGCGTGACCGCCAGCGCCTGGCAGCCGGTATTTCCCGACTGCCCGGCCAGTACCGGAAGAAACACCGCGAGAACGACGAGCTGGTCTATTGTGCCCTGGAACATGGCCACCACGCCGCCTGCCAGAAATGCGGTCAACAGGTTGAGCTGCAACCACGGATGGCGGAACATGAAGCTGCGCAGCATAGGCGTCGAGATGCGCTCCTCCTTGTCGACGCCGACCATGCTGCCGGCCTGTGCAGTAATTTCGAAAGCTTCCGATTCGAAGATCGCCTGACCGCGCACCAGTCCCAGCAACCTTTCCTGATCATCGCACACCGGATAGACCGGGTAATGGCGGCTAAGCGTGAGTTTCATCGCTTCCGATACGGCCATGCCAGGCCGGAACGAGAACACGTCGCGCAGCATGATATCGACGAGCCGCGACTCCCGCTCGGAGAACAGCAGGTCGCGCATCGTGATAAGGCCAAGCAGCTTGCCGTCATGATCCGTCACATAACCGTAAGTGATGAGCGCCGTTTTAACCAGCCCGCGCATTACTTCGATCGCCTGATCCACTGTCATACCGGGACGGAATTCGGCAAACGCCGGCTCCATGAAACGCCCGATGGTTCCCGCTTCAAACAACCGGCTGCGCTCCCATTGGCGCGCAAGTTGCGGCGGAGCGCAGGCAATGATCGCCTGGCGCTGTCCGTCCGGCAATGCAGCAAGGATGTCCTGGATAAAAGACGGGTTGAGTTCGGCGAGCGCCTCAAAGGCAAGGGAAGCTTCTGCGGTAACGAGCAGCGCAGCAGCCTCATCCGGCGGGTGCGCGCCGAGCTTGGCGACCAACCGCCGCCGCGCCTCATCATTCTGCGGTTGGGCTACAAACAGGGTTCGGTTATGCATCGTTGTCCTCCTTATGCCGGGGTGCATCTGATTCCTGCAAAGAAGGAGCAGATTGCTCCTGACTTCCTCTGCGGTAGAGAGATTACCCGCACGGGCACCAGGACGCAATTATTTGTAGGGGCACTTGTAGGACACTCGCAGGGGCGTGATTCATCGCGCCCTTTTTCCGGTGTGATGATAAATCAGGGCGTGACGAATCACGCCCCTGCAAAAAGAGGCCCCGTTGCCGGGGCCTTTCGTCATGCGCATGCTTGCGGCGAAATACCGGATCGTGGTGATGACAACGGAAGCGGGAAGGCTATTTCCTGAACAGCGCCGATTGCGCATGCGCGTGCAAGCCTTCGCCGGAAGCAAGCACTGCTGCTATCTCCCCCAGTTTTTGCGCGCCATGCGCGGTCACCATGATCAGGCTGCTGCGTTTCTGGAAGTCGTACACGCCCAGCGGCGAGGAAAAACGCGCTGTTCCAGAGGTGGGCAGCACATGGTTAGGCCCGGCGCAGTAGTCGCCAATCGCTTCCGAGGTATAGCGTCCCATGAAGATCGCGCCGGCGTGTTTCAGTTTGGGCAGCAGAGCATCCGGGTCGGCCACCGACAACTCGAGATGTTCCGGCGCAATGCGGTTGCTGATGGCGCAGGCTTCGTCCAGATCGGCGACATGGATCAAAGCGCCGCGATTCTCCAGCGCGGTCCGGATGATGTCGCGGCGCGGCATCTGTTCGAGCAGGCGGTCTGCGCTTTGCGCCACCGCCTCAATAAATTTCTCATCCGGCGACAGCAGGATCGCCTGCGCCAGTTCGTCGTGCTCGGCCTGCGAGAACATGTCCATCGCGATCCAGTCCGGGTTGGTCTGCCCGTCGCAGATCACCAGGATTTCCGATGGCCCGGCGATCATATCAATGCCGCACACGCCGAATACGCGGCGTTTCGCCGCCGCGACATAGGCATTGCCGGGGCCGACGATCTTGTCCACATTGGGGATCGTCGCCGTGCCATAGGCCAGCGCCGCCACCGCCTGCGCGCCGCCGATGGTGAATACGCGATCCACGCCCGCCAGGTAGGCCGCCGCCAGCACCAGTTGATTCTTCACGCCGTCCGGGGTCGGCACCACCATGATCAGTTCGGACACGCCGGCCACCTTGGCAGGCAGCGCGTTCATCAGCACCGAAGACGGATAGGCCGCCTTGCCGCCCGGCACGTACAGACCGACGCGCTCCAGCGGGGTTACCTGCTGACCGAGCAGCGTGCCGTCTTCATCGGTGTAGCTCCACGAAGTTTGCACCTGCCTCCTGTGATAGTCGCTGACGCGCTGAGCGGCCTGTTCCAGGGCGTTGCGCTGTTCGGGGGGCAACGCATCAAATGCGCTGCGCAAATCCGCTCGCGGCAGTTCCATCGCTGCGGCATTCTCAAACTGAAGGCGATCGAACTTGCGGGTGTATTCCAGCACCGCAGCGTCGCCGCGTGAGCGCACGTCCGCGAGTATGCCGGCCACGATCGCATCAAGCTTTTCGTCGGCAGATGCCTCGAATGCCAGCAGCTTATCCAGTTGCGCAGCGAAGTCAGCTTGTTTGGTCGAGAGTTTTTTTATATTCATTCTATTTCCATCCTGCAGCGCTCGTAGGGCGGGTCACACCCGCCGAATAGTTCGCCTGACATCCGGCGGGTGTGACCCTCCCTACGCTTCCTGACCACCTTTAGGGCGCCTCTATTAATCCAAACTCCGTCGCGATACGGCGTTGCTCAAGAAATTTTAACGCTTACATATCAAACATATGCGGCGCGCTAAAATTTCTT
>JANLIB010000259.1 GCA_024653675.1 Gallionella sp. | reverse complement strand
AAGCTCCAGCCGCGCCGCCAGGGCCGCCGTGGTGATCTTCTCGCCCTTGGGCTGCTCCAGCATCTGCGCCACGGTCTGCAGTATCTGCAATTTTCTATCGCCCGGTTTGCTTGCCATGTTACCCCCGTTTAATTCCGAAAAATCTTTGAAACTTGTAGGGCGGGTCACACCCGCCGCAACACCGAATGTTGCATTGGCGGGTGTGACCCGCCCTACAAACTGAGGACTGAGCAGAAACCCCCTCCAACTCCCCCTTATCAGGGAGAGAGCAGCTCCTCCCCTGATAAGGGGAGGACGGGAGGGGTTGGATTTACTCAGTCCTCTTACCTCAGTCCTCTTACCCTGAGCAACTGCATCACGTCACGAATCTTCACATCGACACAGGGCGAGTTTTTGTTGCCGGCGTTCACCCACACCGTGCGCATCCCCAGCCGTTTCGCCGTTTCAAGATTCTCCAGACTGTCCTCGACCATCACGCATTGCGCGGCACGGATGCGATGCCGCCGTATCAGGCGCATGAAGCCGAAGTTATCCGGCTTGGGGCGGTAACGCGTGTGCTCTACCGCCATCACATCGTCAAACAGATCATCCACACGCAGCAGCTTCAGCACCGCATGCGCATAGTGCAGCGGCGCATTGGAAAACACCACTTTCCTGCCCGGCAACGCCTTTAACAAGTGGCGCAGACGCGGCTCGCGCAGCACCATCCGGGGCAACTCGGGAAACTGGTGGGTATGCCACAAAAAATGCTGCGGATCGGTGCCGTGATGCCGCATCAATCCGCTCAACGTCGCGCCATAGCGCTGCCAGTAATGCATGCGCAGCGCATTCGCCGCTGCCTCATCCAATTGCAAATGCTGCTGCAAATACTCGGTCATGCTGCGGTTGATGTGCGGAAAGATATGTGGCGTCGCATCATGCAGCGTATTGTCGAGATCAAAGATCCAGAATCGCTGACTCACCTGCTGACCGCAAACCGTTCGTGGTGAGCTTGTCGAACCATGAACGGCCCTTCGACAGGCTCAGGGCGAACGGAATAAGTATGGCTCATCATTTGCTCTTGATCAGCGTGCCCACACCCTCGTCGGTCAGTATCTCCAGCAACAGCGCGTGCCGCACCCGTCCGTCGATGATATGCACCGAGCGCACGCCGCCGCGCGCCGCATCCAGCGCCGAAGCGATCTTGGGCAGCATGCCGCCGGACAGCGTGCCGTCCGCCACCAGATCGTCGATTTGCCTGGGGGTGAGCCCGGTCAGCAGGTTGCCATTCTTGTCCAGCACGCCCGGCGTATTGGTCAGCAGCACCAGCTTCTCGGCGTGCAGCACTTCTGCCAGCTTGCCGGAAACCACATCGGCATTGATGTTCAGCGTTTCCCCATCCGGCCCAACGCCGATCGGCGCAATGACCGGGATGAAATCGCCGGAATCGAGAAAGGTGATGATCGCAGGATCGATCTTGTCGATGTCGCCGACCAGCCCGATGTCGAGCATCTTGCCCGGCTCGGCGGTGCTCTCCAGCAGCAATTTTTCCGCGCGGATGAAGGAGCTGTCCTGCCCGGTCAGCCCGACCGCCTTGCCGCCGTGGCGGTTGATCAGATTGACGATGTCCTTGTTGACCTTGCCCAGCACCATTTCGACCATATCCATGGTCTCTTCGTCGGTGACGCGCATACCCTGGACGAATTCGCCCTGTTTGCCGACGCGCTTGAGCATCTCGTTTATCTGCGGCCCGCCGCCGTGCACGACGACCGGATTCATGCCGACCAGTTTGAGCAGCACCACGTCACGCGCGAAACTCTCCTGCAATACCGGATCGGTCATCGCGTTGCCGCCGTATTTGATGACGATGGTCTTGTCGAAGAAACGCTGGATGTAAGGCAGCGCCTCGGCAAGCACCAGAGCTTTGAGTTCTGCGGAAGCGGCTGAAAGCGGCATGACTTTTCCCCGGAAAAAGGTTCAGGAGGCATTGGCCGTTCCTCGAAACTTCGCTTTGTCTTCAACAAAGCTCGTTTTCGCCGTCAGGCGAATGCTCGCAAATATGCTGCGGATTCTACA
The DNA here is from genome assembly GCA_024653675.1 of Gallionella sp. Classification (GTDB taxonomy): domain Bacteria; phylum Pseudomonadota; class Gammaproteobacteria; order Burkholderiales; family Gallionellaceae; genus Gallionella. Next base: position 1,630 of record JANLIB010000259.1, on the reverse strand, counting down.
CCAGAAAACAAACAGGCGGCATATGCCGCCTGTTATCCGGAAGAAGCAAACGCTTACTGGAAGCAGGGCAGGGAATAGTAACGTAGGGTGCGTTTACGCACAAAAAACTTTCGGTCCACGAAAACCACGAAATTCACGAAAATATAACAGGATGTTGCAGATGCCTGGCGACTTAGCCATCGGCTATCATTTTGCAGCATGAGATGTTTTTATTTTTTACAGGCTTCCGCTTTGCGACAGAATGCCTGCTTACCCTCATGGCACTCGGTTAAGGGTTTACACCCCCATAAAACAGCACGTGTAAGTTGGGTTAGCGGCTTTATTGCGTAACCCAACACTGATGAAACAAGGCAGATTGTTGGGTTACGCTGCGCTAACCCAACCTACCAAACTTTGTCCGCTTCGCGGAGTGTTTTTTATTGCTGGATTCCGGCCTGCGCCGGAATGACGGCCTAATGGATTTATTGGGATTAATAGAGGCGCCCTAAAGTCCGGCAGCCGGAAACCGGCTGACATATCAATCCTCGAACACCGGTCATCGGTCAATGACGATGCTTGTGGTTATCTTTGTGTGTTGAGGCTTTGGTTGTGGTCAAAGGTTTCACCTCTGCCCTTGTCTCGATTTTTACCGTGCGGTTATTGGACTCTTTGATGGTCAGCGTCAAAGGTATGTTTTCACCTGCTTTGAGCGGAGCTTTCAATCCGGCCAGCATCAAGTGATAGCCGCTCTCGCCGAGATTGACACGTTTGCCTGCCGGAATCTCGATCGATTCTACCTGGCGCATTCTCATCATGCCTTTCTCGTGAGTCATGCTGTGCATTTCCACGGCGCTGGAAACCGTGCTGGACACCCCAAGCAATACTGCCGGCTGTTTGCTGGTGATGGAAAAATCCAGGCTTGCCTCTTCCTGTCCGGGAGCGGTGGCGCGCAACCATGCGCCTTCGATCTGAATGTCGCCCGCGTAAACGCTGGCGCTTAACAACAAGGCCGCCAGCAGCCCGCCAAACCGGAACGTCTTGTGCATGATGAGATCCCCCTGAGTATCAAGAATGAACAACGTGATGCCATGACGAAAATTTATTGGGCACGCCATGGTTGGCGCTCATTGCCCTGCCACCGTCATGAACGATAGTTTGCTCACCCCTGCACGTTGCGCGATGGCCATGATCTGCGCCACGCGCCCGTAAGGGACCGACCCGTCAGCATGGATGTGCAATTCGAAGCTGTGCTGCACGGCAGTGAAATCCGCCAGTTGCCGAGCCAGCGCTTCATCACTGAGCGCGGCATTTTCCAGGCTGATCTGCCCCTGCGCATCGATGGTAAGGGTTTGCAACCTGGCATCCATACGCCCCGCCACGGCCACAGTCTTGGGCAGCTTCACTTCCAGCGACTGCGACAGCAGCGGCGCCGTAACGATAAACACAATCAACAGCACCAGCATCACGTCCACCAGCGGTGTGACGTTGATCTCGCTCATCATGTCCTGATTGGAATTATTCTGGAATGCCATCTGTATATCCTTCCCGGCTATAGGGCGCCTCTATTAATCCAAACTCCGTCGCGATACGGCGTTGCTCAAGAAATTTTAACGCTTACATATCAAACATATGCGGCGCGCTAAAATTTCTT
>JANLIB010000257.1 GCA_024653675.1 Gallionella sp. | reverse complement strand
AAGAAATTTTAGCGCGCCGCATATGTTTGATATGTAAGCGTTAAAATTTCTTGAGCAACGCCGTATCGCGACGGAGTTTGGATTAATAGAGGTGCCCAGAATCTGATCTTGTTATTTGAATAGCTGGTAGCGGATGCCGATGATATGCGGCTCGCGCAAAGTATTTCCTATCGGAGACGCTGATGAATTGCCGGAACGAATAATTCAGGATCGACCATTGCGCCGTTCAGCATCACGCTCCAGTGCAGATGCGGGCCCGTGGCGCGCCCTGTCTTTCCGGAAAGACCGATAGGCTGACCTTTGCTCACCGTTTCGCCGGCTTTCACGTCGATCCGGTCAAGGTGGCAGTACATGGTGATCAGCCCGTTGCCATGGTCGACAAAGATCGTCTTGCCGTTGAAAAAATAATCATCGACCGCCAGCACCTGGCCATGCGCGCTCGCCTTGACCGGTGTGCCGCGCGCTACCGCCACATCAAGGCCGGCATGGGGTGCGCGCGGCTCTTCATTGAAGAAACGATGCAGACCGAAACGCCCGGCCAGCTCACCTTCAACGGGCAGGATAAAAGCCAGATCGGTATCCTGCGCAGCGCGCCAGTGGCGTTTCAACTCCTTGATGACTGCGATCTCGCGGTCAGCGCGAGCCAGATCTGCGGCCGATAGTTGCACCTTGCTCTTATCCTCAAGGGTGATGTGCTGCTCGGGGTAATCTTTTGGGTTGACCACGAAGTCCAGCGCTTTCGTTACACCACCGATCTTGACGCGCAGCTCATGCGAACCCGGCGTCGCATCAAGCGGCAGGCCGACCACCGCGTACCATAGCTCGTGATCGGCTGTAACAAGGACAGGCTGATCGCCAAACCAGGTTTGCGGCGTACCGGCACTGGCTGAAACGCTGCCGAGCGGAATGATCGCAATGCCGCCGGGTACACTTGAAGATTGCGGGAGGCTGGCATGGGCAAGCCCGGAAAAAGCAAAGGCAAAAGCAAAAGCCAAAACGAACAGGCCGAACCGGAAGCAGATTCGGGACGTGGTGGCAATAAGCGGATGCATGGTTTTTTTTTGCAGAGATACCGGTTTTAAAGGGTTCAGCATCGGAATTATTTTTGGCGCTTTTCCATTATTTGATGCTGATCCATTTAGTTCACAGAAAAATTGTGCCGTCTGCGCGGACGTGTCACGCGAGTTGGCTAGTCGAGAAAATGGCCGCGTAAAGCGGCCATTATTATTAAGCTAATGCATCAAGGATGCTTGCTTGAATCCTTGACGACTTCTTTTGCATCGCCGTAGGCTTTCTCGGCTTTCCCGGTAATTTGCTTGCCGAGGCCTTTGACCTGTTGCTCCTTGCTGCCGACCAGTTTTCCAACCTCTTCCTGCACTTTACCGGCGACATCTTTTAATGCTCCTTTGACTTGATTCTTGTTCATGATCAGGCTCCTTCATCAAAATTAACAGGCTCTTCCTGTGAAGTGTCCAGAATGAACTGAATGTTTCCGCCGGTCTGTGTGGTAACGAACTTACAAAACAATCAATTCAATTCCGGTACCTTTAGTCCCCTTGAACGCATACTAGGTGAAACCGTGGTCTGAAATGAAATGTGTTAATACAAGACCTGACCCCATGTGTCTGTGTGTCTGTGTCTGTGTGTCTGTGACCCCATGTGTCTGTGCTTGAACGCATACTAGGTGAAACCGTGGTCTGAAATGAAATGTGTTAATACAAGACCTGACCCCATGTGTCTGTGTGATACAAGACCTGACCCCATGTGTCTGTGTGTCTGGACCCCATGTGTCTGCACATGTGTCTGACCTGTTAATACAAGACCTGACCCCATGTGTCTGACCTTACGCTCTTTAAGGCGCTGTGCCAGACTCAAGGCAATGCGACGCCAAAGCTGTGGATAATCTGTGGCTATACGTTGGAAATTTTCCTCAGAAATCTGCCCTACAACAGTAGGCTCATTCGCTCTTACAGTCGCACTTCTGCGTGCGGTTGTGTCGAGAAGAGACATTTCACCAACGTGGTTACCTGCAATTCGATTTGCCACTATGCGTCCATTTACAAGAATTTCAACTGAGCCTCCAAGTATGAATGACAGGCAATCGTCAGGATCGCCCTGTGATAACAGAATCTCACCAGCTAAAAATTCTTTAAGTTCTATTTTTTTTTGCTATTTTTTTTGCTACAGCCAAGTCTCCTCCAACAACGAATTGTTCTTGAAGTGCATTAACTAGGCGCGCATTGCCTTTCACGCCATTGAATCGAATTAATATACTTGGACTGCTTTTGGATGTCATAGTGACGATAGGCCAGTCAATGGTGCAGAAAAACGACTTGGAGAAATATGGATGCCCCGTTCAAGTAACACAGCGAGCAAAAGGGGCCAGGGTCGAGATATTTTGAGGCAGAAAAACAATTCATCACCAACCTTACAGCATCACCCGCACGCCCCGATCGCGCCGCAACTGGTGCAGAACTCGCAGCCGTCCTTCTTGATCAGCGTGGCGTTGTGGCACTCCTTGCAGACTTTGCCGGCCAGTGTCCTGGCTCCGGCGGCTTTGCTTTTTCTTTTCGGGATTTCCAGCACGCCCATTTGCTTCACCGGATAGCCGTGTTCGTCGAGTATGCCGAGCATCGCGTAGCGGTGCAGGATCAATCTGGCGACGTAGGAGACCGTCGAGGGATAGCTTTCCATCTTGACACTGCCCGGCACGCGCGCCATAAAATCGCCGAGCGGTTCGCCGAAGTTGAGCAGCTTGCGCAGCTTCATGCTTATCCATGCCGGGTCGATGACGCGCATGTCCAGGCTCAATACCTTGCAGAGTCCGTCGAGGGCGCGCGGATACACGCCGGCCAGCCACATCGAGTAGGGGCGGCGCTGGCCGTCCGGCAGCACCAGTTCCTTCAGTCCCAGCACGAAGTCGTCGCCGCTGCCGGCATTGGAAATATCCACCGTCCAGCTCATCGTGCCATCGGTGCCGGTCTTCGGCTCCTTTTTCGCGAACAGCGCGTCCATCATCGGGGTGGTTGCGTCCGCATTCACTTCCAGAGCGCCCAGTTCTTCGATGCGGTATTTCAGCAGGTGCGCGAACGCGGCCACCAGGCTGGGCATGCGCGTCATCTGGCCGTCGGGTGGCATCGGCATATCGAAGGCGTCGTCACCGCCGGTCTTCATCAGCATCTCCAGCTTCATGCGCACCCACACCGGATCGCTGGTGCGCATGTCCATCGACAGCGACTTGGCCAGCGCGCCGAGTCCGCGCGGCTGCTCCGAGCCGTTCACCCACACCTCGAACGGATGGTTGCGGCCCAGAGTCAAAGATTCGCGCAGCGATTCGTTTGTCCTTTCTCCCGCCGGAATTAACAATTGTTTTTCTCGTTCGCTTCCTCGCCCGCTTGCGGGAGAGGATTGAGGAGAGGGTATCGGGGGAAAGGTAGATAGGGGGCGGCTAGTGGTGTGTGACACGAAGGTGACGAAACTGCCGAGCGGATGCTTCACCACTTGCGAGACCCAGCCTTCGCTGCCGTTCGGCAACTCCGGGCGGCCCGGCCAGCGCAACGAGGCCAGCGCCGGTTTGGGCGTCGCTTCGAGCACGATGCGCCGGTCCTGGTCGAACACCAGGTCCTGCGGTTGATCTTCTGTCTTCGCCGGCTTGATTTCCGGCGTGACCGACAGCACCGAACCCAGCACGCTGTTCGGGCGATAGGTCGCCAGGCCTTTCAGTCCGGCCTTCCACGCTTCCGTGTAGAGGTGCTTGAAATCTTCATAGGGATATTCGGCGGGCACGTTGACGGTCTTGCTGATCGAAGTGTCGATGAACGGGGCGACAGCCGCCACCATTTTCATGTGATCTATCGCCGAGATATCCAGTGCGGTGACGAAGCAGGGCGGCAGTTTGCTCACATCGCCACCCATTTTTTTGTAAACGCGCCAGGCATGGTCTTCCACCGGGTAATCCTTGGTGCCGCCCTCCGCCATGCGTTTTTTGCGCGTGTAAAACCACGAGAAGGCCGGTTCGATGCCGTTCGAGGCGTTGTCCGCGAACGCGAGCGAGATGGTCCCGGTGGGCGCGATCGACAACAGATGGCTGTTGCGCAGGCCGTGCTTGCGTATCTTGCCCTTGATCTCTTCCGGCAGGCGCGAGGCGAAGCGCGGCTCGGCAAGATACTGGTCTGCATCCAGCAGCGGGAATGCGCCGCGCTCCTGCGCCAGATCCACCGAGGCGAGATATGACTCGTCGCGCATGATGCGCGAGATGCCGGCGGCAAACGCGCGCGCCTCATCGGTGTCGTAGCGCAAGCCCAGCATCACCAGCGCGTCGCCCAGCCCGGTAAAGCCCAGGCCGACGCGGCGCTTGTTCTGCGCCTCAAGCTGCTGTTCCGGCAGCGGCCAGGCGGTCACATCCAGCACGTTGTCCAGCATGCGCACCGCGACCCGCACCAGTTTCTTGAATTGCGCGAAGTTGAACGACGCGTGTTCCGTGAACGGCTTTTCCGTCATGCGTGTCAGGTCGATGGAACCCAGGCAGCAGCAGCCGTAGGGGGGGAGGGGCTGTTCAGCGCAAGGATTCGTGGCCTCGATCACCTCGCAATAGGACAGATTGTTGTCGCGGTTCATCAGGTCGATGAACAACACACCCGGTTCGGCATGGTCGTAAGTGCTCTCCATGATCTGCTTCCACAGGTCGGCAGCCTGTACCTTGCGGTATACCCATTTGCCGTCGGCACGTTTGGCAGCGCCTTGCGCCTTGAGCGCGGCGGAGGGTTCTGCGCTGTGCACCAGCTCGAACGGCTGGTTATTTTCCAGCGCGCGCATCAGGGCGTCGGTCACGCCGACCGAGATGTTGAAGTTGCGCAGGTCGCCCTGGTCCTTGGCGTGGATGAATTTTTCGATGTCGGGATGGTCGCAGCGCAGCACGCCCATCTGCGCGCCGCGCCGCGCGCCGGCTGATTCCACGGTTTCGCAGGAGCGGTCGAACACGCGCATGTAGGAGATCGGCCCGCTGGCGCGCGAGTTGGTGCCCTTGACCTGCGCGCCGGCGGGGCGGATCGCCGAAAAATCGTAGCCGACGCCGCCGCCGCGCCGCATGGTTTCGGCGGCCTGCTGCAGGGCGTCGTAGATACCCGGTTTGCCATCGTTGATTCCGGAGATCGAGTCTCCCACCGGCTGCACGAAGCAGTTGATCAGGGTTGCCTGGATATTCAACCCGGCTGCCGAGTTTATGCGCCCGGCTGGGACGAATCCGTTTTCCTGCGCCTGGAAGAAGGCTTCTTCCCAGTGGGCGCGTTGCTCCGGTTTCTCGGCTTGCGCCAGACCGCGCGCCACCCGGCGGCGCACATCCTCGACCGAGGTCTCGCCCGGCTCCGCGTATTTCTCCAGCAACACCTCGGTGCTGATTTCCTGCGTCATTTCCATGGTTCCTTCAGGAGCCGGTTTGCCGGTTGTCTGGCTGTCATGTATAGGAGTTGCGGGAGTATTCACGGGTTCAGGCTGCATCGTCTTGTTTTGCGGGTTAATCGCTTCGTCCAGGCCGGACGGCATGCCGGATGTGGCGAAAAACTCAGGGATATTGCGGGCAGATGTTGAAGGCAAAGAATTTTCTGTAACAAGCACAATACAGCCCCCCTTGATGGATGGGCTGTTACAGCCCGAAAAACCCAAAACCACTATATGTAGTAGTTTTTCCCTTGATTTGAACTAATTCTAGGGGGTAAATTATTTTTTGCAAGTAATATTTCAGTATAGACAGTTTGACTTGGTTTACAAGATAAGTTATGCAAGCCCAACTTTCGAATTGATATTTTGCGGGAATATTCGTAAGCGAATTCATCTTGGGAAAAGCATTTAGCCACTGAGAACACAGAGTTCACGGAGTAAAATCAAACGGTAATGGCGAGAGCACGAAAGACTGACAATCCCTGACATTCTCTGTGTTCTCTGTGGCTTGAACTGAGGTTTTAAGGTCTCTTACCAGTTAAGTCTTCGCAATTTGAGACAAGAATATATCGTAGATCAAGCGCTGGCGCAGTTTTCCAAGCAAATCTAAATCAGGTTAATGTAGGGTGGAAAAAGCGTAGCGTTTCCACCAATGGATTGCCTCGGCGGATTGGTGGATACGCGC
>JANLIB010000256.1 GCA_024653675.1 Gallionella sp. | reverse complement strand
AAGAAATTTTAGCGCGCCGCATATGTTTGATATGTAAGCGTTAAAATTTCTTGAGCAACGCCGTATCGCGACGGAGTTTGGATTAATAGAGGTGCCCGTCAGAGCTTCAAGGTCATCTTGATATGCGGCAGCCCCGCATCCATAAAGACTTCGCCGTGCTCGACAAAACCAAAGCTGTGATAGAACGGCACGGCGTGAGTCTGCGCATCCACATCCACCTGTATGTAATCGTGTGCGCGGGCATAATCGAGCAACGCTTCCACGATTGCCGTGCCGGCCTTTTGTTTGCGCCACTGCGGCAACACCGAAATGCGCCCGATATGCCCGTTGGCAAACATCCGTCCGCAGCCGATCGCATCGCCGCTGTGGCTTAATGCCAGCGCATGACGGCAACTCTCGTCCAGTCCGTCCCACTCCAAGTCTGCCGGAACCCCCTGCTCGCGGATGAACACCGCCTCGCGAATGGATTTGAGCAAGGGCTCGCCATCGTGCCAGCTAACCAGACTAACGGTGAATGGGTGGCTCATCACAGACCTCCTCGTTAAGTATCAGGGTGCCTCTCACTCGATGATTTCGACTGCTGTTCCTGCGGGTGCCATATCAAACAACTCGATCAGGTCGGCATTGCGCATCCGGATACAACCGCCCGAACCGGGCACGCCCAGCTGCAACGTATCCGGCGTGCCGTGGATATAAATGTAGCGGCGCATGGTATCGCTTTTCCCCATCCGGTTAAAGCCCGCCTCGCAACCGGACAACCACAGAATGCGCGTCAATATCCAGTCGCGGCCTGGGAACCGTGCGCCCAGTTCCGGCGTGTATATTTCGCCGGTCGGGCGCCGGCTCACAAACACTGTATTCACCGGCTGCCCCGCGCCGATCCTGGCGCGAATGACATGCTTGCCGCGCGGCGTGCAGAAACTTCCGGACATTTCGCCCACGCCGTTTGCAGCGCTGGAAACCGCATAGCGGCGCAGCACCTGACCTGTGTCATCCAGCAATTCGAGTTGCTGGGTAGCAATATAAATGTTGATCTTCACGCTACACCGTCATTCCCGCAGGGAAAACCCCCATCCCAACCTTCCCCCTGCAAGGGGGAAGGGACGATCGCCTCCTCTCCCGCAAGCGGGAGAGGATTGAGGTGAGGGCTGCGGGAATCCAGTAGGGTGGACAAAGCGCCAAGCACGTATCCACCATGCGAAACGGTGGATACGGCACGATGTGCCTTTATCCACCCTACAAAACTATTTGGGTTCATCTGTCTTCTTTCCTCTGTTCCGCTCTCCGCTTCGCGAAAAAATCGCTGAGCATGGCGCCGCATTCCTCCGCCAGCAGCCCTCCGGCCACCTCGGTGTGATGGTTCAAACGCGGCTCGGCAAACGCGTCCAGCACGCTGCCGCATGCGCCGGTCTTGGGATCGCCCGCCCCGTACACCACCCGCGCGATGCGCGCGTGCATGATCGCCCCGGCGCACATCAGGCAAGGCTCCAGCGTGACGAACAATTCGCAATCCGCCAGCCGGTAATTGCCCAGCCGCTGCGCCGCATCGCGCAGCGCCATCATCTCGGCATGGGCGGAAGGATCATGGCGCGAGATCGGCGCATTGAAACCGCGCCCGATGATCACCCCGTCCCGCACCACCACCGCCCCCACAGGCACTTCGCCGGCGGCCTGCGCCTGGCCTGCCAGTTCGAGCGCTGCGCGCATGAATGAATCATCCATCATTGCTCCGGCAGCCTGAAGAAGCGCTGAGGGGACATGCAGCCTTTCATGAAAGCAGTTGCCATGCTAGGATTCCAGCGTCCTTAAAAAATCAAGGGGAAAAAAACAATGCGAAAGATTATACGGCAAGCCCCGCCAGAGCATCCGGCGTTTAGGACGTATCCGAAATTCTGTGTGTGATGTCCCGGTTTGTTCATAGCATCGTCCGGCGTCATCAAAAATGATCCCCGCATCCACTGTCAACGCCGTCGGCTACTACTGCGGCCGGTTTGAGGCCGGCTTGCTTGGCGAGCCTCAGAATTCATTCTCCAATCTTGCGTTCATCGCCGGCGCGATGATCGCCTGGGTTGTGTGGCGACAAAATCCGGCGCGTGATCCCTGGCAACTGCTTCTGTTCGTCCTTGCAGCAGCAATCGGTGTGGGAAGTTTCATCTTTCATAGCGCCCCAACAACCGCAACGCTCATGATGGACCTCGTACCAGTTCAAGTCTTCGGCCTCACATATCTCGCATACGTCTGCGTGCGCTACCTGAGAATGTCCATGCTCGTCACTGCAGCGCTGGTTATTGGCTTTTTTCTTGCCCGGCAGTACTGGATTGCCGTCACTCCAAGAGGTGCGCTCGGCGGTGGAATCACGCACGTTCCTTCACTTCTTGCACTCATCGCAGTTGGCGCTGCGCTTCTCTACAAGCGCATTCGAGTTGGCCGCTACATCCTCTTCGCCAGCATCGCATACGTTTCAGGCATTCTGGTACGTTCATGGGATCTGTACATTTGCCCAAGCTTTCCCCTCGGTGTTCACTGGCTCTGGCATTTCCTGACGGCGCTCGCGGCGACCTTGCTTGTGTACGGCGCCGCAAAAATGCCGCCCAACACTTCCTTATCCGGCCTGCAGCGGCAGGCTGCCACTCATGTCAAAAGTTAGGCAACATTCATCGAGCCCTTGCGATCATGCTTTTCCGGCTGGCCGCTGACGCTGTCCTGTTGCTCCATCTGGCGTTCATCCTGTTCGCCGTTCTGGGTGGCGCGCTTGCACTGCGTTGGCGCTGGGCGCCTCTGGTTCATCTTCCGGCAGCCTCATGGGGATTGTTCGTCGAGATCACCGGCCGCATTTGTCCGCTCACATACCTTGAAAACACCTTGCGTATCAAGGCAGGGCTATCCGGCTACGCGGAAAGTTTCATCGAACACTATCTCCTCGCAATCATCTATCCTGCCGGCCTCACCAGGGAAATCCAGTTTGCGCTTGCGGGTGTGGTCATCGCCGTCAATATCGCAATCTATGGCCGGCTCCTCGTTCGCAAGCGCGCATCGCCGGAAAAACATACCTGACCCTCCGTCACTCGCCCATTAAGAACTTGCCTTTGGCGCGTTTTTTGACAAGAATGCCGGCATCTCCATTGGATTCATTCATGTCAGAACACACGGTTGCAGATTTTTCCCTGCCCGCAACGGGCAATCAGACCTTCACCCTGTCCGGCGCGCGCGGCAAGCATCTGGTCATTTATTTTTATCCGAAGGACAATACGCCGGGTTGCGCCACCGAGGCGCAGCAGTTCCGCGACCTGTATGCCCGATTCAAAAAGTCGAATTGCGAGGTGGTGGGCATTTCGCGCGACAGCCTCAAGTCGCACGAGAACTTCAAGGCAAAGTTCACGCTGCCGTTCGCATTGCTTTCGGATGCCGATGAAACGGTCTGCGAACTGTTCGGCGTGATCAAGCTGAAGAACATGTATGGCAAGCAGGTGCGCGGGATCGAGCGCAGCACCTTTTTGTTCGGCAAGGATGGCGTGCTGCGCCGTGAATGGCGCGGCCTCAAAGCCGATGGCCATGCTCAGGAAGTACTGGATTTCGTCACTACCCTCAACTCAAAGGAACGTAATGTCCCCAGCCACTAGCAAAAAATTGGCCGAAGCCGAAACGAAGAACGACACCAAGCTGTTCGTGCTGGACACCAACGTGTTGTTGCACGACCCGACCAGCCTGTTCCGCTTTGAGGAACACGATATCTGCCTGCCGATGTTCGTGCTGGAGGAACTGGACAACAAGAAAAAAGGTATGACCGAGGTCGCCCGCAACGCGCGGCAGGCCAGCCGCTTTCTGGACGAGATCGTCAGCGATGCGCCGCACAAGATAGAGGAAGGCATCGCGCTGGAATCCGCCGCGCACAAGAACTGCACCGGACGCCTGTTCCTGCAAACCAGCTTCGTCAAATATGAGTTGCCGCAGAATCTGGAACTGGGCAAAGCCGACAACGCGATCCTCGGAGTCGTGATCGGCATGCAAAAGCTGCAACCCGAGCGCGCGGTGATCCTGGTCAGCAAGGACATCAACATGCGCATCAAGGCGCGCGCGTTGGGACTGGAGGCGCAGGACTATTTCAACGACAAGGTGCTGGAAGACACCGACCTGCTCTACACCGGCGTGCTGCCGCTGCCGGATGATTTCTGGGACAGGCACAGCAAGGACATGAAGTCGTGGCAAAAGGAAGGCCACACTTATTATCAGATACAAGGCCCGCTGTGCGCGGCATTCTTCGTCAATCAATTCGTCTATCAGGAAAACGACACCTCGCCGTTCTATGCAGTGGTGATGGAGCAGGACGACCAGACCGCGCTGTTGCGCACATTGACCGATTACACGCACAGCAAGAACAATGTATGGGGCATCACGGCGCGCAATCGCGAGCAGAACTTCGTGCTCAACCTGCTGCTGAATCCCGATATCGACTTTGTCTCCCTTTTGGGACAGGCAGGAACCGGAAAGACCCTGCTGACGCTGGCTGCGGGGCTGTTGCAAACGCTGGAAAACAAATTGTATTCCGAGATCATCATCACCCGCGTGACGGTTCCGGTCGGCGAGGACATCGGCTTCTTGCCCGGCACCGAGGAAGAGAAGATGACGCCGTGGATGGGCGCGCTGGAGGATAATCTCGATGTGCTGAACAAATCCGACGATGAAGGCGGCGACTGGGGACGCGCGGCGACCCGCGATTTGATACGCTCGCGCATCAAGGTGAAATCGCTCAACTTCATGCGCGGCCGCACTTTCCTCAACAAGTACGTGATCATCGACGAGGCGCAGAACCTCACCCCCAAGCAGATAAAGACGCTGGTGACCCGCGCCGGCCCCGGCACCAAAGTGGTGTGCATGGGCAACATCGCGCAGATCGATACGCCCTACCTCACCGAGGGCAGCTCCGGCCTGACTTATGTGGTAGATCGTTTCAAGGGCTGGGCGCACGGCGGGCATGTCACATTGCTGCGCGGCGAGCGGTCGAGGCTGGCCGATTATGCCGGTGAAGTTCTATAAATCCATAATCTTGGCCACAGTTGTAGCCCGGATTCCGCTGCGCTGCATCCGGGCTACGATCTATCGTTTACACTATACGAGATGAACAAGATCGAAATATCCGATGCCGGCTGGCGCAATCAGCTTACTCCCGAACAATACCGGGTGTGCCGCCAGCTACGTAGTAACGTAGGGTACGTTCTACGCACCCTACGAAAATCTGGAGAAAAATTGAGCATGAACCGAGCAAAGCCGGAATACCGTTGTGGAAGCGCAATTGTTTGCGCGATCTCCTTCCTTCATAATCGCCCGATGAATCTGGCTCCTACACTACACAAAACTCCGAAATGAAACTGCTGTTCGACCTGTTCCCCGTTATCCTGTTCTTCGCCGCCTTCAAGTTCCAGGGCATCTACGTCGCCACAGCGGCCGCGATTGCCGCCACGATAGCCCAGATCGTCTGGACGAAATTCCGCCACGGCAAGGTTGATACGATGCTGTGGGTGAGTTTCGCCATCATCGCCGTGTTCGGCGGGGCTACGCTGTTGCTGCGCGACGAGACTTTCATCAAGTGGAAACCCAGCGTGCTGTACTGGATGTTCTCCGCCATCCTGCTGGTATCGAACATATGGTTCAACAAAAACCTGATGAAGACGCTGCTGCAGGAAAAAATCGCCCTGCCCCTCCACGCCTGGCACCGTCTCAATCTGAGCTGGAGCCTGTTTTTTGCGGTGCTTGGATTCATCAACCTGTATGTGGCGTTCAACTACAGCACCGATGCATGGGTGAATTTCAAACTGTTCGGCTTCACCGGCTTGATGCTGGTATTCATTCTGGCGCAGGGCGCGTGGCTGGCGAAATATGTGGATGAGAAAAAGGAAAATAATTAATGTGGTACGCGATCATGGGGCAGGATGTGCCGAACAGCCTGGACCAGCGTCTGGCAGCCCGCCCCGCGCATGTTGCGCGTTTGCAGATATTGCAGGGTGAAGGCCGGCTGTTGTTGGCAGGCCCCTTTCCTGCGGTGGATGCCGTTGATCCGGGCGCGGCGGGATACACCGGCAGCTTGATCGTCGCAGAGTTCGCTTCGTTGACGGACGCGCAAGACTGGGCCAAAGCGGACCCTTATGTAGCTGCCGGGGTTTACGCAGATGTACTCGTGAAGCCGTTCAGAAAGGTATTTCCCGCATGAACTGCATGGAAGCCATGCGAGACCGCCTTGCCGTGCTCGATCCCGTCTCGCTGAACATCATTGACGAAAGCCACAAACACGCCGGACATGCCGGCGCGCGGGACGGAGGCGGGCATTATGTGATAAACATCGTCTCGCCCCAATTCTCAGGCAAGAATACAGCGGCACGCCACCGTATGATATATTCCGCGCTTGGCGGATTGATGAAGCGCGAAATACATGCGCTCGCCCTGCGGGCGCGGGCGCCTGACGAGCCTTGATCACCAGACTTCAATAATTATTTTTATTAAGGACATGCAATGATAAACACTGGAAAATTTGCAGCACTGGCAATAACAGGCTTGCTGGCCTTTAACCCCGCTTTTGCCGAGGACAAGTCCGCCGCGATGGTGAATGGCGTCTCCATCCCTCAGTCACGCATTGATCTGCTCGTCAAAGGGGCCGCCGCACAAGGCCAGCCGGACAGCCCGGAATTGCGCAAAATGGTCCGGGATGAAATTATCAACCGGGAATTACTGGCGCAGGAAGCGGTGAAGATGGGTCTGGACAAGAATCCTGATGTTGTTCAGCAGATGGAACTGGCCAGGCAATCGGTGCTGGTCAATGTATTCGCGCAGGACTATCTGAAGAACCATCCGGTCAGCGATGATCAAATCAAGCAGGAATATGACAAATATATAAGCAAATCCGGCACCCAGGAATATAACGCACGCCACATCCTGGTTGACACCGAAGATGAAGCCAAGTCCCTCATTGCCCAACTTGGCAAGAAGGGTAAGTTCGAAGTCCTGGCCAAAGCAAAATCCAAAGATACCGGCTCCGCAGAGCGCGGCGGCTCACTGGGCTGGACCGTGCCGAACAGCTTTGTTCCGCCGTTTGCCAACGCCATGACGAAACTCAAGAAGGGCGAGTACACCAGGGAGCCGGTGCAATCGCAATTTGGCTGGCACGTCATCAAACTGGACGATGTGCGCAGCGCGAAAACAGCGTCGCTTGATGAACTCAAGCCGCAACTCCAGCAACGTTTGCAACAGCAAACCATCCAGAACGAGATCGCCGATCTGCGAGGCAAAGCCAAGATCGAGTGACGGCTGACAGCCGTTAAATCATAAAAAAAGGACACCCATCAGGTGTCCTTTTTAACATGTACGATTATTTTGTCTGTCTGCCTTCAGACATCAAATACCCGCAGTTCATTTTGCGGACATGCGGATTAAATGTCTGCACCCACTAAATCCCGGGCTGGCAGAGAATCAAGCAAAACATAAAAAATACCCGCTAAGTCCTTGTCAACATCATGAAAAACGGCTAACTTCCGTCTGCGCAAAAGTTGTGCCGCGGAAATATCTGATCGGAGGGGAATTATGGTGCGTCCGGAGAAAGTTCGCTTAGGCGATTTGCTGGTTCAGCAAAAACTCATTTCGCAAGACCAGCTCAAGTTTGCGCTCGAACAACAAAAGCGCAGCGGGCGCAAACTGGGGCGCGTGCTGGTGGACAACGCCTTCGTCACCGAAGAGAATATTTCCGAGTCTCTCGCAAGGCAGCTCGGCATCCCCTATATCAATCTCAAGTATTTCCATATCAACCTCGAACTCGTCAGGCTGCTGCCGGAAAACCAGGCGCGGCGATTCCGCGCAATCCCGCTGGAAGAGCGCAACGGCATGCTGCTGGTCGGCATGGCCGATCCGACCGATCTGTCCGCATTCGATGAGATCGCGCGCACCGTCAAACGCACCATTGATGTGGCGGTGGTCACCGAAGGGCAATTGCTGGAAAGCATAGACCGGGGATACCGGCGCACCGAGGAAATCACCGGCCTGGCCCAGGAACTCAGCGAGGACCTGGGTGATACATACATCGACTTTGGCGCGCTGACCGCGAGCGTCGGCACGGAAGAAGCTCCGGTGGTCAAGTTACTGCAGACCATGTTCGACGACGCCGCTCAGATACGCGCGTCCGACATTCATATCGAGCCGCAGGAAGGCCGCCTGAGGATACGTTTTCGCATCGACGGCATGTTGCATCTGCAAACCGAGGCCGATCGCAAGATCGCTCCCGCGCTGGTTCTGCGTCTGAAACTGATGTCCGGCCTGGATATATCCGAAAAGCGCCTGCCGCAGGACGGACGCTTTCAGGTGCGGGTGCATACCAACGTTGTGGATGTGCGTATCGCCACCATGCCCACCCAATATGGCGAATCCGTGGTGATGCGCCTGTTGCGCCAGGATGAAGGAATGGTGGGACTGGACAAGCTGGGAATGCCGCCGGATATGCTGAAGCGCTTTCGCGAAATCATCCGGCGCAGCAACGGCATGGTGCTTGTCACCGGCCCTACCGGCAGCGGCAAAACCACCACGCTGTATTCCGCTCTCGCCGAGATCAACTCCATCGACCAGAAAATCATCACCGTGGAGGATCCTATCGAATATCGCCTGCCCGGCATCAATCAGGTGCAGGTGAATGAAAAGATCGACCTGAGTTTCTCGACCGTGCTGCGTGCCGCCTTGCGGCAGGACCCGGATGTGATCCTGGTCGGTGAAATGCGCGATGCGGAGACCGCGCAAATCGGCTTGCGCGCGGCCATGACCGGCCATCTGGTTTTTTCCACCCTGCACACACGCGATGCCGCCGGCACCCTGTTCCGCCTGGTGGACATGGGCACGCCGCGCTTCATGGTGGCTTCTTCGGTGCAGGCGGTTGTCGCGCAGAGATTGTTGCGGCGCGTCTGTGAAAGCTGCAGCGAACCGCATGTTCCCACACCGCAGGAAAGCGAGTGGCTGAAGGCCGAGGCTGTGCCGCCTGAGCAATGGAGCGGCCTGTTGCATGGGCGCGGTTGCTCACATTGCAACGGCACCGGTTATCGCGGCCGCATGGGCGTATATGAAATGCTGGAGATGGATAGCAAGATGGTGGAAGCCGCAGCGCATGACAATGCCACACACTTCATGCAAACCGCGCGCGAGCACCTGCACGGCAAGACCGTTTTGTCTCACGCGCTGGAGGAAATGAAACGAGGGCGCACCACGGCAGCCGAAGTGATGCGCATCAGCAATCAGGTAGAGGATTAATCGTGGGGGTGTTCGCCTACAAAGGACGCAACGGGCGCGGCGATCTGGTGGAAGGCACGCTGGACGGCAATGACAGCGGTGTCATCGCCGACCAGTTGATCAATACCGGCATCATCCCCGTCGAAATCATACCGTTTCGCAGTCTCAGCGCCGATCTGGCGAAAAAACCGGATTGGATCAAGCGCCTGCTCACCGAAAAACCGATCACCCAATTTGACGTGATGCTGTTCAGCCGCCAGATGTACACGATGCTCAAGGCGGGCATCCCGATCATGCGCGCATTGGCCGGCCTGCAGGAATCCACCCAGAACCCGACCTTCGTGGCGATGCTCCAGGATATGCGTGAGAGCCTGGACAGCGGACGCGAACTCAGCGCCGCGCTGCGCCGCCATCCGAAAGTATTCACCCCATTCTACGTCAGCATGGTGCAGATCGGCGAAATGACCGGCATGCTGGACGAGACTTTCATGCGTCTTTACGACCACCTGGCCTTCGAGATCGAGATGAAGGACCGCATCAAGGCCGCGATGCGCTACCCCAGCTTTGTGGTGATGGCGATGGTGATCGCGGTCGTCGTCATCAACCTGTTCGTCATTCCCGCCTTTGCCAAAGTGTATGCGGGCTTCCATGCCGAACTCCCGATGATGACCAAGCTGTTGATCGGATTCTCCGGCTTCATGGTGGATTACTGGCTGCTGATGCTGGCGGCGGCGATAGCCCTGATGGTGGGCTTTCGCGTTTATATCAACACCCCAAAAGGGCGTTATAACTGGGACAGATACAAATTCAGGATTCCTGTCGCAGGCAAGATCATACTCAAATCCACGCTGGCGCGTTTTGCGCGCAGCATGGCGCTGTCGTTCAAAAGCGGTATGCCGATCCTGCAGGGGATGAATGTGGTCAGCATGGTGGTGGACAATGAATTCATGCGCCGCCGCATCGAACAAATGCGCGATGGCGTGGAGCGCGGCGAGAGTATCCTGCACACCGCTGCAGCCGCCAAGGTATTCAATCCGGTGGTGTTGCAAATGATCGCGGTAGGCGAAGAAAGCGGCGACCTGGATGGCCTGATGTTCGAGATCGCGGAAATGTACGAGCGCGAGGTCGAATACGAAGTAAAAACCCTCAGCGCGCAAATCGAGCCGATCCTGATCGTGGGGCTCGGCATGATGGTGTTGGTCCTCGCCCTCGGCGTATTCCTGCCGATGTGGGACCTGGGCAAAGCGGCGATGCACAGATGATTCAGAGGACTGAGGTTCGAGGACTGAGGACTGAGGAACGAGGAAAACCTCCGATCCTGCTTTTGCCTTTACTCAGTCCTCAGTCCTCAGTCCTCAGTCCTCGCTCCTCAAGAGGCTTCACCCTGATCGAGCTGATCATCGTCATCATCATCATCGTGGTGCTGATGGGACTGTTCATGAATCGCGCGTTGTTCTATCAGGAACAAGCGGAAAAAACGGCGATGGAAGGAGTGGCAGGCACGATACAAAGCGCGCTGACGATGCAATACAGCCAGATATTAACGCGCGGCAAACCGTCCGATGTGGCTGCGCTGGCGATGGATAATCCGATGAACTGGCTGCAGAAAAAGCCGCGTAATTACGCCGGGGAGTATTACGACCCCTCCCCGCTGGCGGTGGGACCCGGCAACTGGGTATTCGATCTCAGGTCGCGCAACCTGGTTTATGTGGTGAATATTGCCAACAACTTCAAACCGGGCAAGGATGGCAAGAAATGGATACGCTTCCATGCCGCAGTCAATTACGAAGCATCCCGCCTGCCGTCGTTGCAAAACGCCCCGGCTGAATTGACCGGCCTGCTGTTTGAGCCGGTCGAGCCTTATTCGTGGTTTTGATTTAAACCCATATTGTCCATTAGCCTATTTCGATTTTTCATTGGAACACGGAAACCGTGTAGGAGCGCAATTTATTGCGCGATTATTGTGAAGAGCAATCGCCCGATGGCCTTGCATAGCCATTCCACTAATCCATCAAAAAACGATGGATAAGTGGCTGGTTAAATCGGGCTCCTACGACGCAATGATGGGGTGCGATTCAAACTGATGTGGAACTTATGCTGCTTGCCAGATCATTATTGTAATTACGCAGAATAGGGTGATTGCCCGACTCAACCGGGAGCGCCGACGTCCCCGTCGGCATCAAACGGTAAAGCACACAAGATTGCCGACGCGGACGTCGGCGCTCCCGGTGCTGTTCCAAAGGGTCGGCTGGCTGATCTCTCTGATCTCTGGATACTTCCACATCAGTTTGAATCGCACCC
>JANLIB010000254.1 GCA_024653675.1 Gallionella sp. | reverse complement strand
AAGAAATTTTAGCGCGCCGCATATGTTTGATATGTAAGCGTTAAAATTTCTTGAGCAACGCCGTATCGCGACGGAGTTTGGATTAATAGAGGTGCCCTCTATACCATCAGGCCGGCTACTGCCTCGTTCAAATCAAGTTGCTCGTCATGCTCCGCCGCGAATGCCGCCGCCTTCACCGTCCAGCCATCCACCGCCGCGCTGATCGGCGCGAGATCTTCGCCGCTGATCTCTTCGGTATCCGCCAGTGCAGCGGCTGCCCGCGCAAACTCGCCGGCAATCGCGCCGGGCATCAGTTGCTGCAATTGCCCGGCAAGTTTGCCCAAATCGTCCTGGCGTGTGCCGCCCAGCAATTGCGCCACACCCGAACCGAGCAAACGCAGGATCGCCTCGTTGCATTGCGCCGCATCGCCAAACTTGCGCTGAAACACCAGTGCGTTGCGGTATTCGCGCTCATGTGCCGCCTCGAAAAAGTTCGCGCCTATCGTCACTTGCGACACTCCTGCGCATTCGCCGCCGCCCAGATTCAGCACGCGGAAGTCCGCTGCGCCGCCGTAGTCGCGCATGACCAGATGCAGATCTCCCGCCTTCACTTCCGCCAGGTCAGCCAGCAGTTGCTTGAAATAGCCCTCTTCACGGGCGCGTGCCCAGTCAAAGAAACTCGCTTCCCCGCTCTGCCGGTGCGCGTTCTGCACGCGCTCGATGGCCTGCTTGATGCGCACCACCGGCAGCGCGGGACCTTTCAAAGCCAGCGCCCCGCCCCTTGTTTCGCTACGGGTGCCGCTGCCGGCAAAATACATCTGGTAGTGCGGCACCAGTTTGCCGTGCAGGCGTTTCCCTTCGCCGTAAATGCCGATGTCTCCGGTCTCGGGTTGCGCGCAGCCGTTGTGGCAACCGGATACCCGTATGTTCAAATCGGCATGCCCGCCGGAAAGCTCGGGCGCGATCAGCGTGCTGGCGGTGATGCCGAGGCGGCAGGTAGATGAGCCTGGGCAGGCCACCACGTTGTCGCCTGCAATGGGTTCGTGAAAACCGAGTGCGGCCAATCCGTTTCGCAATGCAGCCACCTTAACTTGCGGCACATTCAATATGGTCAGGTTCTGGTCCTGGGTGGTACGAACCTCGCTCAACCCCTGTGCGCGCAGCAACGCGGCGATACCGCGCAATTGCACCGGCGTGATATCGCCTATCGGCAAAGCGACAGGCATCACCGACAATCCGCTCTGGTGTTGCGCAAACAGCCTGCGCGGCGCGCCCTGCCCGGGAGCCTGGCCGCCTGTTTGCGCGCGCCACTCGCCTTTCGGATGCGCCTGACCGGCAAGCGCCTGCCTGGTGCGCTCGAATTCTTCGCGATACTTTTCCCGGAAGCCGTCCGCGCCGAAACGCTCGACCAGAAATTTGGTGCGTGATTTCGCGCGCCTGGTCCGGTCGGAGTATTTGTTGTGCAGCGTCACCAGCGCCTCCACCGCGAACAGCAGTTCATGCTCCGGAATAAATTCCTCGACCACGATCGCCTCGCGCGGCTTGTGCCCCAGCCCGCCGGCAGCCCTGACCATAAATCCGTGCCGGCCGTCCTTGCTGACCGCAACCACGCCGCAATCGTGCAGCAGGGATTGCGCGCAATCCGACTCGCAGGCCGAGAAACTGATCTTGAATTTGCGCGGCAATTGCTGGTTCAGCGGATTGCGCAAAAAATGCTTCACCACGCCATCCAGATGCTTAGTCACATCGACGTGTTCACGCGGGCATACGCCGGACAGGCTGCAAGCCGTAATATTGCGCACCGTGTTGCTGCACGCCTCGCGCGTGGTCATGCCGACCGTGGCCAGGCGGCGCATCGCGGCGGGTGTGCTGTCGAGCGGAATGTAATGAACCTGTATGGACTGGCGCGTGGTGACATGCGCAATGCCCCTTTGCGAGTAAGTTCCGGTGACATCCGCAACCGCATCCAGTTGCTCAGGCGACAAACGTCCGCCGGGCACCTTGATGCGCAGCATGTACAGATCCGGCTGGCGCTGGCCATATACGCCATGCTGCAAACGCGCCGCAGTCAGGCGATCCAGGTCCATGCCGCCTTCGTTGAAGGATTGAATGACTTGTTCGAAACGGTTAATTTCTTCCAAATCTGACAAATTTTGGGGCTCGGATAAATTCTGCATGTTTGTGTTCATCGTACTTTTCCTTTTAGGGCGCCTCTATTAATTCAAAATCCTAAGCGAGACAAGGCGCGAAAGAAATTTTAGCGCGCCGCATATGTTTGATATGTAAGCGTTAAAATTTCT
>JANLIB010000252.1 GCA_024653675.1 Gallionella sp. | reverse complement strand
CGTCCTTGCGGATATAGGTCAGCTCGTAGATGTCCTCGATGCCGCGCGAGGCCTTGAACACCAGCGCCTCGAAGCCCGGCGTGATCGGGGTGCCGAGCTCGGCGCTCAATGCTTTGGCGCGCGCGATGACTTCCTGCGGATCGGAAATGTCGGCCGGAGTGATCTTGTTCAGCACGTCGGCGGCCGCGTAGCCCAGCATGCGTTCGGCGCCGACGTTGAAGAGCTGAATCACGCCCTTCGCGTCGGTGGCGATAATCGAAAAATTGGCGCTGGTGAGAATCGCGTTCTGCAAGGCCTCCTGGCGTTGGACCTCCGTGATGCCATCTGCTGTGCCAAATGCCTGGTATCGACCTGTGGCTGATCCCTGGTGTTGGTTCACGGTGATGCCCTCTGCCGTGTCAGCGGTGGGGTTGAGTATGGCCGGATCGAGAATATTGTCGGGCATGGTTTACCTTCGTGTAAATCGTGAGATAGCCTGATGGAACGCGCGCCCCAAAATCATGGCAACACCTCGCTTGTTTTGTTCGCCCCGCTTAACAGCACGCGCGACAATGCCGACAGGCGCCGAGCTGAATCATTAGCAACCGTGTTTATCATAGCGATCATGACAACTGCGCTCTGTGCGCTAACGTACATTAGCTGGGGCATTGAGCAATGCGCGAGGTAGCAGGAGGGATTTCCGGAGAGTGGTTTTGAATCGGAACAAACGATGTGCCATCTTTGCCGCGCTGCCGCCAGTTTCACCGTGACATGCCTTGCCCGGCCTGCGGGCAGGATGGGTTATTCCAATTCCAGATTAAAAATGAATTTGTAGGGCGGGCTACGCCCGCCATGGCGGGTGGAACCCGCCCTACGAAAAAAGCACTTCTAAATTAGAAATGGAATTAGAGGGCGCCCTTGAGAACAAATTTACCCTGGGGGGGAGTCAGCCTTCATTGATTCGGTCACGTCCTTGCCGATGCCGCGGTAACCGGTAAAGCGGCCGGTAGAGTCGAACATCGGTTCACCGCTCACCATCAAGTATTGACGCGAGCCGTTGGGGTTGGTGCGGCTGTAGACGAAATCCAGGAACGGTCTTCTGGCGGCCAGGTTCGCTTCCAGCACCTCCCGCTCAGCCTCGTTCCATTGCACACCTTGTCCATCCCTGGACTTGCCATGCGCGCCATCGACGCGAATGCCGAGCATTTCCTGCACCGGGCCGGATATCTTGGTGAAATGCCCGTTCTCGTCCTGCTCCCAATACCAGTCTGACGTCAGTTCGGTCCAGCGGCGATAACGCTCTTCACTTGCACGCAGTTCGGTGGTCCGTTCCAGCACCGTCTGTTCCAGCACCTTGTTGTAATTATCGAGTTTTTTATACAACAGCCGGACTTCCAGCATGTTGCGGATGCGCGTCTGCACTTCGACCAGGTCGAACGGTTTGGCGACGAAATCCTTGGCGCCGGCGGCGAGCGCGCGCAGCTTATGGCCCGGCTGGGCAGTGATCACGAGCACCGGAAGGTAGCCATCCGTTTCAATTTTCTTCATGCCTTCCATCACCTGAAAGCCATCCATGCCGGGCATCTGCAGATCGAGCAGGATCAGGTCATAGCGGTTTTTGCGATGCAGATCGCAGACTGCATGGGGATCTGTCGTCGATGCAACGCGGGCATAGCCGGCATCGCGCAGAATGTTCTCCAGCAGAAGCACATTGGATTGCTGATCGTCTACGATCAGAATGCTGGCGTTAAGGATTTCCTGTTCGCTAATCATGGTTTTTGTCCGGTTTCATTTGTGTTAACCAATTCCTTTTCAGAAAATTTACCCGTTTCAGCAAACTTCAGGGCATCGTCCAGCGCGTTCATGAATTCATTGACCTTGATCGGTTTGGTGAGATAGCGGAAAAATCCCGCCTCCAGTCCCTTCTCGATATCGCGCAGCATGGCATTGGCGCTAAGGGCAATGACCGGAATGTGCGCCGTGGCCGGATCCTGGCGCAGGATGTTCATGGCTTCGATTCCGCTGATGCCGGGCAGATTGATGTCCATCAGGATCACATCCGGAAGATGGGCGCGCGCCAATGCTACACCGAGATTACCATCGCGCGCGCTCAGCATGCTTACATGCGGGTGGTCCTGAATTATTTGCTCGACCAGCAACAGGTTGGCCGGGTTGTCCTCCACATAGAGCAGGGTGTGCCGCGCCGCATCTCCGTGAGCCTGAGGCACAAGTTCTGCGGGCATGATATCGCCGGTGGCAGGTTGTAGTAGCGTAAAGTCGCGGATCAGTTCGATCCAGAATTCGCTGCCCACTCCGACGGTGCTTTTTACGCCCACTGTGCCGCCCATCAGTTCGACCAGTTGCTTGGTCACCACCAGGCCGATGCCTGTTCCCTCTTCGGTGCCGCTCTCCTGTCCAAGACGATTGAACGGCTGGAATAGCTGCAGCAGTTTTTCCGGAGGCAACCCCATGCCGCTGTCGCTGATGCGTATGCGTATGCGTTCCGGGGTGCCGGTGCACTTCACTTCGACCGTTCCATGCTCGCGGTTGTATTTGATCGCATTGGAAAGCAGGTTGATCATGACCTGCTTGACCCGGGTTCGATCGGCATGGGCAAACCAGGTATTGTCGAATGGGAGAAAGCTGATATGGATGTGGTGTTTCTGCGCCTGCGGTTCGATCATGGCCTGACATTCGCGCATGACATCGATCAGCGACACCGGTTCCCGCGACAGCGATAGCTTGCCGGACTCGATCAATGCGAGATCGAGGATTTCGTTGATCAGTTCCAGCAGATACCATCCTGCCTTGATGATCTGGTGCAGCCTGACAATCTGGGCGGCTGTGGGCGCCGGTGAACCGCCCTCCAGCAACTGGGCGAAGCCCAGGATGGCATTGAGCGGGGTGCGCAGTTCATGGCTCATTCTGGAAAGAAATACCGATTTTGCGAGGTTGGCTTTTTCCGCCACGAACCTGGCGCTCTCCAGTTCGACGTTCTTGTCCTGCAGCGTCCGGTCGAGTTGCGCCCGTTCTGCTTCCACCTGCTTGCGCATGGTGGTGTCACGCAGGATGCCGGTGAAGTAACGCTGGTTGCCCAACCACATCTCGCTGACCGCCATCTCCATCGGGAATATGCTGCCATCCTTGCGCCGGCCCGTGACCTCGCGTCCGAGGCCCTTGGCGCGCGCCTCATCGCTGGCACTGTAATACTCGAGGGAGCCATTGCGCTGGTCTCGATCAAGCTCGGGTATCAACAGGCTGAAGTTTTGCCCGATGAGTTCTGCGGCGCTATAGCCGAACATTTTCTCGGCGGCCGGGTTAACGGTCTCGACGATGCCGCCTCGAGCATGGATGGTGATGATGCCGTCCACCACGGTATTGAGCATGGTCTGGATCAGCGCGGTACTGTCGCGCAAGGCCTGCTGAACTGCATATTCCTTGGTGACATCGCGGAACACCAGCACCGCACCGATCACCTGACCGTCGCGGTCACGAATCGGCGCGCAACTGTCGGCGATAGCGCACTCGCTGCCATCGCGTGCAATCAGCACGGTGTGGTTGGCCAGGCCCTGTACCGTGCCATGCGCCAATGTCTCCATGACCGGGATCGTGGCGGGTTGCCGGGTTTCCTGGTTGATGATGTGAAAAATCTCGTCCACCGGGTGACCGCTGGCTTGCGCCTGCGTCCAGCCGGTGAGTTGTTCGGCAATGGGATTCAGGAAAGTCACCCGCGCTTCGGCATCGGTGGCGATCACGGCATCGCCGATTGAGTTGAGCGTAACGGTGAGCTTTTCCTCGCTGATCTGCAAGGTGGCGTTGGTCCGTTGCAGTTGTTTATGCGTCTCCTCCTGTATCTCGAGCAAACGCTGTTTCTCGGCTTCGGCCTGCTTGCGCGCGGTGTTGTCGGTGCCGATCAACAGATAGCCGATAATGGTGTCTTGAGCATCGCGCAGCGCCGTGACCGACACCACCGCCGGGAAGCGGCTGCCGTCCTTGCGGATATAGGTCAGCTCGTAGATGTCCTCGATGCCGCGCGAGGCCTTGAACACCAATGCCTCGAAACCCGGCGTGATCGGGGTGCCGAGCTCGGCGCTCAACGCCTTGGCACGCGCGATCACTTCCTGCGGATCGGAAATGTCGGCCGGAGTGATCTTGTTCATCACGTCGGCGGCCGCGTAGCCCAGCATGCGTTCCGCGCCGACGTTGAATATCTGGATGACGCCCTTCGCGTCGGTGGCGATGCTCGAGAAATTGGCGCTGTTGAATATCGCGCTCTGCAAAGGCGCCGCCTTGCGCAGCGCATCTTTGCTGCCATGCAATGCGGCGTTGGTCTGTTGCAGTTGTTTATTCGTGTCCCTTTGATTGTCGAGCAAATGTTGTGTTTCGAGATGAACCAGATTCTTGATCCGCTGCTGTGATTCCCGATAGATCAACCAGGCGAAGGCAAGTACAAACATCAGCGTAAGCAGGGTGGTGGCAACGATGATGGTGAACAGTTGGCGCATGCTGGCCTGGAACTCTGTTTCGCGCTGCGCCAGCACGCCTTGCTCTATCTGAATGACGCCGCCCATCTCTGCACGTATCGCATCCATCAACTGTCTGCCCTGGCCGCCGCGTACACTCGCCAGTGCGGCAGTCACGTCATGGTTGCGGCGCAACTCGATGGCATGTGACATATCCACCAATTTGGCATCCACCAATGGAGCCAGTGCGTCCAGGTGTTTTTGGGCGGCACTGACCAGGGTGAGCCGGCGCAATTCTACTAACTGGCCACTGATGCGATCGCGTACCGCCAGATACGGCTCCAGAAAGGCCTTGTCACCGGTCAGCAAATAGCCGCGCTGACCGGTCTCGGCATCTCTCAATGCAGACAGCAACTCGCCCGCGCTATCCAATACAGCGTTGGTATGCTTGCGCACGGCGGCAGATTCTTCGATCTGACTGTAAGTCAGGAACGATACCACCACCCCCAGCGCAACCAGCAGGACCGCTCCGGCAAGCCATGCAATGATTTTATGAGTAACTTTCATGAGAGCTTTATCCTGCGCCTTGCCAGCGCTGTTGTTGATAATTGCGGAATCGATATTTTTCGTGTCATAGCCTGCCTTTGTTCAACCCAAATAATCCATTAGAAATGTCCAGCAATTATTCCGGCTGTAAAGCCTGTCGTACCGGTGCAGGAGCCCGGTTTATCGGGCGATTAACCCAGCATATTCGCCCGATAAATCGGGCTCCTACAACGGCATTTCCTCCTAACCCTGCTGTGTCACAAGCAAAAATTGTTCACTGGAACTGCGCCATTCCTTCCCCCTTGCAGTATCTGTAGGTCGGGTTAGGCGCGGTTTTTTGCGCCGTAACCCGACGTTTGCGCAAAATCACGTCGGGTTACGCGGTGCCCCTCACCTCAATCCTCTCCCGCCTGCGGGAGAGGAGGCAAACGTGAAAAGCGCTTGTTGTTTCCTGCCGCTAACCCGACCTACGGGTATTTGTTAAAAATGGCATATTTAATAATGCAATTAAACACTAGAACTGCGCCGTTCCTTCCCCCTTGCAGGGGGAAGGTTAGGATTAACCAGCGACTTGGCTGTGGTCTTTTGCAGCCTGGTCGAATGGCTAGTTGTTTCATCGAGGGGGTAGAACAGTGGGGCAACAGCGCTTCTACCCCCTCCCCAGCCCTCCCCCTGCAAGGGGGAGGGGATGCAGCTCTGAA
>JANLIB010000250.1 GCA_024653675.1 Gallionella sp. | reverse complement strand
GCATTTTTTCTGTGATTTTTGCATTTTCTGGTTCACGCTGGAATCGCGTAAAAACGGGTGTTATCGAACGGCTTGTCGCGTTTCAACATACCGTGGATAGCATGCAGCAACTTGCGCATCACGGCACAAAGCGCTTGCCGTGGCGGCTTGCCGTTATCCGCGAGGTGCTCGAAATGGGCTTTGACGTGTGGGTCGTGTTGTTTGGCACTCGAGGCAGGCATGTAGAGAGCCGAACGAATATGGCGGTTGCCGGCCTTGGACAAACGCGCTTGCTTGTGGACGCTTTTACCGGAATCGAAGGCGCGTGGATCGGGCCCCGCGAACTTCACCCACTCGCGGTGGGAAAGCCCCTGCGGCAACAGCAGGAGTTCTCCCATGAGCGCGATGGCGCTGGTTTGGGCAATGCCCTTGACGCTCGTGAGCAACTTGAACGCACGCTCAAGATCGGGATGTTTTCCGATCAAGACCAGCGCTTCTTTGCTCAAGCCGGCAATGCGCTTCTCCAGTTGGGAGATGGACAGGTTGACATCGCGCAGCACGGCTTTCGGGTTTTCCTTCGAGGCGCCCAAGGCGTGGAGCTGGTTCTTGGCGGCAGCTTTCTGATGAAACTACTAGCCGTTCCACTAGGTTGGTAAAAGACACCAACCAAGTGGCTGGTTATGGCGGGTCAGCGCGTCGACGCGGCGGGCGAAACTGCGCAGTGCGGTCTTTTCGTCGGACGGGCGCGTCCAGGCGATGAAGTCCATGCGCTCGGCGTACTGGGCCAGCGTGTCGGCATCGACGGCGTCCGCCTTGCTGTTTTTCATCAACACCTTGGCAAAGTTGCGGGAAGACTTCGGTCCGAAAAGCTTTTGGCCGGGCACCCGATTGACCACCATCAGCGCCACACCGGCGTCGCGAGGGGCGATGGACAAGTCGAAGCGATAGACACCGGTCGCTTCCAGGCAGACGGTGATGCCGGGAAAGTTGGCCAGCTTCTTCACCGGCCGGGCGCGGTCGGCGGGGGTGTTGGCAAACTTCTGCGGCTTATAAGGCGTGCCGTTCTTGCGAATGACGAGAATCGGCTCTTCGGCGCCAACGTCAATTCCGGCGTAAGAGCGATTTTAGTTCTGGAACAATTTTTTCAGATTGAATAGTCATGATGTTTCTCCGTAAGGTTAAAAAAGGAAGTAAACTGCTCACCGGTTTCCCGACCCCGAATATGCGCCTACCTTCCTTGTGTATGCAGGCTCTTGGCCTCGGATACTCCACGGTATGGGCGAATAGGGCGGGAGGCCAATCTGCAAACAGGCTCCGGTTAAAAACCAGTCCTCAGGGTGGGACGGCCTTCCCGGTGAAGCGTAAAACTTTACTCAACCTCCTATGCAGCATTTCATTGAATTCGATCATACCAGGGTGCATGGAATGCACCCTACGAAATTATTATTGCTTGTAACGCAAATTAGAATAAGCTGGCAAACGACGCCAGCCAAGTCGCTGGTTATCCCGCAAGCGGGCGGGGAGGCGAATGAATCGCTACGCGAGTTTCACGTTAACCCACTCAAAAACACCTCTGGCAGCACCATACAAGACCCAAAGAAGCAGAAGGGGAATGATCAAGGTTTGAAGCAGGAAAATCACAATGAGCTTGATGATGTGCTCGGTCGCTTGCTCTGCCGCTTGTTTAAGATTTTCAAAACGCGTTTTTACATCCACGTTTTGCGACCACCAACCCTTGGTTTTTTCCAGCAACCCCTGGTTCTCAGAGGTAATTGGAACGGGC
Organism: Gallionella sp.; assembly: GCA_024653675.1. Classification (GTDB taxonomy): domain Bacteria; phylum Pseudomonadota; class Gammaproteobacteria; order Burkholderiales; family Gallionellaceae; genus Gallionella. Next base: position 1,919 of record JANLIB010000250.1, on the reverse strand, counting down.
GGGTTGAGCTTGGCCACCTGGCCCGATGCTGTATCGATGATCTGTTGGCTTACCACATAGTCAGCGGCCATAAATTTCTGGAACAGCAAGTCGGTTGCCATGGTTACCATCGGCACGGCAAAGCGAAGCATCACCAGAATGATCAGCATTCTGGTGAGCCACACAGGGGGCTGTCGTTGCCGGAAATAGAGCCATGCCCAGCCGAGAACTGCGCTTGTCAGCGCAAGCGATACCAGCCAGTAGCCGCCAATGACAATGAGTACTTTCTGAACGCCGAAAGCAACACTGGCAACCAACATCAGATTGGAGAACTGTTCTACCAAATCATTGACAGGATCGAGTAATTGCCCAGGGGTGAAATTTACCCCAAAGCCCAAAGGCTGGATCGAGACCTCAGTCCCTTGCGCTACCGAGATGACAGCATTCAATGCTCTTGCAGCAGCAAAGCTAATCAGCGCCCTTTTCAGCCCGGCATCGGCTTGTCGAATAGATATTGAGTCCAGAGGTGCTAGCCAAGAGCAGAGAACCATGGTTGCCAAGGATAGAGCCAGGATAGCTCGGCGTGCAGTTTGCATTGTGTACCTCTCGCGCACCAGGCCTACCAATAGGAAACCGCGGTTTTTGCCGGCGCAGAACGCTGTCGTTATTCCTTCAACCACCGCGCCGCATCCAGCGCAAAGTAAGTCAGTATTCCGTCCGCCCCGGCGCGCTTGAATGCCAGAAGCGATTCCAGCACGCACGCCTGTTCGTTCAGCCAGCCGTTCTGTGCGGCGGCCTTGAGCATCGCGTATTCACCGCTGACCTGATACACGAAGGTCGGCGTCTTGAACTCGTCCTTGATGCGCCGCACGATGTCGAGGTATGGCATGCCGGGCTTGACCATCACCATGTCCGCGCCTTCCTGCAAGTCGAGGCCGACTTCCCACAGCGCTTCGTCGGAGTTGGCAGGATCCATCTGGTAGGTGTATTTGTTGCCCGCGCCCAGGTTGCCGCTGGAACCGACCGCGTCGCGGAACGGGCCGTAGAAGCTGGAGGCATATTTGGCGGAGTAAGCCATGATGCGGGTGTGGATGCGCCGGTCGGCATCCAGTGCCGCGCGTACCGCACCGATGCGCCCGTCCATCATGTCGGAGGGGGCGACAATGTCAGCACCGGCGGCGGCATGGGTCTGTGCCTGCCTGGTCAGCACCGCGACAGTCTCGTCGTTGAGGACGTAGCCGCTGTCATCGATCAGGCCGTCCTGGCCGTGGCTGGTATAGGGATCCAGCGCCACGTCGGTCATCACGCCGAGTTCGGGGAAATTCTTCTTGAGCGCGGCGACCACGCGCGGCACGAGGCCATCCGGGTTGTAGGCTTCGCGCGCATCCAGGCTCTTCAGCTCCGCCTCGATCACCGGGAAGATCGCCATCACCGGAATGCCCAGCTTGACGCATTGCTCGGCATCCTTGAGCAACCGGTCCAGCGTCTTGCGCTGCACTCCCGGCATGGACTTCACATCCTCGACTTTATTGCCGCCTTCCAGCACGAAAACCGGGTAGATGAAATCTGAAGAAGTGAGCACATGCTCACGCATCAAGTCCCGCGAAAAGGCGTCATGGCGCATGCGGCGCATGCGTTTGCGAGGGTATTGCCCGAGTGTCTGCATGATTTTCCCCAAAAATTATATTTTCTTTGGAACTATTTTAGAAACTGCTCATCTCATTGTACGAATGATGTGAGTCATTCCCCGTTTCTCCTCCCTGAGCGGGTGTCTTAACCCTGTTAAGACTTTGCCCCTGACCTCTCCTTTGGTACAGGGGCATTTTTTTGCCTGTCACTTTTCCAGCCATCCCGCGATCACGGCTTCCGCCTCTTCCGTACCGATCTTTTTCAGGCTGGAAAACAATTGCACGGAGCACTGCGGAAAACGAAGTTTCAGA
>JANLIB010000249.1 GCA_024653675.1 Gallionella sp. | reverse complement strand
GAAATTTTAGCGCGCCGCATATGTTTGATATGTAAGCGTTAAAATTTCTTGAGCAACGCCGTATCGCGACGGAGTTTGGATTAATAGAGGCGCCCTTATTGTGACGCCCACCATACCGACAGGGGCACGGCAAACATATCCGCACCGAACGCCACCACCTCGCGTCCGGCATACAACACAATCCCCCGCTGGAACGACTGCGGCTCAGTTTCCTTCAGGTGACGTAGCGCCTTGAAATCCTTCCCATCCACACTGCTGCTTGCCTTAACCTCGATACCGGTCAACTTGCCAAGTCGGTTTTCCAGAATGAAATCGATCTCGATATTCGTCTGCGTCCGGTAATGGTAAAGTGTGAGCCCACTCTCCGAGAAAGACAGATGCTTGAGCAGCTCCCCCAGCACATAGGTCTCGACCAAACCGCCCGGCAGGCCTGATCCGGCAACCAAAGTATCCTGGGGCAACCCGGATAGATGCGCCAACAATCCGCTATCCGGCAAGAAGACCTTGGGCGCTTTCACCATCCGCTTGCCCTGATTGCGTTCCCAGGAAGGCAACCGAACGACAAGGAACAGCGTTTCCAACATCGTGAAATAACGCTTGAGCGTCGTCTGCGACAGCCTGCTGGTACGCGAAACTTCGGCAAAATTAAGCAGCCCGGCACTTCGCGCCGCCAGCAACTGGAGCAAGTTTGGTATCTCGGTCAACTGTTCCAGATTAGCCAAATCACGCACATCCCGCTGCAAAATGGCTTGCAGATAACTCTCAAACCAGGCGGCACGGCGACGCTGAGAACTACGCCCGGCCGCCTCGGGGAAACCGCCGCTTAGCAGCGTCATAACCAGTTGCTCGCGCTCACAAGCAGGAATTGCCCATGCCTGGATTTCCCCATCAAACAACCAATCTGCTCGATTGAAAAACGGAGAGCCGGCGATCTCTGCACTGGATAACGGCCAGAGCGACAGTATCTCCATGCGCCCGGCCAACGAATCGGCTATGCGAGGCAACAACAATACATTGGCCGAACCGGTCAACAAAAAACGCCCCGGCTTACGGTCACGATCTACCTCCGCCTTGATCGGCAGAAAAATCTCCGGCGCACGCTGTACTTCGTCAAGAATCACCGCGCCGCTGAGACCCGCAACAAACCCGGCAGGATCATCCTTGGCCGCCGCCAACACCACCCGGTCATCCAATGTCAGATAACGGTAGGCATTCGATGCCGCCAGCGATTGCGCCAAGGTGCTTTTGCCAGTCTGGCGCGCCCCATTCAGTAGCACAACGGGCGTGTCAGCCAGCGCATCAACAAGTAAAGTGAAAATATGCCGTGTATACATACTGCCATTCTACTGGATGAAAATCATCCGTGCAATGGCTGAATTTCATCCATAAAATACAGCCACATCTCATATTCTGGCTGAATCCGTTCACCTTCTGGGCACCCGCCTCACATAATGTAGCCCCGCCTCACGTAATGTAATGTAGCAAAGACACCACGTATTCAGAAATTCGGTTGCAATCAAAAAGTGTCACTTTTTTGCCAGCACGATCAATTGATCAGGCTGCGCACCGCGTACTGCGTCAAAATCAATACGCCGGTCAAGCGTGACCAACCGTCCGCCATGCCGCATGGCCAGAGACAATAAATAAGCGTCCGTCACCTGCCGATGCCCCAGCATCCGCTGCCACTCCACTACCCCGTTTTCCAGCAGACTGACATCGGCAGGCCAAAACAGGTGGTCGGCGCTTGCCGAAGCTTCCGCCAGTCGTTCGGCGACCTGGCCGACAGGCAACGCTGAGGGGTAGTTAGGCTGCGACATGATACGTATGCAGCCATTCTGGGTTATTGGGCATGACGCCCAGCCATGCTGAATCTCGCTTTCCAGCCAAGACATCGCCAATTCATGGTGGACGTGTCCCGTATCAAGCAATGCAATCAGAACATTATATCCAGCAAGGCGCGCATCAGACTCCCTCTTGGTCGCGCAACTGATCGACCTTGTCGTCGGTAACTAACGATCCCCGTGCCGGGAACGGCCTGAATCCGCCAATTTGCCGGGGCTCAAGCCGGCTTTGCGCCCCCCCGCCAGCCAGCGCATTTCTTAACAATTTTGAAACGATCTGCCCGGCGGAAACATGCTGCAGTCGCGCCAATTCCTTGGCCGCTGCCAAAACATCATCTTCAATATCAATCGTGGTACGCATAAGATTCTCCTGATGAATTAAATGATCCCCGGCAAAGCCGGGGGCTTATTGGGTGAGCGCCTCAAAGGCGCTGATAAAACCATGTGCCGCCTGAAGCGGCATTCCCTCTGCATCCCCCTTTAGAAAAGGGGGACTGAGGGGGATTTGAAAATGCCGAGTTCATATCCATCTTCCGCAAATCCCCCCTCGCCCCCCTTTTTCAAAGGGGGGATGTACAGCAGTTCCTATTGACAATCAGGTGCAAGACCACCGCATAGGTCAAACCCTTTTGAGTCCCCCGGCATAGCCGGGGGTTTACCTCACCGAATTAATTGCATCGTGATGCGCAAAGTCAAGTAAGCTTTAGGGCGCCTCTATTAATTCAAAATACTAAGCGAGACAAGGCGCGAAAGAAATTTTAGCGCGCCGCATATGTTTGATATGTAAGCGTTAAAATATCTTGAGCAACGCCGTATCGCGACGGAGTTT
>JANLIB010000193.1 GCA_024653675.1 Gallionella sp. | reverse complement strand
TCAACAAATTTTAACGCTTACATATCAAACATATGCGGCGCGCTAAAATTTCTTTCGCGCCTTGTCTCGCTTAGGATTTTGAATTAATAGAGGCGCCCTAAACAAGTTCAGCCAACTTCGGAAGCCGCGCATTATACCGGCAACGGACCAAATGACAAACCCCGCCGTAGCGGGGTTTGCCTGATTGTTGAAAAACATGTTGCAGCGAAACAAACAGCAGTTACATCATGCCTTCCATGCCGCCCATACCGCCGCCACCCATGCCGCCAGGAGCAGGTTTGTCTTCCGGCAGCTCAGCCACCATGCAAGCGGTTGTGAGCATCAGTCCGGCAATCGAGGCCGCATTTTGCAAAGCGACGCGAGTCACCTTGGTTGGGTCAACCACGCCCATGACCAGCATATCGCCGTATTCGCTGCTGGCCGCGTTGTAACCGAAGCTGCCCTTGCCTTCCATTACTTTGTTAGCCACAACAGAAGGTTCGTCACCGGCATTTTGCACGATGGCGCGCAACGGTGACTCCATGGCGCGCAGTACGATGGTGATGCCCGCGTCCTGGTCGTGGTTGTCGCCCTTCAGCTTGGCTACCGCAGCCTTGGCGCGCAGCAATGCCACGCCGCCGCCGGGAACGATGCCTTCTTCAACGGCAGCGCGGGTTGCGTGCAATGCGTCTTCGACACGCGCTTTCTTTTCCTTCATTTCGACTTCGGTTGCAGCGCCGACCTTGATCACCGCAACACCGCCGGCCAGCTTGGCCTTGCGCTCCTGCAATTTTTCCTTGTCGTAGTCGCTGGTGGACTCTTCGGCTTGCTTGTTGATCTGGCCGATGCGTGCCTTGATAGCTTCTTCCTTGCCTGCGCCGTCGATGATGATGGTGTTGTCCTTGCCTACTTCGATGCGCTTGGCTTGGCCCAACTCGGCCAGGGTGGCTTTCTCCAGGGACAGGCCGACTTCCTCAGCGATCACGGTGCCGCCGGTCAACGTCGCGATGTCTTCCAGCATGGCCTTGCGCCGGTCGCCAAAGCCCGGCGCCTTGACGGCGACGGTCTTCAGGATGCCGCGAATGTTGTTTACCACCAGCGTAGCCAGCGCTTCGCCGTCCACATCCTCGGCGATGATCAGCAACGGACGTCCGGCCTTGGCGACTTGTTCAAGCACCGGCAGCAGGTCGCGGATGTTGGAAACCTTTTTGTCGTGCAACAGGATGTAGGGATTTTCCATCAATGCCAGTTGACGATCCTGGTTGTTGATGAAGTAGGGCGACAGATAGCCGCGATCGAACTGCATGCCTTCAACAATGTCCAGTTCATCTTCCAGCCCGGTGCCGTCTTCAATCGTGATCACGCCTTCCTTGCCGACCTTTTCCATCGCGGCGGCGATCTTTTCGCCGATCACGGTATCGGAATTGGCGGAGATGCTGCCCACCTGCGCGATTTCCTTGCTGGTGGTGCAGGGCTTGGAAATCTTCTTCAGTTCCGCAACGGCTGCGATAACCGCCTGATCGATGCCGCGTTTCAGATCCATCGGGTTCATGCCGGCGGCGACAAACTTCATGCCTTCCTGCACGATGGATTGCGCCAGCACCGTCGCGGTCGTAGTGCCGTCACCGGCCACATCGGAAGTCTTGGAAGCGACTTCCTTGACCATTTGCGCGCCCATATTCTCGAATTTATCCTTCAATTCGATCTCTTTAGCGACAGATACACCGTCTTTAGTGATAGTTGGCGATCCATAGGAACGGTCCAATATGACATTACGGCCCTTGGGGCCTAACGTTACCTTGACCGCGTCGGCCAGAATATTTACGCCTATCACCATTTTGTTGCGTGCGGCGTCGTGAAATTTTACGTCTTTAGCTGCCATGTTATTTCTCCTGGAAATCTTACGTTGTTTACTTTTCAACCACGCCGATGACGTCGTCTTCGCGCATGGTCATATATTCCTGGCCGTCCATCTTGAAAGTCTGGCCGGCATATTTGCCGAACAGCACCCGGTCGCCAACTTTGACGCTCATGGCTTGCAATTTGCCGTCGTCGCCGACTTTGCCTTTGCCCACGGCGACGATCTCGCCTTGATCCGGTTTTTCGGTGGCGGCATCGGGAATCACGATTCCGGAGGCGGTTTTACGTTCTTCTTCCATGCGTTTGACGATCACGCGATCGTTCAAAGGACGAATTTTCATGCTGAGGTCTCCTAAAACAAGGGGTTAAAAAATGCGGAGGCGAAGTTTAGCACTCTCTGCCCGCGAGTGCCAATTATCGGGGCGACCCCTCCCGATTTCAAGGGCAGGGCAGGATTATTTCAACAGAGGGGGAAGGGCGATCTTGTTATCGGTGCTGAACTGATAGTCTTTGAATATATGTTCGGCGGTCAGGATCTGGTAAGTGCCATCTGCATTGCGATGTGTCGTATCCTTGAGACGGTAGGTGTAATGTCCGCAAGTCCAGCAATCATAGTTGCGCATGTGGGTGCACAGGCAGGTCTTGTCTTTGACGGAAATCTTTTTGGCATTGGGGTGCAACGCCACTTCGCGGTTGTACGCATCGATATAATCACAGTGGCCATTTGCATCAAGGAGGTAACCGAATGCCTCACAGTTGGGGCGTATGCCGGCGCCGATCGCCGGGCTGCCCTTGATCATGCGCATCGGATAGCCGGTCGGCGATATCATGTTCACCTCGATATCATCCTCGTTTGCCTTGAAGTATTCCTGCTGGACTTTTTCCGGGATGCCGCATTCGCCGGCAATGGTAAAGCGCGTCGCCACTTGCACAGCCGCCGAACCGGTTTCCAGATAGCTTACCGCGTCACTGCCGGTAAATATCCCGCCCGCCGGAATCAACGGGATATCAAGTTTCTCGGCATGGAGATACCGCTGAATCTCGGTAACGATAGTGCGCAGGTCATACTTCGCCCAGTCCATCCCGAAGCCCAGATGGCCGCCTGCCAAGGGACCTTCCACCACGATGAAATCGGGCAGGCGGTTCAGCCTGGCATTCTTGCGCAGGAATAACTGCAAGGCGCGCAGGGAAGAAACGATGATGCCCAGTTGGGCATCGCGAAATCGCGGGTGCTCTTCCATCAGCGCGAATGATCCGAGGTGCAGACCTGCGGCAAGGGTGATGCCGTCGATACCCTCATCCAGCGCGCCGCATAGCCGCACGCGCAAGGTTTCGCGCGGGGCGTTCATGGTCAATTTTTCCATGCAATTGACGAAAATCATGCCTTCGCCGCGTTTGGCTTCCATGGTTTTGCGAACGTGCAGACGGGTCGATTCAGCCACTTGCCCAAGATCAAATTTCACGATCGATTTGTCGGTCTTTTCGACGTTGAACTTGTATTGTTTTTGCTTGGTGCTGACGAATTTCGTCTTGTAGTGGCGATCCGTTACGGTAGGCAGCATCGCATCGGAGATATGCCCGATCCCACCCAGCCGCGCGGCCTCCAGAGCCAATTCACGGCTGGAAATATCCACGCCCATTCCGCCGATAATAATCGGCACCAGCTCGCGTTTGCCAAAGCGCAGGCGGAAATCATCAACACATTTCATTACTTTCATCCTTCCGCAGCCCCCGTATTTGACGAGGAAGCTGAAATATCCATCGACGCGCGTTCACAAGGCACGAAGGATGCCACAAACGGGGTGATACGGAAAGCAAAGCCGTTTCAAGCGGCATGGCTTCGGCTGGCAAACCACCTGTCCGAATGGTTGCAGGCTATGAACGATACGGATATTTGCGCAGCACGACCGGAAAACCCGTTATGATTTCGCGCATGTCGAGCCACCGATCAGCCAATGCAGAATTTCTTGCCCGCAGTCTTGCTGCCGTGTGGCATCCCTGCTCGCAGATGAAGCATTACGAGACTTTTCCGCTGGTGCCGATTGCGCGCGGCAGCGGGGTCTGGCTGTATGACTTCGAGGAAAAACGCTATCTGGACGCGGTGAGTTCCTGGTGGGTGAACCTGTTCGGGCATTGCAACCCGCGCATCAACGCCGCCTTGCGGGATCAGCTCGAAAAGCTGGAGCATGTGTTGCTGGCGGGCTTTACTCACGAGCCGGCAGTGCAACTTTCGGAACGGCTGGCTGCGCTTGCTCCACCAGGGCTGGGGCACTGTTTCTACGCCTCGGACGGCGCATCGGCCACGGAAATCGCTCTGAAGATGAGCGCGCATCATTGGCGCAACAGCGGTAAACCGGACAAGTCCCGGTTCATCAGCTTGGAAAACAGTTATCACGGCGAGACGCTGGGCGCGTTGTCCGTTACGGATGTCGCACTGTTTCGTTCCGCTTATGGCGCGCTGATCCGGCAACAGGCTACCGTGCCCAGTCCGGACTGGCGCAAGGCCGCAGCAGGAGAAAGCGCCGAAGCTTATGCGCTGCGCTGCGCCGATATGCTGGAACGGCATTTTCAGCAGCACCATTCGAAGCTTGCTGCCTTTATCATCGAGCCGCTGGTACAGGGCGCAACCGGCATGGCGATGTATCACCCGGTCTACCTGCGGCGGGCGCGGCAGCTTTGCGATGAGTACGGCGTGCATCTAATCGCGGACGAAATCGCCGTCGGCATGGGACGCACCGGCACCCTGTTCGCCTGCGAGCAAGCCTCAGCACCCCTCACCCCCGCCAGCGGGATAGGGGAGAAAATAACCGGAATTACTCCTGACTTCTTATGTCTATCCAAAGGCATTACCGGCGGTTACTTGCCGCTTTCCGTGGTGATGACGCGAGATGAGGTTTATCAGGGTTTTTATTCGGATGAGGCGGCGCGTGGATTTCTGCATTCACATTCATACAGCGGCAATCCACTGGCCTGCCGGGCAGCGCTCGCCACGCTGGATATTTTTCAACAGGATGACGTGCTTGCAGCAAACCGCGCCAAGGCTGCGTACATGAACAGGATTTCGCGGCCTTTGCGCGAACATCCCGCAGTACGCAACTGGCGCAACATTGGTATGATATGGGGGTTCGAGGTGGACAGTCCGCATCGCGATTTCTCGCAGCGCTGTTTCGCGCTGGCGCTTAAAAACGAATTGCTGCTGCGCCCCATCGGCAACACGATATATTTCATGCCGCCCTATGTCATCAGCAATGAAGAAATGGATCTATTAGTGAGCCGTACTTTACACATCATCAACCAACTGAGTTGAGCAAGTTGAGCATTATTCCAAAACTTATTGCCGCGCTGTTATTCAGTTTGTGCCTGATCGGCCAAGCTGCGCCGGCAACGCTGCCCGATCCTGTGCGCGATGCGCTCAAGCGCGCCAACATCCCCTTGTCAAGCATCGGCATCGTGGTGCAACAGACCGATGCGCGCACACCGCTGCTCAGCTTGAACGCCAATCAGGCGATGAACCCGGCTTCCACCATCAAGCTGCTCACCACCTTTGCTTCGCTGGAAACGCTGGGACCGGCATATCAATGGAAGACCGATGCCTATCTCGACGGCAAGCTGGAGAACGGCGTGCTTCAGGGCAATCTGGTATTCAAGGGTTATGGCGATCCAAAGCTGACCCTCGAACAATTCTGGCTGTGGCTGCGCGAACTGCGCCAGCGCGGTCTGCGCGATATACGCGGCGACATCGTGCTGGACCGAAGTTATTTTGAAGCGGCCAGCCACGACCCGGCGGAGTTTGATAACGACCCGACTCGAGCATACAACGTCGGCCCGAATGCATTATTGCTCAACTTCAATGCGCTGCGCCTGCGCCTGGCTCCCGACGCTGGGGGAACTGGCGCCGCCCAAACCAGCGCGCTGCTCGAACCCCACCTGTCCGGTTACCGGATCAGCAATCGCATCACGACCGCCGCTCAACGGCCCTGCTCCGGCGGCGATACCTACAAAGCCCGTCTGGAAGAGCGCAGCATCGTGCTGGAAGGCACCATCCCCGTTGACTGCGGCGAGGTGGAAGATTATTTCTCGCTGCTGCCGCACAGCGATTATTTCTTTGCAGTGTTCAGCTCATTATGGAACGAGATGGGCGGCACGCTGCAAGGCGGACTGCGTGAAGGCAGCGCGCCGGCCGATCAGGCAGCTTTTTCCACGCACCTCTCGCCGCCGCTGTCGGAAGTGATACGCGACATCAACAAATTCAGCAACAACACCATGGCGCGGCAATTATTCCTGACGCTGGGGGCGACGGCGCACGCTTCGATGATCGTGCCGGCGGATCCCGATGCAGAAACGGCAATACCGGGAGGCGCAGTTATTCCCGTAAACAGCTTAACGCCTGACACTCTTCCTTTGAACAATCCTGGCGCAGAAAGCGAACCTCCCGCAACACCCGCAATGGGCATGCCGCAAGATACTTACCCTTCGGGCGGCCTTGGCGCAGCCAACATCGAGCGCAGCACTGAAGCCGTGCAGCAATGGTTGAACAAACAACAACTGCATTTCCCCGAATTGGTGCTGGAAAATGGCGCCGGCCTGTCGCGCAAGGAACGCATCAGCCCGCAACATCTTGCCGAACTATTGAAACACGCCACCGATAGTCCGTTTGCCGCCGAGCTGGAAGCCTCTCTGCCGATACTCGGCATGGACGGCTCGGTGAAGAAGCGCCTCAAAGACAGCGAGGCTGCGGGATATGCCCATCTCAAGACCGGCACGCTGGAAGGAGTGAAATCTATCGCAGGTTATGTGAAAGCGCAAAGCGGCAGACAGTGGATCGCAGTGTTCATCATCAACCACCCGAATGCCGCCGCCGGGCAAGACGCGCAGGATGCGCTGATTGACTGGTTACAGAAAAAACACTAGCAATTGTTACGCGGTTATTACATTTCTCCTTGATGCACATCACCGTGCAAGATACGATTATAGGGCACCTCAAAAAATTCGTCACACCGGCGAAGGCCGGTGTCCAGCCTATTGAAAATACAGGATTCCGGCCTTCGCCGGATAACCAGCGACTTGACCGCTTGCGGGCTTAGTCGAATGGCTAGTTGTTTCATCAATGACGAATCTGAATTTTTAGAGACGCCCTATAGATTCGGCACGAATAAAGTATGAAGCCGTTCGTGTTGACCCTTCGACTTCGCTCAGGACTAAAGGCCTTGTCGAAACATGAATGGCTAATGGCCTTCGACAGGCTCAGGCCGAACGGAA
>JANLIB010000190.1 GCA_024653675.1 Gallionella sp. | reverse complement strand
GATCACCGATTCGACCCGCTACCGCGCGCCGGTCATGACGCTCACCCATCACGGCGGCATGGACATCGAGGAACTGGACAAGACCCAGATCATCGAAGTTCCGTTTGATCCTCTGACCGGACTCAAGTCCTACAACATATCCAACGCGTTGTCCGACCTGGGAGCTCCTCGCGAGATCGTGTCGCCACTGGTGCAATACCTGCCAAAGCTGTGGGATCTGTATCATCATTACGGCATGTCGACGATGGAGCTCAATCCGATCCGCATGATGGAAGGCAAATCCGGCTCCCTGATACCGGTGGCCTGCGACTTCAAGTGCGGCTTCGACCGTGACGATCCGCGTGTGAACCGTTTGAACCTGCCAGATGACCTTTTCGTCACCGAGGCCAACGACTTCGAGCAGGAAATCAACGAACTCCGCACCTATCAGGGTCAGAGCGATGTTTACGTGATCAATGAGAAGGGCACTATCCTGGCCCCCACTTTCGGCGGCGGGGCAAACTCCCTGGTCACCGAGGTGCTGGGCAATGACGCCATCATCTCCTCCGACTTCGGGGGTAATCCGCCCTACGAGAAAATGCACGAAGTGATGCGCATCTGCCTCAAGTACTATCTCAAGCAATCGAATGTTTTGTTCATCATCGGCGGCAAGGCCAACAACACGGACATCTTCGTCACGTTCCGGGCGATGGCCGATGCCCTGCGCGATTACTTCAGCGAACACGGATCGACCCCTGTCTATGTGGTGATCGGCCGCGGCGGTCCCCATGTGATACGCGGCATGGGTGTATTCAAGGATGCCCTCGACGCGTTGCGGATACCCTACCGGATTTTCGGTTTTGATTCCGCGATGACCGACGTGGTGAATTACGCCCAGGAGGCGGATCGCTGGATGAAGAGCGGCGGACGCGCCCAAGTGGCGACGATGATGGGTTTGCCGGCTGATGCCTGATGTGCGTAGAAAATGAATAATTAAGCAAAGGTGACATCAATGAGAAAGACTGGTATTAAAGACTTCAAATATTTCGTCGGCATCCGCTCCCTGGCCGAAATTGCGACCCGCGAAGATCGCATCTGCGTGCTGAATATCACGGGTAACGAATCCCGTGCGGTGACCCCGGTCAGCCATGCCTACTCCGGCGGCAATGTGGTGTTCGGCACCTCGCCGGGCCGCCGCGGGCAGGTTGTCGAGACGCCTGCCGGTAACATTCCCGTATACAACAACGTGCGCGAAGGCATGGAGGCCGGGCACAAGTTCAACGTCGGCGTCGTTTACCTGCCGCCATCCGCCGTTCGCGACGGTGTCGCCGAACTGATCCGCATCAATCCCGATGTCGAAAAGGTCGTCATCCTCACCGAAAAGGTTGCGGTGCACGATGCGCGCGAAATTCGTGCACTCGGCCAGCAGCGCGGCGTGGACATTTTCGGCGCCAATTGTCTTGGCGTGGCGGATTCGTGGAACCATGTGCGCATCGGCGGCGCGCTGGGCGGCGACAAACCCGAAGAGACTTTACGCAAAGGTACAGTTGCCATCTATTCCAATTCCGGCAACTTCACCACCACCATCGCCAATTACCTGTCGATCGGCGGCTGGGGCACGACGACGCTGATCTCCAGCGGCAAGGACATCTACATCAACTATGCCACCCCCGAGTTCGCCTACGCCATGGCCAACGACGAGCGCACCAAGTCAGCAGTGCTGTATTCCGAGCCGGGCGGTTATTACGAGGAAGAAGTAACGTTCGAAAAACCGGTGGTGGCCTGCGTGGTCGGCCGCTGGAAGGCGAACCTGACGCGGGCTGTCGGCCACGCCGGCGCCATTGCCGGATCGGGCGATGACGCTCGTGCAAAAGAAGGCTGGTTCATGAAAAAATTCGGCGTGACCGATCTGTTCACGCCCGAAAACCCGGTGTGCTCTAAAAAGGGCGCGGTGGTCACCAACATCTCGCATATCCCGCAGGCGCTGACTGCGGTGATGAAACTGAACGGCATCGACCGCGACTTCCCGCCGGAAGGCAATCTTGAGTTGAAGCCGTGGTTTGGCGACGATCAAGGTTTGAAACTTCCGCCAGCGTTGAATATTCCCGTAGTCAAGGCGATGTCGCCCTATGACGAACAAATCGCCGAACTGCTCAAGCATGTGGGCGCCATTTTCCCGCGCCAGTCGATGAAAGACTGCTCGGGAAGTTCGGTGATGGATCCGAAGACCCAGGTCACCAAGGTCAACAACATATCCATCCTGGACACCGCCAAACAGCCGCTGGAATCCAACCTGTGCATGGCTTTGGTGCGCGAGCTCAACGATGACAACGATAACGCCCTGTTCAATATCGCAATCGCGGCGCGGGTCAATCTTCATGGTGAAGCCATGCTGGCTGCCGCCGATGCGGCACGCGAGGCAGGCAACGCCCCCAACACGGTGATCAGCGCGGCGGTCGCACTGCTCGGCCCGAAGCGCGTCGACGGCGCACGCAATGCTGCCGATACGCTGGTCGAAATTTTCGCCCATTCCGGCCTCCAGACCGGCGACGACGAGCAGGCAAAGATTACGCCTGCCACGGCCAGCCCCGAACAACTCGCAACCCTGCTGGGCCAAACACCGGATACGCAGGCCGAAGCGATGCTCAAAGCGTTCGACAAACGCAAAGGCAAGTCGGTCTTCGTGCGCTATCTGCGCAGCCTGAAGGGCCACCCGACAGCGGATGCAGTGATTGCCGCGCTCACCACCACCATCGCGTGGGAGCCCTTGATCCGCAAGCGCATCTCGCGCCTGACGGTGCGTAATTTGCCCTGGTACACCAACCTGTTCTCAGTCATTATCGGCGCAGCAGCCGAGGGCAAGCACCACCAGCCGGGCAAGTTCTGCGGCATCAGCAACGAAGAAATGCTGGAATCCTGGACAGCTACCCAGATGGCCTATCTCTCTCTGCTCGGCGAGAAGCCGACACCGGCAAATCTGTTCCCGTTCCAGGTCATGCTGGGTCTGATCATTTCCAACGGTGTCGGCACCATCTCGGCCCAGGGCTGCAAAGGCGCGGTATCGGCTGACGGCCCGGAATCTCCGGAGCGCGTGCAGATCAACAAGGGCATGATCGGCTTCCTGACCCACACCGGCTTTGCCCACGGCGGCAACGGTTACGAGGGCATCCAGTTCCTGATCGAGAGCTTCAGCAACACCAATCTGACCGATGCAAGTGCGGCCAACCACGGCCTTGATCTCAAGGCGATGGCAACCGGATTTGCGCTGGCGTTCAACAAGGAGAAGAAGGCCGGCAAGGCGCTCGGCCTGCCGGTGCGCAACATTCCCGGTGTCAATCACCCGGTGTTCAAGGGGCATCAGGTCAACAAGGATCCGCGCGAAGTCTACATCGCGGAATTGTTCGCCGAGCGCGGTGAAAAGAATATTTTCCACGACTATTACAGGACGCTGGTGCAGGCCCTGTTCGACAACGGCGTAACGGCAAACGTGTTCTGCGTCAACATCGATGCCATCATCGCCGCGATGCTGCTGAAACTTCTGTGGTCGCGCTACCGCAAGGGCGAATTCAGCGAAAGCTCGATGGAAATGGCGGCGTTCACCGCATTCCTGTTCGGCCGCATGGCCGGATGCGCGGGCGAGATCGACGACCACATCAACCGCGGACGCAACATGGATACCCGCACCCCGGCTTCCCAGTGCACCCACGTTTCGTAACGGGAATTACACCGTAGGGTGGGCACATTTTTTGTGCCCACGCGGATTTTGGTGCGATGAATAGCTGACCGCGTGGGCACAAAGACGTGCCCACCCTGCCTGGCTTTGTTGCAACCCATCCTGCGCGGACTGATTCGGGCGCATGTGATATCGATTTCTGCAAGTTGAATGACAATTTGTTTTTAAGCAATCAAGCTGGAGAAGAACGCAAGACGGGTGGAGCACAGCGCGGAACCCGATCATTAAAGTTCATCAACCTCCGATAAGTTGCGCAGCTTTACCCGTCCTGTGACGGCTGTTGATTATTATTTGAAGCGATAATTCTGGAGAACTCTTATGACGGCATTAAATGTTGCGCAAAAAATCCTTTTGGCCAATGCGGCCGGCGGATTGAAACAACTCCCCGCGCCGGGGCAACCGCTGGAAATCCAGTTCACCCACACCCTTTATCAGGACGCCACCGGCACCGCAGCCGCGCTGGCCTTCGAGAAGATGGGCGTGGATCGAGTAAAGACCACCTCGGTCATCGTGGTGGATCACAAGACCCTGCAAGTCGGCTACATCGACGGCGACGATCATCGTTACCTCGAAACCTTCAGCAAAAAATACGGCTGCTGGTTCTCGCGCGGCGGCAACGGCATCTGCCACAGCGTGTTCCTGGAGGATTTCGCGGTTCCCGGCAAATCGGTGATCGGCTCCGACTCGCACACCACCAACGCAGGCGGCATGGGCATGCTGGCGCTGGGCGCGGGCGGCACGGACGTGAGCTTTGCGATGGCAGGCACTTCCTACAAGATTGAAATGCCGCAAGTGGTGCAGGTGAATCTCACCGGCGCGCTGCATCCGGGCGTGCTGGCCAAGGACGTGATCCTGAACGTGCTCAAGGTGATCGGCATCAAGGGCAACAAGGATCTCTGCCTGGAGTACACCGGGCCGGGACTGAAGAGCCTGAATGTCACCGACCGCGCCACCATCTGCAATATGGGAACCGAGGGTGGCGTCGCCTTTTCGATATTTCCCTCGGATGATATTACCAGGGCTTACCTCGAAGGCAGGAAGCGCGCCGCTGACTTCAAGCCGCTGGCCGCCGACGCGGGCGCAACCTATTCGCGCACTGTCGAGATTGACCTGTCGGCACTGGAGCCAACCATTGCGCTTTATCCGAAACTCAAGTCCATGGAACCTGTATCCAAACATGCCGGGTTGCCCATCGATACCGTGTTCATCGGCAGTTGCACCAATTCCAACTACGAAAATCTGGCCCGCGTCGGCGAAATTCTGCGCGGCAAGAAAGTCAAGGTTGACACCGCCATCGCGCCCGGTTCGCAAGCCATTGCGCGCCAACTGGCGGCGGCAGGCTATCTGGAAGTTTTTTATGCCGCCGGTGTGCGCATCCTGGAAAACGCCTGCAGCGCGTGTATCGGCCAGGGCTTCAGCCCGCCCAGCAATGGCGTGATGCTGTCCACCGCCAACCGCAATTTTGCCGGACGTTCGGGAACCGAGAGCGCTGCCGTTCATCTGGTCAGCCCGGTTACTGCCGCAGCCAGCGCCGTGATGGGATGCATTACAGACCCGCGCGATTTGTTCAAGGGCGACCTTGCCTTCAAGCAAGTCCCGCCGGTGGTCGATATGGGCGCCTATCAGGCGCCGTTGCCGCCTGCGGAAGCCGCCAAGGTAGTGATGCGTTACGGCCCGGACATTGCGCCGCTGCCAACGCTGGATCCATTGCCCGCGAAGCTGGCAGGCGAAGTCATGCTCAAGCTCGGCGACGAAGTTACCACAGACCTGATCCAGCCCGCCGGAAAATATCTGTCTCTGCGTTCCAACGCGGACGAATACGCCAAGCAGGCCACCTTCATCCAGGCTGACAAGACTTTCAGCGCCAGGGCGGCGGCGGTTCGTGATGCGGGCGGCCATGGCTTCATCGTGGCCGGTGACGGCTACGGCATGGGCAGTTCGCGCGAGCACGCCGGGCTGTGCCCGCGCATCCTGGGGATACGCGCCATCGTGGCCAAGGGTTTCGAGCGCATTCACCTCGCCAACCTCGCCAACTTCGGCATCCTCGGACTGGTCTTCGAAAACCCGGCTGATCTTGAGCGCATCCAGCAAGGCGCAAAAGTGGCTCTCGATACTTCCGGTCTGGAAAGCGGCAAGCTCAAACTGGTAGTTAGCGGCGTCGGCGATATTCCTCTCAAGCTCGCGCAGGGCAAGGAAGATATCCCGATGATCCGTGCCGGCGGAGCGCTTTCGCTGTTCGCCAGCCAGATGAAAGGCTAGGATTAACAATTGCCCTTCTCGTTTGTCCTTTCTCCCGCAGGCGGGAGAGAGTTAGAGATAACCAGCGACTTGGCTGCGGTTGTTTGCAGCCTAGTCGAATGGCTAGTTGTTTCACCCAGAGGGGATGGGCTAACCCGACCTACATTACTTAATCGAAGAGAGAAAATTATGACAACCGCAAAAATATTTTACACGATGGTCGATGAAGCGCCGGCGCTGGCAACCTATTCATTGCTCCCTATCGTCCAGGCCTTCACCAAGGCAGCCGGCGTTACCGTTGATACGAGGAATATTTCCCTTGCAGGACGGATACTTGCAAACTTTCCAGAAAACCTGACCGCGAGCCAAAAGGCCGGCGATGATCTGACTGAATTGGGCGAGCTTACATTGAAGCCGGAGGCCAATATCATCAAGCTGCCGAATGTCAGCGCATCGGCCCCGCAGTTGAAAGCAGCAATCAAGGAATTGCAGTCGCAAGGTTATAAAGTTCCGGACTATCCGGAAGATCCGAAAAACGATGCCGAGAAGGAAATCAAGGCGCGCTACGGCAAGGTGCTGGGCAGCGCCGTCAACCCCGTGCTGCGTGAAGGCAATTCGGATCGTCGCGCGGCTCTCTCGGTCAAGAATTACGCGCGAAAGAATCCGCACAAGATGGGCAAGTGGAGTCCCGATTCCAAAACACACGTCGCGCACATGAACAGTGGCGATTTCTACGGCAGCGAAAAATCCGTCACGGTTGCCGAAGCCGGCCCGGTGCGCATCGAGTTCGTTGGCGCGGATGGCAAGACCACGGTGCTGAAGGAAAAGACCACGCTGAAGGTGGGCGAGGTGATCGATGCGGCAGTCATGAGCCGCCGCGCCCTGCGCGCATTCTACGAAGAGCAGATAGCGGATGCGAAGAAACAGGGCGTGCTGCTGTCGTTGCACCTCAAGGCCACGATGATGAAGATATCCGATCCCATCATGTTCGGCCATGCTGTTTCTGTCTATTTCAAGGATGTTATCGAGAAGCACGCCGCGACGATCAAGGAGCTGAACGTCAACGTCAACAACGGTTTCGGCGACCTGCTGGCGAAAATCGCCACGCTGCCGGACGCCAAGCGTAAAGAGATTGAAGCCGACATCCAGGCCTGCTACAAAAAACAGCCGCAACTGGCGATGGTCAATTCCGAAAAGGGCATCACCAACCTGCATGTGCCGTCTGACGTGATCATTGACGCTTCAATGCCGCCAATGATCCGCGATGGCGGCAAGATGTGGGGCGCAGACGGCAAACCATACGACACCAAGGCGATGATTCCGGACCGTTGTTATGCCGGCGTATTTGAGGCGACTGTCGAAGATTGCCGTAAGAACGGCGCTCTCGATCCGGTGACCATGGGCAGCGTGCCCAATGTCGGCCTGATGGCGCAGAAGGCCGAGGAATACGGCTCGCACGACAAAACTTTCGAGATAGCCGGCAACGGCGCGGTGCGCGTTGTTGACGCATCGGGCAAGACGCTGCTGGAGCAGAAAGTGGAGCAGGGCGACCTCTTCCGCATGTGCCAGACCAAGGATGCGCCGATCCAGGACTGGGTCAAATTGGCCGTCACCCGCGCACGGCTTTCCAACACACCGGCGATCTTCTGGCTGGACAAGAACCGCGCGCATGATGCGCAGATCATCGCGAAGGTTGAAAAATATCTCAAGAATCACGACACCAGCGGTCTGGACATCAAAATCATGACACCGGTGGAAGCAGTGCGCGTTTCGCTGGAACGCATCCGTGCGGGCAAGGATACGATCTCCGTCACCGGCAACGTGCTGCGCGATTACCTCACCGACCTGTTCCCGATCCTCGAGCTGAACACCAGCGCCAAGATGCTGTCGATCGTCCCGCTGATGAACGGCGGCGGCTTGTTCGAAACCGGCGCGGGCGGCTCGGCGCCCAAGCACGTGCAGCAGTTCCAGGAAGAAGGCTATCTGCGCTGGGATTCGCTCGGTGAATTCCTTGCGCTCGGCGTGTCGCTAGAGCATCTCGCCCAGGTGTTCAAGAATCCAAAGGCGCAGGTGCTGGCCGAGACGCTCGACCAGGCCAACGGCAAGATCCTCGACAACAATCGCTCGCCCGCGCGCAAGGTCGGCGAACTGGATAACCGGGGCAGCCACTTCTATCTTGCACTGTACTGGGCGCAGGCACTGGCCGCACAGACCAGGGACAAGGAGTTACAGGCGAAGTTTGCTCCGCTGGCGAAGACGCTGACGGAAAACGAGGCAAAGATCAATGCCGAATTGACCGCAGCACAGGGGAAACCGGTGGATATGGGCGGCTACTACCACCCTGATTTTGCAAAGACCTCGAAGGCCATGCGTCCCAGCGCAACCTTCAATGCGGCGCTGGCTGCCATTGGTTAAAGGAAGGCGTAGGTCGGGTTAGCGGCTTTATCGCGGTGCGTGTGTTGTTGGGGCTTTAGCCCCTTACAACCACGGCCTACCCCTTGCGGGTGTAACCCGACATAATCTGCACGAAACGTCGGGTTACGGTGCAAAACCGCACCTAACCCGACCTACATGTTTAACCGACAACGAATATAGGAACAACCTATGAACTTGCATGAATATCAGGCCAAGCAGGTGCTGCGCGAATACGGCATTGCCACACCGCGCGGCGCAGCGATAGACAACGCTTCCCAGGTGGGCGGCGCGATAACGGAATTGGGCGGCGACGCCTGGGTGGTCAAGGCGCAGATCCACGCCGGCGGTCGCGGCAAGGCCGGCGGGGTGAAGCTGGTGAGATCGCGCGAGGCGGTCAATGATGCGGTGGGCGCACTGCTCGGCAAGCAACTGGTGACTTACCAGAATGCGCCGGAAGGGCAGATGGTGTCGCGGCTCTTGATCGAAGAAACGCTGCCGATCGCACGTGAGCTATACATCAGCCTGACGGTGGATCGCGAGACCGAGCGCGTCGCGCTGGTCGCCTCGAGCGAGGGCGGCATGGAGATCGAGGAAGTCGCCGCCCACTCCCCGGAAAAGATACTCAAGGAATTCTGCGATCCGCTGCTCGGTTTGCAGGACTTTCAGTGCCGCGCGCTGGCATTTGGCCTCAAGCTGCAAGGCACGCAGATCGCCGAGTTCGGCAAGCTGGCCAAGAACCTGTACCGGCTGTTCATGGAAAATGATCTGGCCATGGCCGAGATCAATCCGCTGATCGTGACTGCTGCGGGCAATCTGGTGGCGCTCGACTGCAAGATCGGCGTGGACGACAACGCGGTGTTCCGCCACAAGAAGCTGGCCGCGATGAACGACAACAGCCAGATTGACCCGAAAGAAGTCGCCGCGAAAGAATGCGACATCAGCTACATCGCGCTGTCCGGCAACATCGGCTGCATGGTCAACGGCGCAGGCCTCGCGATGGCGACCATGGACCTGATCAAGCTGCACGGCGGGCAGCCCGCCAATTTCCTCGATGTCGGCGGCGGCGCCACGGCGGAGGTGGTGGCCAAGGCGTTCAAGATCATTCTGTCCGACAGCAACGTCAAGGCGGTGCTGGTCAATATTTTCGGCGGCATCATGCGCTGCGACATCATCGCCGAGGGCATTATCGCCGCGGTCAAGGATGTGGGTGTGAAAGTGCCGGTGATCGTGCGGCTGGAAGGCACCAATGTCGAACTGGGGCAGAAGATGCTGGCCGAGAGCGGCGTCGGCGTGATCTCCGCCAGCGACATGACCGACGCGGCCAAGCGCGCCGTCGCGGCGGTTAAGTGACTTAGCTTGTTGCGGGTAGCTTGTTGCGGGTAGCAAACCTGCTGCATGGCTGCCCTTGAATTTGCTACAAGCTACTAGCTACTCGCTACAAGCTTACAAATTTTAGGAAAACATCATGAGCGTTCTCGTAAACAAAAATACCAAAGTCCTGTGCCAGGGTTTCACCGGCAAGCAGGGCACCTTCCACTCCGAACAGGCTATCGCCTATGGCACAAAAATGGTCGGCGGCGTGACGCCGGGCAAGGGCGGCCAGTCTCACCTCGGCCTACCGGTGTTTGACACCATGCGCGACGCGGTGCGTGCCACCGGCGCAGATGCCACGATGATCTACGTGCCGCCCGGCTTCGCGGCGGACGGCATCATGGAGGCGGCAGATGCCGGGGTCAGGGTGATCGTCTGCATCACCGAGGGCATTCCGGTGCTGGACATGCTCAACGTCAAGGCCGCGCTGCGCGCCAACGACGCCATACTGATCGGGCCGAACTGCCCCGGCGTCATCACGCCGGGCGAATGCAAGATCGGCATCATGCCAGGCTTCATCCACAAGAAGGGCAAGGTCGGCGTGGTGTCGCGCTCCGGCACGCTCACCTACGAAGCGGTGTTTCAGACAACAAGGCTCGGGCTGGGACAATCCACCTGCATCGGCATCGGCGGCGACCCGATCAAGGGGCTGGATTTCATCGACTGCCTGAAGATGTTCCAGGACGATCCCGAGACCGAGGCGATCATCATGGTCGGCGAGATCGGCGGCAATCGCGAAGAAGCGGCGGCGGAATACATCAAGGCGCACATCACCAAGCCGGTGGCCGGCTACATCGCCGGACAGACCGCGCCCAAGGGCAAGCGCATGGGC
>JANLIB010000021.1 GCA_024653675.1 Gallionella sp. | reverse complement strand
GCCGAGGCAATCCATTGGTGGAAACGCTACGCTTTTTCCACCCTACATTAACCTGATTTAGATTTGCTTGGAAAACCGCGCCAGCGCTTGATCTACGATTATTCTTGTCACAAATTGCGAAGACTTAACTGGTTAGGGATTAGAGACTAAATACAATATGATTTACTGGAACGGATTGACTGAAAGATTCCGGGTTTGACCCCGCTTTTCGCATGCTATGATGATTATTGCGAACCGGATGGAAGGGATTAAGGGCGACAGTATGGGTTACAAATACTTTCTGGGCATGTTGGTGTTGGCGCTGTCGGGGCGCACCGCCCTCGCTGACGGCGTGACAATAGAGAAAATGACGGTCATGTCCGCAGATGTTGAAGTTCCTGTGGAAATAGCCGTCCCGTCCGGTAAGGGGCCTTTCCCGCCCGTGCTCTATATTCATGCCAAGCGCGGTTATGACGAAGTGGACCAGCGCCACATCACCACCCTGGCGGAGCAGGGTTTTCTGGTGATGGCTCCGGACTGGCAGAGCGGCCGTTTCATCGAACGCTGGCCTGCTGCCCATAATCCGGCCACCGAAACCGACGTGGAGGCCGCGATGGATAAGCTAATCAACCATCCAAATGCATGCCGCATCCCGATCGGCATCGTCGGCTACTCTCGCGGCGGATATTACTCGATCCGCCTGGCCGCCAGACGCGGCAAGGATATCGCTGCCATCGCCAACTACGCGGGCCACATGCAGAGTCCCAACGCGCCGGAGCCGGAGCAATTGTTCAGCGTGGCGCCGGAGATCGCGCAAATCAACACGCCCATGCTGTTCCTGATCGGCGAGCAGGATTTCGAGCTGCGCCGCATGAACGGCGGGCGCGCCTTTTACTCCCTGTATGAGCGCGGGGTGCCTGCGGAAATCCAGTACTATCCCCTGGCGCGCCGTGCCTTCGATTTCCGCAACGACCAGAGTCCGGAGGAGAAGATCGCCACGCGCCACGCCCGGGAGCGGGTGAAGAACTGGCTGCGCCAGTATATGAAAGTGGACAAGAACGGCCGCTGCAAATGACGTCCTGTGCGGAATTAACCATGCATCGTGAATGGCCGCCGCGCCTTCCAGTCATGGATGTGGGGAAGTGCGTATTTGCGCCAGACCATCACGGCAGCTGGTGAGAATTGCGAGCGCTACCCGGCGTAGCGCCAAATCCAGCAGTAGATTAGCGTTGTGTACAGTTATCGCATGGCGGGCGCCCGCCATGTTCACGGAAAGGCCTTCAACAATCGATGACACTGATCTTGAAGCAGCTGTTTGCGCTGCTCAAACTGCTTAATTCCGACACCGGCGCCAACCAGATCGCAGCCGGGATTGCATGCGGCTTGATACTCGGCTTCGCGCCGATGTTGTCGTTGCAGGCGCTGCTGGTATTCGTCTGCATATTCCTGTTCCGCATCCAGATCGGCGCCGCGCTGGTGTCGGCATTCTTTTTTGCCTTCATCGCCGGGTTGTTCGATCCCGTTTCCCATGCGGTGGGAGCGGCGATCCTTGAAGCAGAAGCGCTGCAGCCCTGGTTCACGGTTATGTACAACATGCCGCTGGTTCCGTTCACGCGCTTTTACAACAGCATTACGATGGGCGCGGCGGCGGTGAGCCTGCTGCTGGCGCCGCTGGTGTTCCTGGGCAGCAGGCGCCTGGTCATGTCGTATCGCGCCAGGGTGCTCGCACGGTTCAAGAATAGCCGTTGGTGGAAGTTGTGGACGGGTACCGTGTTGTTCAAATGGTATGCAGCTTTTGAGAAACACCATGGATAACGCCCCTGCGTCAGCACAGCCGGCAGCAAGCAAGAAAGGGCACATCCGATTCGAGGCTATTATTCCGCTGGCGATCGTGATGGGACTGGCTTCGCTTTACTTCACTTTTTTTTTCGATACTCATTTGCGGCACGTGCTTGAATATGGCGCGACTCAGGCCAATGGAGCCGAGGTGAATATCGGCAGGCTGGAGACCAGCTTAAGGGATGCGTCAATAGCGGCGGATGATATCGCGATTACCAATCCAGGAATGCCTTCCAGGAACCGCCTGCAGATAGGCTCGATCAAATTCAGCATGCTGTGGGATGCCCTGTTGCGCGGCAAGGTGCTGATCGAGGAGGCGTCAATCAACGATGTGCGGATAGATACGCCGCGCAAAAGCGCCGGGCGTGTGTTGCCGGCCAGGATAAGCGAGGATGGCGTGAGTTCCGGCAACAAGCTGATGGAGCAGATGGGAGAGGAGTTTTCCGGAAATGTGCTGGGCGATCTTGCGGCGCTCGCTGCGGGCGCCGATCCCGGCGAGCAGCTGGCCGCTATGGGCGCGGACCTCAAGAGCGGCGCATACCTTACCGGAATGCATAAATCGCTGGACGAAAAAAGCAAGCAGTGGAAGTCGCGCATGGCGGCCATGCCAAAAGGCGAGGATTTCTCCGCGATGCAAAGCCGTTTGGCCAATGTGAAGCTGGATAATCTGGAGGATGTCACGCAGATACAGGAGTCGATGAAGGAACTGGAATCGATACGCAAGGATTTCGATGCGAAATCCAGGCCGGTTGGTGAAACCGGCGCCGCACTCAAAGGCGATATGGGTGAATTCAGAAATTCATTTTCCGATCTGGACCGGATCGTGAAAGAGGATGTAAGCAGCCTGCAGGAACGTCTGCGCCTGCCGTCGCTCGATGCCAGAACATTGGCACGCGCATTGTTTGGCATGGATATGCTGGGCAAGTTGCGGCAGGCCCGCGGATATATGGATCGGGCGCGAAGCTTTATGCCGCCGAAGGGCGAAAAGAAGAAAGCGGTTATGGTGCATGAAAGGAAGAAGGGGCACGATTATGTGTTCAGTCAAACCACCGGTTATCCGCGCTTCTGGCTGCGCAAAGCGCTGATCAGCTCCCGCCTGCCAGGCGGGGAAAGCGATCTTTCCGGAGAGATCAATAACCTGACCACCGATCCGGATCTGGCCGGGCGTTCGCTGGTGGCCACGATCAAGGGAAACTTTCCGCAGCAAGGCATCACAGGAGTCAAGGCGACGCTGGTGATCGATCACACGACATCGGTGCCTGCAGAACGTATGGCGATGGAAGTGGGGCGATATGCGATCTCCGGACGCTCGCTGGTCAGCAGCCCGGCTGTTGGGCTTGAAATGTCCAAGGCCGAAGGCTCGGTGAAATTTTCCGCCGAGCTGCACGAGGATTCTGTCGATGTGCGCATGGCCAACCAGTTCACCAAGGTGGCGCTTGAAACCAATGCAAAGTCGGATGTGGTGCGGGAGATGATGAGCGCTTCGGTGGCGGGCCTGAAATCGATAAACCTCGATGCGCGCGTGACCGGGACATGGTCCAGACTGGATTGGCAACTCTCCACCAATCTTGCCGATGCCCTGGAGCGCGGCATGCGCCGTTACCTGCAAGGCAAGGTGGATGATTCAAGAGCGCGCGTCGAAAAGCTGGTGAACGGAAAGATCGGCGATCAGCGCAAACGTCTTTATGAGCGGCAGCGCGAAATAGAGTCGGAATTGAAATCCGGGCTGGCCGGGAGGCAGGCGCAGATCGACAAGTTGCGCACCGGACTGGATGCGGCAAAAAACAGGCTTGAAGCACGCAAGGATGCATTGGCGGATGCGCAGCAGCAAGAACTCAAGGAAAGCGCCGCCAAGGCGCTGGACAATTTGCGCAAGAATTTTTAGCTTACTGTTTAACCCAAATAATCCATTAGCCCGTCATTGATGAAACAACTAGCCATTCGACTAAGCCCGCAAGCGGTCACGTCGCTGGTTATCCGGCGAAGGCCGGAATCCAGTCATAAAAAATACTCTGCAAAGCAGACAAAAACACGATGTTGTCCCACTTTCGTGGGGGAATTTTTAATCATCTGGATTCCGGCTGCCCTCACCTCAATCCTCTCCCGCTTGCGGGAGAGGAAGCAATCGTCCCTTCCCCCTCTGGGGGAAGGTTAGGATGGGGGTTTCAGCCGGAATGACGAAGTTTTTTCTAATGATTATCCGGGTTTAAGGAGCCACAAAACGAAATCCGTGTTTGTGCCAGCACTGCCCGCAGCTGAATCTATCGCCCGGTTGGTTGATTCCCGGACGAAGTGACGCCGCCACGATGAGCTTTCAGCATGGCAGCACGCGTTTCGGGTGTCTCCAGACTGATGCGTCCCAGTTTGCCGCTGCGGAATTCGGTCAGGAATACCATCGCCGCTTTTTCCAGGTCAGGCTCTCCCCCCCTGCCCTTGAGCAGGCAGCCGCGCTTTTTGGCAATGGCCTCAAGCACGCCCACACCGTCCAGCCCCTCCACATCGAGATCGTAGCGAGCAGCGAGAAGCGCGGGATAGCGCGCCAGCAAGGTGTTGGCCAGAAATGCGGCGACATCTTCTTCGATGACCGCATTGCGTCCGATGGCGTGTATCGCGGCAAGCATCAGGCCATCGACGGGATGTTCGATCTTCGGCCACATCAGGCCGGGCGAATCGGTGAGCGTCATGCGCTCGTTAATCGGGTGGCATTGCTGTGATTTTGTCACGGCGGGTTCGTCGCCGACATTCGCGACCCGGCGCTTGAGCAGCATGTTCATCAGCGTGGATTTGCCGGCGTTCGGAATGCCCATGATCATCATCCGCAACGGCTTGTGGGTGCTGTTGCGATGCGGGGCCAGTGGCTGGCAAAGCCTGGGGATTTTGGCTGCGTCGCTGGCGCTTTTGCAGCTCAGCGCCACCGCTTTGACGCCTGCTTGCCTGTTATAAAAATCGAGCCATGCCCGGGTGACGGCGGGATCGGCCAGATCGGCCTTGTTGAGTATCTTCAGGCATGGGCGCTGGCGATGCAGGCGCAGCTCCGTGATGATCGGATTGCAGCTTGCTTCGGGCAGGCGCGCATCCAGAATCTCGATGACTACATCGATGAGCTCCATGGTCTCGGCGGCTTTTCTGCGCGCCGAAGTCATGTGACCGGGAAACCACTGTATGGACATGGATGATGGACTGGCTGATTAAAAACGAATTTTACTCTGCCTCGCTTGCGGATGTGCGAAATGCATGTCCCCCGTTCACGGGATTGTCATGCATTATGATTCCTGCAACACTGGCGCATATTACTAATCGGCACGCGATCCAGATAGCCCGCAGCCCTTTGGTGTCGTCCTCGGGCATAGCGGAAGAATACACACGACAAGCACAACCATGCCATCAGCCCGACTTTCATTGCCTCCCCCAAAACAAGCACTGCTGCTTTCCGTACTGATTCTGTCAGGGCTGGTCGCGCTATGCGTGTGGGTCATGTGGAGCATGCCCTGGATGGGGATTCGACTTGCCCCGGCAGATTCGGGTGTCGTGCTAATCCAGTCGGTCACTGGCCCGGCTGAACAAGCCGGCCTGAAAGCCGGTGACACGGTGCGCGCACTGCGAACCGTAACCGGCGATGAAGTGCCCGTCACACCAGAAGACCTGCTGGAGGAACCGGACTTCCACACCGAGTATGCAGATTACAACGACTTTTTGCGCCGGCAGCAGGCGCTGAGTAATATTCTTGCCTCCGGGCGCGCAGGGGTCGTGACAGGCGCAGGGGAGACCGTCTGGATTACACCGGAAAAACGCCCGGTGCAAGATTTGCCGCTGATGTTCTGGTTCCAGATCGCCTGCGGCGTCATCACATGGCTGGTCGGGGCAAGCGTGTTGGCTTATCGCCAGCGAGATGTGGCGGCGCGGTTTTATGCCTTGACCAGCATCCCCTTCGTGCTGGTAACGTTTTCCGCCGCTATTTACAGCGGGCGCGAACTGGCGCTGGATGGCACGCTGTTCCGTGGCCTTGCCGTTCTAAACCATTCCGGCGCCCTCCTGTTTTCCGCCGCTTTTATTTCCCTGCTATGGAACTATCCTTCCCGCCTTGGAGGATCAGGGGGCGGCTCCGGCATCGTCCGGCTGATCTTCGGCCTGTATTTGGCCGTGTGGATCGGCGATACCCTGCAATGGCCGGGCGACATGAATTTCGGTTTCCGCTACCCCGTCCTTGCCGGGCTGTCGGCCAGCTTTGTGTTGGGCGCCATGCAATGGCGCAATTCCCGCCTCGATCCGATCAGTCGCGCCGCGCTGAAATGGTTTCTGCTGACCCTGCTGGCGGGAAGCTCGGTGTTCGTGTTCGGCGTGTTCGGCATGCAGGTGCTCGGCTATATGCCGGTCATTCCCCAGGGGTACTCCTTTGGCTTTGTGCTGGTGATGTACCTGGGCATGGCGCTGGGCATGAAACGTCACCGCCTGTTCAATCTCGAACCCTGGTGGCCGGAGGTCTGGCTGTGGATGCTCGGCGGGATGCTGGTAGTGATTTTCGACCTCGGCCTGATCAATGCTTTGAGCATGAACGCCAATATTTCTTTCGCCCTCGCGCTGGCCATCGCGGGCTGGATCTACTTCCCCCTGCGGCAATGGCTGCTCGGGCGCGCGGGATATTCCGGCAACGGGAGATTGTCCACACTGATCCCCGATCTGCTGGAAATTGCCGCCACGCCGCTACCCGCAGCGGAACTGCGTGATCGCTGGCATCAATTGATGGATCGAGCCTATTCCCCCCAGTCGCTGGATCAAGGAAGCCTCGCCGTCCACGAGGCAAAAGTGGCGGAAAACGGCCTGTGCCTGATCGTTCCTGGCCTCGGCGAAAGCGCCGCCCTGATACTTGGATACGCGGACGGCGGGAAGCGCCTTTTTCTGCACGCGGATGCCCAGCTTGCCCAGGCGTTGTGGGAACTGCTGAGCCAGGTGCTTTACCGACAGGAGGCCTATATACGCGGGGCGCAGGAGGAACGGGAACGGATCGCCAAGGATTTGCACGACGACATCGGGGCGAAACTGCTGACCTTGATACACCGTTCCGAATCCGCCCGGTCCACCGAACTGCTGCGCGGTGTGATGCAGGATCTGCGCAGTTTGGCGGCCAGCCTGGACAGGCAGCCCGCCCCGCTGGCCGACGCGTTGGGCGACTGGCGCGCGGAAATTGAAAATCGCTGCGATGCAGCGGGAGTGACACTGGTCTGGCAGGATAATCTGCCGGACAGCACGCGCATTATTAGTCCGCAACAAAGGCTGTCCCTGGAGCGGGTGCTGCGCGAGGCGACCACCAACGCGCTCAAGCATGCGCAACCCGGACGGATAGCGGTCAGCGTAGCCGAGGAAGGCGGCGAGCTGTTGCTGCTGGTTCAGGACGACGGCAACACTTCTTCAACCATTGCGCCATCGGCAGGGCGAGGTGTGCGCAACATGGTGTCGCGCATGAGCGAAGCGGGTGGAACGGTCGCTTTTAAGCCTGCGGTTCCTCGCGGCAGCAGAGTGGAAATTCGCTTGCCGCTCTCCAAACTGAAAGGATAGAAAATGAAACATGCGCTGATCGTCGAGGACCTGCCGGATACCCAGGTTTGGCTTTGCCGCCTCGTCGAAACTGCTTTTCAGGGAGTGAGTGTGACGGTTGCCGATTGCGTCGAGAGCGCGCGCACCGTTTTGCGCTCCAAGCCCTTCGACCTGGCATTGGTGGACCTGGGATTGCCGGACGGCGACGGGGTAGAAATCATCGCGGCCCTGAGCAACCTCAAGGCGCCCCCGGTCATTGTTGTCACCACGATTTATGACGACGACCGGCATTTGTTCCCAGCCTTGCAGGCTGGCGCGCAAGGTTATCTGCTCAAGGAGCAACCACTGGAACTGCTCAGCAAACAACTATGCGGAATCTTGGATGGGCGCCCGCCCTTGTCGCCAGCCATCGCCCGTCGGCTCCTCGGCTTTTTCCAGAGCCCCCAGCCGAGCGGCGAAACGCTCAACAACCGGGAGAGGGAAGCGCTCGGCCTCCTCGCCAAGGGGCTGAAAGTATCCGATCTCGCCACCGCGATGGGTATCACCCGGAACACTGCATCCGATTATGTGAAAAGCATTTACCGCAAGCTGAACATTTCTTCCCGCGCCCAGGCCGCCCTGCATGCCGCCCGCATGGGCCTGGTTGACTGACCCCCCCATACGCGGGATTGTCATGCCATGGCCCGCGGGCCACACTTCGCAACGGTTAATTCAATTCAGCGCGAAAGGGAAATCATGGACATGTTCAATTATCGGAAGCTCGCAACAATAGGCGGCGTGTGTTTGTCGGTGCTGGTGGCTGGTTGCGGCGGAGGCGGAAGCGGCGGTGGGGGAACCTCGGGTACCAGTACCCTGAGCGGCACGGCAGCGGTGGGCTATCCAATAGTGGGCGGCACGATCAACGTCAGTTGCGCGGCAGGCAGTGCGCTTAACACCACCACGAACAGCACGGGCGGCTGGCAAGTCACCGTGTCAGGACAAACCCTACCCTGCGCGGTGCAGGTCAGCGGCGGTACGATTAACGGTGGCGCAAATTCCACGCCCTACCACTCCATTACTACAGCTTGGGGCACCGTGAACGTCACACCGCTGACCGACTTGATGGTGGCCAATCTGGCGGGCGCGGCTGCACTCAATACATGGTTTACCGGGTTGAATTCCGCAACGCTCACTGCCATCAACCAAACCGGAGTTGACGCGGCGCTCACCCAACTGCGCACCGCACTGGCACTCACCCCGCTGAATACCATCAACCCGATCACTACGGCATTCACGCCTACACCGGGCAATATCAGCGACGACATGCTGGCTGCACTGGCAACGGCTATGACAAATGCTGGTGTCAGCTACTCAACTTTGCTGACCAGCGCATCCCAGACAACCATTACAGCGCCAGCAGGACTTGGTGCCGCGCTGACTACGGCTTACGCGGGTACAACGAGCGGTAGCGGTGGCTCGGGCAACGCCGGAACACTGCCCAGCGGCGTGACGGGAAAGGTCGTAACCATGACCTATTTTTGCACTAACAACCCCTGCGGCCCCTACACCCACGGTCAGCAAGTATTGTTTACATTTAGTTCAAACGGCACTCTTATGCTGACTGCTCAAAACACGGTTGTCAGCACTACTTTCACAGTGATGCCTAATCCCAATCCAATTTTCCAGAGCGAGTACCAGTGGATAGATGCGAGCGGCCAGGCAAGCGGCACCACAGGCACCAAGTACACGCTGGCCTTAACGAACAACGCACCAGCAGGCGAGATACTTGAAGTCAACATCAATAGCGCGTCCGATACCTTTCTCGGCCAGTTCAACACGCCCGTTAGTTCCACTGGCGGTGGTGGCACGGGTACTTCCGGACAGATGGGCGGCGCAATTCAGGGAACGCCGCTCAACCTCACGACCGCTGTCACAACTATTGCTGGCTACGTTAGTGCGATCCCAGTCCCAATAACCGACGGCACGGGTATAGCGGCCAGCTTCTACTTTCCTTTCGGCGTCACCACTGACGGCACGAACCTGTATGTGGTGGACAGCGCCGGCAACATCCGCCAGATCGTGATTGCCACGGGCGCGGTCTCGACCATTGCAGGCACGACGTTGGGGACAACCGGCTCAACCGACGGCACAGGTACAGCGGCCAAATTCGCCCTCCCTCGCGGCATTACCACCGACGGCACAAACCTGTATGTGGCGGACACCGGCAACAGCACCATCCGCAAGATCGTGATTGCCACGGGCGCGGTCTCGACCCTCGCCGGCACGGCGGGGTCAAACGGCATCACCGATGGGACGGGCGCAGCAGCCAGGTTCTACCTCCCTTCCAGCATTACCACTGACGGCACGAACCTGTATGTGGCGGACACCGGCAACCACACCATTCGCCAGATTGTTATTGCCACGGGCGCGGTCACGACTCTTGCAGGCACAGCAAGTCCATTCTTCGGTTGGGGATCAACCGACGCCACGGGTACAGCGGCTAAATTCAGCGGCCCTGCCGGCATCACCACCGACGGCACTAACCTGTATGTGGCGGACACCGGCAATAACGCCATCCGCAAGATTGTGATTGCCACGGGTGCGGTCACGACTCTCGCAGGAGGGGCGTGGGGCTCGACCGACGACACGGGTACAGCAGCGCTGTTCTACGCACCCACAGGCATCGTCACCGACGGCACAAACTTGTATGTAACGGACGGAGATAACTATACCATCCGCAAGATAGTGATTGCCACGGGCGTGGTCACGACCCTCGCAGGCACGGGGTGGGGAACGGCGGGGTGGGGGTCTGCGTGGGTCGACGGCACGGGTGCAGCGGCCAGGTTCAGTAGATCTTACGGCATCACCACCGACGGCGCGAACCTGTATGTGGCGGACACCTTAAACACTACCATCCGCAAGATTCAGTAAACATGTACTGAGCTTGAGGGGCTGTCAATTTAATCCAGATAATCCATTGGAGATTTTTCAACAATGCCCGATACATCCATAAAGCTTGCATCTTCATGTAGTAACCCGATTCATAGAGCGATGGTCTGGTCACACAATCGCCCGATGAATCGGGCTCCCACATGGGTGGATTATCCGGGTTCAAATTAACGCGAAAGGGAGATCATGGGCATGTTCAATTTTCGGAAGCTTGCAACAATAGGCGGCGTGTGTTTGTCGGCACTAATGGCAGGTTGCGGTGGGGGCGGAAGCACCCCACCGGCGGCCAGCACCCTGAGCGGTGTTGCGGCGGTGGGTTCACCGATTGTCGGTGGCGCCGTTAAAGTCACCTGCGCGGCAGGCAGCGCGCTCACCGCCACCACGAGCAGCGCGGGCGCATGGCAAGTCACCGTCTCCGGGCAAACGCTGCCCTGCGCGGTGCAGATGGCGGGCGGCACCATCAACAGCGCCGCCAACGCCACGCCCTATCACTCCATTGCCACAGCCTTGGGCACCGTGAACGTCACGCCGTTAACCGATTTGATGGTGGCCAATCTGGCAGCAGGAGCCCCGGACGCTTGGTTTTCCGCATTGACGGGCGTAACGCTCAACAACATCAACCAAACCAAAATCGATACTGCGCTCACCAATCTGCGCACCGCACTCGGACTCACACCGCTCAACACCATCAACCCGATCACCACGGCTTTCACCCCTACCTCCGGCAACATCAGCGACGACATGCTGGCTGCGCTTAGCGCTGCCATGACCAGCGCAAGCGTCACGTATGCGGACTTGCTGGCCAATGCATCCGCATCCACTTTCGTCGCGCCTGCGGGCTTCGGCGCCGCACTGACGGCGGCCTATGCGAACACGACCAGCGGGGGTTCGGGCGGCGGCGCGGGGAGCGGAACCACTTCTGGCGCCATCACTGCACCGTTAGCTGCCGCTGATGGCCATTACATGCTCGCTTATTCGAGCGGCCCGGATATCGGTATCGATTTTCGCGCCGCCTCGACGCTGCAAGTTACGATGGATAGCGCCACGGGAGGATTGCTGGCCTATGATATAAATCCAGCCGCAACCATCAACCCTATTGAACGTATACAGATCGGCACCAATTCCATCGCGGAACTGGGCGGCGACGCGAACATCACCTGGGGACGCTGGAATGG
Source organism: Gallionella sp. (assembly GCA_024653675.1). Classification (GTDB taxonomy): domain Bacteria; phylum Pseudomonadota; class Gammaproteobacteria; order Burkholderiales; family Gallionellaceae; genus Gallionella. The sequence continues at coordinate 24,112 of JANLIB010000021.1, read as the reverse complement.
GGGCGCTACCACCGGAAATTATTTTGGGTCCAGCACGCTGCCTGGAACGATAGGCGCAACACAGGGCTTTCACTACGTTGTCGGCACGGCCGCCACGCTGCCCACCACCGGTACAGTGAGCTATACCTTATCGGGAGCTACTCAGCCCACAGTTGGTAGCGGGGGGCTTGGCACATTTTCCGGAACAGTCAAAATTGATTACGCCACCGACAAAGTGGGCATCGACTTTACCGTAACCATGCCCGATCACACCTACCACATTGTTTCCACCGGCGGCTTGACGACACTTTCGACTTCGGAATTGACGATAGATCGCACCCGTCTGTACGTCACTGGAGATACCATTTTCGGTTCTATCCCCATGCCGGTGGGCGGCAGTGCCTGCACGACATCAAGCTGCATGTTCATGTTTGACGGCATGGTTGTCGGTGCGCAGGGATCGAATGAAGTTGGCGGGACATACGTGATTGGCAATGTGGGCGCTGGGTCGGTGCATGGCGCGGCCACGTTCAAGCCGTAGAAGTACAGGTCAATGCCGAATATGAATTCCCGCTTGTTCGGATCTAGTGGGTCGCTTGTTGGATCGCCATGGACGACAAGCGGGGATAACTTGCCTTGGCGCTGTAAACTCGTATAGGGGATCAAAATGAAATCATCGCATCTGTTGCGTATAGGCCAAGACTCGGGCGTAATAATGCGCAGCCTTGCTCTTGTTCCGCTGTTCTTTACTCTTGTTATCGGCGCTGCTCACGCCGAGGAAGTGCCGCCTTTCAATATCAACATGGATCGGGTTGAGATGAACCACAAGGGCGACTTTGGCGACTCGAAGGCCTATTTCATTCCGACGGTTTATTTGCGTATCACTGCCCGGACGGAAACTTCGGCGCAAACCGGGGGGTCATCGGGCGCGTTTGCCAAGGCCAAGATTCTTATCGATGGCCTCGATAAATCGTTGCTCCAAGGCCTCGCGAAAAAAGTCTATGACGATCTTGTCGCAAAGATCCGCGCGAGCGGTTTCACCGTACTCACATACGATGATATGAAAACAGAGTTGGCAGGGCTGGATCGAATGAAACCAAACGAGAAATTTGGCTTCCCGACAAGTTTGCTCGAAGGAGGAAGCGGTGTTGATTATGCGATTATTACACCATCGGACGAACAGACTTTTGACTGGGGCGTCACCGGGATGACATATAGATATAGAGACATTGCCAAGAAAAAGGACGTGGTGGTGCTGGTGCCGGATATTCGTTTCAGCCTTACCGAGGTATTGTCAAAAGATACTGGCAGCTTCTTCACCAAGTCAGTAGAACTCAATGTTCTTCCGCCCATGAGACTGAATTGGGCGATTGTGTACGCTCTTCCACCCGATTGGGGCGGCGGCGATATCCGTATCAAGGAACACGGCAAGCGGCTTGCGGCTGAAGTGGCAGGCTCGGTCAAGAAGGTGTCGGAAGACAAAGCCGACTATGCCGGGTGGGCGCGCGCCACAGGGGATTATGTCTTTACCATAGATCCCGCCGCAGTATCTACGGGCATCCTGCGCGTGGGCTACGCAATCAATGACCTCACCGTAAAAACCATCAAGAAAGAGCACGATTAGGCGCTTAGCTTGAGTGCCATCTCAGCCTTGGAGTCACAAGGGTCGCAGTTCCTTTGTGGTTTCAGCCTGTCCCCGCATTCGAGAGGGGCTGAGTAAAAGTGCGCAGCCCCTCTTTGAACGTTGAGTACTCAATAATGGAAGTGCAATGGAGCCATCAGCAGTGCATGGTTGATTTTAATTCGAAGTGCAACGAAATCCCCGAACGCATGAACAGCCGCTTTGAATATGCTTCAGTAAAGCATCTGGCTTGAGTCCAGCAATTTTTGCCAGATCAATAATCGGGCAAATCTGATACAACAAAATGATCATTGGCCAAGTCAACCGGGGCCAATAAAATTTTGATAGGCGGGGACGGCGGACTAGCTTTTGCGGGCCATTTTTTCCAGCGCGAGTTTGAGGGGTGAGTCGCCCAGGTTTGAACTGAGTTCGTTCAACGCGCTCTGCGCGGCTTCGCCAAGTTTGCGCGGGGCGGGTTTGGGCCGGCCGCTATCGAAGGAAACTTGCACCTTTACGCGGATTCCGCTAACCTGACACCTCTTGTTTTGCAGCATGGCAACCAGTTCTGGTGCAATCTGGCGCAACTTCGCAGCGATAGTTGCGTTGGCGACAGAGATGGTGAGCGTACCCGTTTCCAACCCCAGAACCTGGCTTGATTGCCCGATATGCACCGGCGCTACGCTGATAAAATGGCTTTGCAAGGCGGTCAGGGCTTGTGCCTTGTTCATCAACGGGCGAATCTCCCGGTTGCCGCTCAACAATAATTTCAGACGTTGCGCCACAGATTTCGTTTTAATTGTAGAAGGAGGGGGCATGAATATTATTCTAGTTTCCAGTCGTTTGGCAAAAACCCGCAGGATCACGCTGGACGGCTGGCATATTGCTTTGCTGGCGGTGCTATTGTCCGGGTTTATGCTGGGCGCGGCAATTGCCTTGCAATACGCGATTGTGCGATATGCTCCGGAGGGCTTGAGCGATGAGATACGCATCCTGCTGTCCAAGGTGCAAAGTGATGAGCAACAAAAGCAGCAGATCTATTTGCATAGCAGCCTGGATGCCATGGCGACCCGGGTTGGGCAGATGCAGGCACAGCTTCAAAGGCTCGATGAGCTGGGAACCCGCCTGGCCAAACTGACGGGAATGAAACCGGATGAATTCCAGTTTTCCAAGCCGCCTGCGCAGGGTGGACCGCTGGTGATGTTGCCAATGCAGGGGATGTCGACGAATATCCTGGACCAGCAAATGAACACGCTGTCCAATGTGGTGAACGACCGCAGCGACAAGTTGCTGGCGCTGGAAACCCTGCTGTTGCAGAACCAGTTGAGCCGCAAGTTGCTGCCCTCGATTCCACCGGTCAGGGTGGGTTGGTATTCCTCCAATTTCGGCTGGCGTCTGGATCCGTTCACCGGCACGAATGCCATGCACGAGGGAGTGGACTACGTGGTGGATTCCGGAACACCGATTCATGCTTCGGCAGGAGGCGTGGTGGCGTTCGCCAGTCTCCATCCCCAATATGGTAATATGGTCGAGATCGATCACGGCAATGATATTGTCACCCGCTACGCGCACGCTTCGAAATTGCTGGTGAGAGTCGGCCAGGTGGTGCGGCGCGGCGAAAAGATCGCCGAGGTGGGGAGCACGGGACGCTCCACCGGTAATCACCTGCACTTTGAAGTTCGCTATAAAGGCAGTGCCCAGAACCCCGTGCGCTTTTTGGAAAAAGCCGCCGGTTAAATGCAATGACTATTGGTGAGGGTGAGGCGTTGCATTGCCTCACCCTTTATTTTTTTGTGGTTGAGAACTTTCATATTTTGTAGTTTGGGAAAACATGATTTCCATTGTGCTGAAAAGTATCTTCGGTAGCCGCAACGACCGCTTGCTCAAGGAATACAAGGCTACGGTGCTATCCGTCAATAAGCTGGAAGCCGATATCGCCAGGTTAAGCGATGATGAGCTGCGCCAGAAAACCGTTAGTTTCAAGCAGCGCTTCGCGCAAGGCGAATCACTCGATGCGCTCCTGCCGGAAGCGTTTGCCGTGGTGCGCGAAGCGAGCGTCCGCGCGCTTGGGATGCGTCATTTCGACGTGCAGATCATCGGAGGGATGGTGCTGCATTATGGCAAGATCGCCGAAATGCGCACCGGTGAAGGCAAGACTCTGGCGGCAACGCTGCCGGCTTATCTGAATGCGATTTCCGGCAAGGGCGTGCATGTCGTCACTGTGAACGACTATCTGGCCGGGCGCGATGCCGAGTGGATGGGCAGGCTGTACCGGTTTCTTGGTTTGTCGGTTGGCGTGATCCTTTCGCAGATGCCGTCCGGAGACAAGCAGGCCGCCTACGCCTCGGACATCACTTACGGCACCAACAACGAATTCGGGTTCGATTATCTGCGGGACAACATGGCCACCCATGTCAGCGAACGTTTCCAGAGGCCGCTCAACTTTGCCATCGTGGATGAAGTTGACTCCATCCTGATTGACGAGGCACGCACCCCGCTGATCATTTCCGGGCAGGCCGAAGACAACGTGGACATCTACGTGCGCGTCGACAAACTGGTGCCGCAACTGGCGCGTCAGGCCGTGGAAGAGGGTCCGGGCGATTTCAGTGTCGACGAAAAGAACCAGCAGATACTGCTGACCGAGTCCGGCCACGAGCACGCCGAGAGCATACTCGCCCAAGCCGGGTTGTTGCCTGCTGACGGCAGTCTGTACGATCCCGCCAACATTACCCTGATCCATCATTTGTACGCCGCGTTGCGCGCGCACAATTTGTATCATCGCGATCAGAATTATGTCGTGCAGAATGGCGAAGTGGTTATCGTGGATGAATTTACCGGACGCCTGATGTCCGGGCGGCGCTGGTCTGACGGACTTCATCAGGCGGTGGAAGCGAAAGAGGGCGTGCCCATCCAGAAGGAAAACCAGACACTGGCTTCGATCACCTTCCAGAATTATTTCCGCCTCTACAACAAGCTGGCCGGCATGACCGGTACGGCAGATACCGAGGCGTATGAGTTCCAGCAGATATACAGCCTGGAAACCGTGATTATTCCGCCGCATCGTCCGACCATCCGCAAGGATATGATGGACAAGGTGTATCTCACCGCCAAGGAAAAACATAACGCGGTACTCGAGGATATCAAGGATTGTTATGAGCGCGGCCAGCCGGTGCTGGTGGGCACGACTTCGATCGAGAATTCCGAATTGCTGTCAGGTTACCTGGAGCGGGAAAAGATGCCGCATCAGGTGCTGAACGCCAAACAGCACGCGCGCGAAGCGGAAATCATCGCGCAAGCCGGGCGGCCCAAAATGGTCACCATCGCCACCAATATGGCCGGTCGCGGCACGGACATCGTACTGGGCGGTAATGTCGAGAAGCAGGTTGACCTGACCCGCGAAGACGCGGGCATGGATGAGACCGCCAAGGAACAGCGCATCGCAAAACTGAAGTCTGAGTGGGAACAATTGCACCAGCAGGTTCTGGACAGCGGCGGACTGCACATCATCGGCACCGAGCGTCACGAATCGCGCCGCGTGGATAACCAGTTGCGCGGCCGTTCCGGCCGCCAGGGAGATCCGGGTTCGAGCCGTTTTTATTTGTCGCTGGAAGATCCGTTGTTGCGCATCTTTGCGTCGGATCGCGTTGCGGCGATCATGAACAGATTCAAGTTGCCGGAAGGCGAAGCGATCGAGCATAGCTGGGTGACCCGCGCCATCGAGAACGCGCAGCGCAAAGTCGAGGCGCGAAACTTTGACATGCGCAAGCAGATCCTTGAATACGACGATGTCGCCAATGATCAGCGCAAGGTGATCTACCAGCAGCGCAGCGAATTGCTGGAAAGCGCAGATATCTCCGAAACCATAGCGGCGATGCGCGACAGCGTGGTGGAAAGCACCATTAATCAACACATCGCACCGCAAAGCATGGAAGAACAATGGGACATACCCGGACTGGAAAGGGTGCTGGCTGCCGAGTTTCGCCTGGAGTTGCCGCTGGCGCGCTGGCTGGAGGAAGATAAACAGGTCGATGAAGCAACGCTGCGCGAGCGCATTGCGCAGCAAGCACGGGAACAATACCATGCCAAGGTTGATATGGTGGGCGCCGAGGCCATGCACCACTATGAGCGCGTGATGATGCTGCAAAGCCTGGATATGCACTGGCGCGAGCACCTGGCTGCTTTGGATCACCTGCGGCAGGGCATCCACCTGCGCGGTTACGCGCAGAAGAATCCCAAGCAGGAATATAAGCGCGAGGCATTCGAGCTGTTCTCGGTGATGCTGGATGCGATCAAGCGCGAAGTGACGCAGGTGCTGATGACCGTGCAGGTGCGCGGCGAATCGGATGTCGAGGCGGTGGAAGCGTCCCCCGCGCCGGAAAATGTGCAGTATCATCACGCCGATTACGACGAGGCGCTGGCCAACCCGGCCGGCGCGGATTCATCAGGCGAGGAACGCAAACCGTTCGTGCGCGAAAGCCACAAGGTGGGGCGCAACGACCCCTGCCCGTGCGGGTCGGGAAAAAAATACAAGCATTGTCATGGCAGGCTGAACTGATCCTTTTAATACGCACAAGGAGATTGAAATGTCATTAGTGATAGACACGCTGCGCATCTCAACGATCACCGAGGAGTTGTGTGACGCTGAAGTGGAGATTCTTGCAGGTCTGTTCGAGGTCAAGGACTACAAGGCGGGCCAGGTGATCGTCAGGCCGGGCGACGAGCACCCGGATAATCTGTACATTCTGGCGCACGGCGATATCGAGGTGAAGATAGAGAGCAGCGGTGAAGATTCCACCATTCACGTGCTCAAACCCGGCGATCTGGCCGGCATCATCACATTCGTCGGCGGCGCGGCTACCGATATCAGCGCCACCCTTTGCGCGATCGGCAACACCAAGGTCTTGAGCATGGAGCGGGCCAGGTTCGAGACGCTGATCAACTCTCACCCGATGATGGTCTACAAGGTGATGCGCGGCGTGGTGCGCAACGTGCACGGCATCGTGCGGCGCGTAAACAGCCAGTCAGCAGAACTGAGCAATTATATCTACCGTACCCGCGGCCGTTATTAGACAGCTCGTAGCCGGTAGCCGGCGGCAAAACCGGTTTGGCTACAAGCTACCAATGATCAGAATCAGGAATTAGTTCATGCCGGTAAATCTGACATCGCCCGTTGCGGCGCAGCTGTTGCCCGTTGCGGGCGTTTCCTTGGGCATCGCAAAGGCGGGCATCAAGCGCGCCGACCGCAAGGATCTGCTGGTCATGCAGTTCAGCGAGGGCACGCGGATCGCGGGCGTGTTCACCAGGAACCGGTTCTGCGCCGCGCCGGTGATCGTCGCTCGCGAGCACCTGGCGCAAGCGGATGAGATACGCGCACTGGTAGTCAACACCGGCAATGCCAATGCCGGCACCGGCGAACAAGGCATGAGCGATGCGCGCACTACCTGTGCCGCACTGGCCGGTCTGCTGGGCTGCAAGGCATCACAGATATTGCCGTTCTCCACCGGCGTGATCATGGAGCCGCTGCCCGTGGCCAGGATCGCAGCAGGCTTGCCCGGCGCCGTGGCGGATATGCGCGCGGATAACTGGTTCGATGCAGCCCACGCGATCATGACCACCGACACCGTCGCCAAGGCGATCTCCAGACAAGTGTTGATCGACGGCATGACCATCACCATCACCGGCATCGCCAAAGGCTCCGGCATGATCCACCCGAACATGGCCACCATGCTGGGTTACATTGCCACCGATGCGGCAATCAGCCGGACGCTGTTGCAGCAGATGGCCGGCTTGGCCTGCGATCGTTCGTTCAATTGCATTACCGTGGACGGCGACACCTCCACCAACGACGCGCTGATGCTGATCGCAACCGGCAAAGCCGCGCTTCCCGAAGTAACCACCGCCGGCAGCAAAGCCTACAGTGCATTGCTGGCGGCAATCACCGAGGTCGCGATCTGGCTGGCGCAAGCCATCGTGCGCGACGGCGAAGGCGCGACCAAGTTCATCACCGTGCGTGTCGAAGGCGGCAGAAACGAAGCCGAGTGCAAACAGATCGGCTACGCCATCGCCCGCTCGCCGCTGGTCAAGACCGCGTTCTTCGCCTCCGACCCCAACCTCGGACGCATCCTCGCCGCGGTCGGTTATGCGGGCATAGATGATCTGGATGTCGATGCACTCAAGCTGTATCTCGATGAAGTGCTGGTCGCCGAAAATGGCGGCCGCGCCGCCAGTTATCGCGAGGAAGACGGCCAGCGCATCATGCAGCAAAGCGACATCACCATCCGGGTGGCATTGAATCGCGGTGCGTCGGCTGCGACGTTGTGGACTTGCGATTTTTCTTACGACTACGTAAAAATTAACGCGAGTTATCGCAGCTAGTTTTCTACCTTCAACCGTTCGCCCTGAGCTTGTCGAAGGGTGTAGCGTGCTCAACATAAACAAAGACAAAGACAACTTCGCCGGGGGTAGCCCGGCAGCTAGTCACTTTTCTTGTCTTGCCAAGAAAAGTAACCAAAAGAAATCGCCCCCGGTTTGCCGCCCCTGCGGGGTACCCTGCGTTGCTCGACTGGTCAGGCGGCTGCGGAACTCGCACTGCGTGCTCAGACAGTCCTCGCCGACATCCCCTGACCAGTCTGCGCGACTCGGCGGCGCACAGGGGAGGAAAAGCGAAAAACCAAAAACTTAAAATCGTAGGGTGGGCACGTTGTGCCCACCATCTGTTCAATTGCCGCGTGGGCACAAGATCGTGCCCACCCTACTGGGCTGATAGATCGAATGCTTTGTACCAATCGACTACGGCTTTGAGCGGAAGCAACGACGAATTAGCCATTATCGACGCAGATATTTCACTCGAAATGTCTTCTTGGTCGGGCTCCTGATCATGCGATCCAAAATTTCCATAGTGTTGCAATACTGCAAGATATTTTTCTATAGCTACCTGAAGCTGTTTTCTCCGCTTGAGTTCTTGAGTCATGTCTTCCAAAGAGGTAAAAACCGATGTAGGCTTTAAAACTTTCCCTTCGTCTTTTTTCTCATATGTTTCATCAAGTATGTCCTTGCATATCGCTTCAACGGCCTTGCGCATATTGTTCAAAGATTCATTGGGATGTTCGGGTAATAATTTCTTAACCTTTGAAAAGTAATGATCAACTTTCAATTGCCGTTTGTGCTTAACTGGAGTAACAGCTTCTTTGCTTGCTTCCAGCTCCTTTAATGGCGCGCCTTCACCAGCGACAGTCGTTGGAGCAGATACTCGACGCTTGCGCACCTCTACCTGAATGGTACGGGCGCGACCCGAACTATCGGCTTTCTTGATTTTCGTGGTCTCGCGACGAATCAACGTAATCTTCTTGGCAGGTTTTTCCGCACCATGCGCCTGGCGCAAATGTTCCAGCAATTTTGCCTTGTCTTTCTCAGACATCGGATCAGATTCCTGCTCCTTGGCTATTCCTGCTGCATTCAATTGCTCGAGCAGCAAGCCAACTGGCAATCCCAGTTCAGATGCAAACTGCGCTATGTTCAATTTTTTCATTGCCCCCATGTGCCCATGCCCGTGTTTCTAAGCTCGTTGTACCTAACGAATGAAATGTACCGAATCTGAATTGTATTGCCTATTTATCTCAGCATGGTGGGCAACTTGTTGCCCACCTGATTTTTGGTTTTGGATTTTCGCCTTTTCTCCCCTGTGCGCCGCCGAGTCGCGGAGGCGGGTCAGGGGATTTCGGCGAGGACTGTTTGAGCGCGTAGCGCGAGTTCCGCAGCCGCCTGACCAGTCGAGCAACGCAGGGTACGCCGAAGGCGCGGCAAACCGGGGTCGCCTTTTCTTTGGTTACTTTATTTTGGCGAAGCAAAAGAAAGTAACTAGTTGCCGGTCTACCACCGGCGGTTTTGCATTTAGTCCTACGCGAGCTCAACCCATCCTACGCTTGGATATCTGGAATTCTGTAGTCGAAGCGACGGCAGATAGAGTAGAAGAGACTCCAAGAGTCCCGCTCATCAATTAGCTTGGCTTTAACAATTTTCGAATGGCGAAGAATATTTTCGATTCTATAACCATACAAAGCTTTGAATCCGTCATGTTCAATGGTTCCAGCCCTGAGCAATAGCTCACAGTGTTCGAAGAATCCCATATAGTCTTCTAACGCACACCAGTCTTCGACAGTTTGTGGCTCCCCTACTTCATTGTCCCATTCGCCTCCAGGACGTAATAAGGCGTGGACTCGATCATGCCTATCTGACATGCTTTCAAGTTCCAACATAAAGCGCCCCAACTCAATAAGGCGTGTTTGGCGAAGTTGCCTACCGCTGTAGAAAAGTGCAAACACAGCAAATGGAACACCAATAAGTTGCGCAAGGTTAGCGTAGTCTTGAAGCGATATAGCTGGCAAACACATGTCATGATCCTAATTTAAGCTAACGCAACTTAGGCGTCGCACAAACCACATCCGCATTCTGCGCGCGATTACGCAACGCATGATCGATCAACACCAGCGCCAGCATCGCTTCGGCGATCGGCGTGGCGCGGATGCCGACGCAGGGATCATGGCGGCCGTGCGTTTCGACCATCACCGGTTCGCCCTTCAGATTGATCGAGCGGCGCGGGATGCGGATGCTGGAGGTGGGCTTGACCGCCAGGTGCGCGACGATGTCCTGTCCGGTCGAGATGCCGCCGAGGATGCCGCCCGCGTTGTTGGATAAGAATCCCTGCGGGGTCATTTCGTCGCCGTGTTCGCTGCCCTTCTGCATCACGCAGCCGAAGCCCGCGCCGATCTCGACGCCCTTCACCGCGTTGATGCTCATCAGCGCGTAGGCGATCTCGGCATCGAGGCGGTCATACACCGGCTCGCCCCAACCGACCGGGACGTTGTGCGCCACCACGGTCAGTTTCGCGCCGATGGAATCGCCGGACTTGCGCAGCGCGTCCATGTAGTCTTCCAGCGCAGGTACCACGCTGGTGTCCGGCGCGAAGAACGGGTTGCCGTTCACCGCATCCCAGCTCTTGAACTGGATCTGTATCTCGCCGAGTTGCGTCAGGCAGCCGCGTATCACTACGCCATAACGTTCGTGCAGCCATTTCTTGGCGATGCCGCCGGCCGCCACGCGCACCGCCGTTTCTCGCGCCGAGGCACGCCCGCCGCCGCGATGGTCGCGGAAGCCGTATTTCTGGGTGTAGGTGTAATCGGCATGTCCCGGACGGAAAGTCTCGGCGAGATTGCCATAATCCTTGCTGCGCTGGTCTTCGTTGCGGATCAGCAATGCGATCGGTGTACCGGTAGTCTTGCCCTCGAATATGCCGGACAGTATCTCCACGGTGTCCGATTCGCGCCGTTGCGTGACATGGCGCGAGGTGCCGGGCTTGCGCCGGTCCAGGTCATGCTGGATGTCGGCCTCGCACAACGCCAACCCAGGCGGACAGCCGTCCACCACGCAGCCGATTGCCGCGCCGTGCGATTCGCCGAACGATGTCACCGTGAACAAAGTGCCGAGTGTGTTTCCGGACATAGACTAAACCTCGCTAAATTTTTGCTGCAAGTTTAACATACCACACACCGTCATTCCCGCGGGGGAAACCCCCATCCCAACCTTCCCCCTGCAAGGGGGAAGGGACGATCGCCTCCTCTCCCGCAAGCGGGATAACCAGCGACTTGGCTGCGGTTTCTGGCAGCCTAGTCGAATGGCTAGTTGTTTCACTCAGAGGATTGAGGTGAGGGCTGCCGGAATCCAGTGGTTCTATTCAAAATGCCTTTAAGGTTTTGTCTCCGCGTGCGGAGGACTGTTTCATTGACTGGATTCCGGCCTGCGCCGGAATGACGGACTCGGAGGATTATTGATGAAAGCCATTCTGATGACAGCGGCAGGCAGCGCAGACGTACTGCAACTGTGCGAAATCGATAAGCCCGAACTTTCCTCTCCGCATCATCTGCGCGTGAAGCTGGCCGCCGCCGGGGTGAATCCGCTCGATACCAAGTTGCGCGCCAAGCCGGTTTATTACCAGGACAGTCTGCCCGCGATACTCGGTTGCGATGGCGCGGGTATCGTCGAAGCAATCGGTAATGCGGTGACAAGATTCAAGGTCGGCGATGCGGTGTATTTCAACAACGGCGGTCTGGGAGGAAATCAGGGCGACCAGCCGGGTTGCTATGCCGAATACACCACGCTGCACGAAGAATATTGCGCGGCGACCCCGGCCAATCTCAGCTTGCAGGACAGCGCCGCGTTGCCGCTGGTATTGCTCACCGCATGGGAAGCCTTGGTCGAACGCGCCCAACTGCAAGCCGGGCAAACCATTTTGATCCACGGCGCCGCCGGCGGCGTGGGACACATCGCGGTGCAACTCGCCCATCACTTCGGCGCACATATCGCCGCGACGGTCAGCGACGACAAAAAAGCCATGCTGGTGCAGGGCCTAGATGCGGAAAAAACCATACTCTACAAGGAACAGGATTTCGTTCAGGAGGTGCTCGGCTGGACGAACGGAAAAGGTATCGATGTGGTGCTCGACACGGTGGGCGGCGAGACTTTTTTGCGCTCGATGAATGCCGTGCGCATCGGCGGCAAGATCGTCACGCTGCTCTCCACGCCTTTATCATTAGCGGACACGCAACTGGCGCGGCTGCGCAATCTGACGCTGTGCTACGAGTTGATGCTCACGCCTCAGGTGATGAAGCTGCACGAAGAACGCATCCGCCAGCGCAAGATACTCGAGCAATGCGCGCAACTCATCGCGGACGGCGAACTCGGCGTGCTGGTCTCGTTCGCGCTGCCGCTCGCCGAAGCGCAACAAGCGCATCGCCTGATCGAACAGGGCGGCGTGATGGGAAAGATTATTTTGACGATGGAGTGATCCTGATAACGGCGATTGATCCACGAATCGCGAAGGGTTTGAATTTATCGGGACACTCTCTACCACTCCCGAAATGAAAGCCCTAAACTGATCGAATTCTGGCGATGGTTATAGTCGATCAAACTCTCGCCGTAACCCGAGGTCATCTGTATATGCACGCGCGCCGCATCGCCCAGTTTTACCGGTGTCGCCCAGTCGATCTGCACATAGCCACGGTTATGCGTACTGCTCAGATTGTTGCGCAGCAGCATGGCGACGGATTGCGATTTATCACCGGGCTCCCAGCGTATAACCAGATCGCCGCGCCCGAGGTAGTCGCCGATGTCGGGGTTGTCGTCTTCCAATGGCTTCTCCGCCAAGCGCCGCCAGCCGCGCACCAGGATGGATGTGGTGTTATTCCACTCCCAGCCGCCAAGCAGATAGACCCGGTTCCAGCTGCGTGACTCCGGCAAGAGACGGCCATTCGATTGGTGCAGCCAACCGAAATTGATGAGTTTCAATCCGGACGCATAGCCTGTGCCCAGCGTGGCGATCAATTCCGGCTCGTATATGGTTTCGCGGAACGCTGACGAGTTCCGGAAGTTGATTACCTGCCAGTGGGATTGCTGCGTGTAGGCCCCCCAAAAGCGCAAACTTGTTATGCCCAAAAAATCTATATTGTGCTGGTTACCGATGTCAGCCTTGAAACTCAATTGGAACTTGGTCTCCACCGTATCAACGTCGTTGGGGGCAAGCGTGCTGTGGCCGATGGCCGGCGAGCTGGGCTGGCGGTTGGGTTTGCTGGACCGCTTCGCCAACAGGTAAGTTTGCCGGTATGGCTGAATCCGGCCCAATTTGCTTGGATCCGGATTGGGCAGGTCATCCAGGTTCCACGCCCGGGTCAGGTACGAACGCCCGGCGCCGCGCGTTGGAACGGCAGCGGGGGCTGCACTTGCTTCAGCATCCTCGTCGGGAACAATATTTTCCTGGGGTGCGGGTATGGGAGCAGCCAGTTGGTCGAAGCATTTCAGGCGCCCGGCATCGTCGCCGGGAAATTTTTGCGCGCACGGCAGGAAGTCATCGCTGCCGGCATAGGCCGATGGGGCGAGCGCAGCGCAGAACGCAACGGACAGCAGAGTGCCGGACAACAGGATGGTGTTGCGGTAGTTCCTTAATGTGATTCTCAAGAGCACCTCTATAAACTTGGATTGTCCATTAGAAACCTTCCCTATCGTAGGAGCCAGCTTGCTGGCGAAGTTTTTTCGCGAGCAAGCTCGCTCCTACAGTGGGTTCGTGGCCTAATGGATTATCTGGAAAAAATTCTGCATTTCGCAGCCTCTGCAACGACTTTATTTCAGCCACCCTTTGCGATAAAACATCCAGAACGGTACCACGACGGACAAGGCCATCAGCGACAGCGCGAACGGGTAGCCCCCTGCCCATTCCAGCTCCGGCATGTGCTTGAAATTCATCCCATAGACGGAGGCGATCAAGGTTGGCGGCAACAACGCCACCGCAGCCACCGAGAACAGGCGCACGATCTTGTTCTGGTTGATGTTGATGAAGCCCACGGTAGTGTTCATCAGGAAGTTGATCTTGTCGAACAGGAACGCGGTGTGCCCGTCCAGCGAATCGATGTCCTGCATGATCTGGCGCGCCTCCTCCATCTGTTCCGTCGTGAGCAGTTTGCCGCGCATCAGGAACGAGATCGCACGGCGCGTATCCATCAGGTTGCGGCGGATGCGCCCGTTCACATGCTCCGCATGGGCGATGTTCGCCAGCACCGATGCCGCCTGTTTATCGCTCAATGTCTTGTTGAGCACCGTGCCGCTGGTGCTACCGAGGTCGGCATAAGCCTCCTCCAGCGCATCGGCGGAAAATTCCACATCCGAACCATACAAATCGATCAGCACATCATGACAGTCCGCGACAAGATCAGGTTGCATATGCGAGCGCAGGCGAAAACGCTGGAACACCGGCAGATCTTCGTCATGCACGCTGAACAGCACGCTATGCGCCAACACGAAGGCGACGATCACGCTGCGCGAATGGCTCTCTTTGCCAAGCAAAAAATCCGAACGCAGATGCAGTTCCTCGTCCTCCTCGTAGAACCGCGCGCTCGCCTCGATGTCGCGCAAGTGTGCCGGTTGCGGAAGGACGATGGCGAAGGTCTTGGCTATCCACTCGCGCTCCTCATCGCTGGGCGCGATGATATCCACCCAGATCGGTTTGCGGCTGGCGGCCTCTTCCGGTTGTATCCTGGCCAGCCGGCCGTTTTCCAATGTAAATATATTGAACATGAGCGTGCCCCTGTTTATTGATAGTGCGATTATCCGCCATATGGCTGCAAAGGAAAACGCGCCAGCACCCGGTATTCCTCCGGCAGGGATTGCACCAGCGCGAAATTTTCTGCCTGCCAGCACACCGGCTGCATCGCGGGCAACGGTGCATCTGTCCAATGTGCGTTGCGCAACAGCGTAACGTGAGGCTTGTAATCGCGCATCTCGAATATAAAATGGTGCCTGGTCAGGCGCTGTTCCAGCGCGCTGACCAATTGCGCCAGCTGTTGCGGCAAGTGGCCGGGCGCAGCATACACGATGTGGTTATGTCCCCAGTAGCGCGCCTGATCGAAGCACATCTCAAAACCTTCTCCGCTCACCTCCTGCGCCGCCAATTGCAATGCTTCAAATCTGGATTGCTCGACATTGCCGATGAATACCAGCGTGTTGTGCAAGGTCTCGCTGCGCATGGCCCGCCCGCCGCACAAATTTTTCAGCGGCGTCTGCCATGCGGCCAGATGATTTCCCTCCGCAGCGGACGGCCACAGCGCGAAAAATACCTTTGCAGGCCGGATATCGGGTGAATCTCTCATAAGGCATTTTATCCTCATGAGCGGCGCGTTGCATTCAGGTAAAATGTGCGCCTTGTTAAGCAAGAAATATCATCATGACCGCACGTTTACGCGAAATCCCCTATAACTACACTTCGTTTTCCGACCGCGAGATCGTGTTGCGCATACTCGGCGGCGAGGCGTGGGACATCATCAACACGCTGCGCGAAGAACGCCGCACCGGGCGTTCGGCGCAGATGCTCTACGAAGTGCTGGGCGACATCTGGGTGGTGTCGCGCAATCCCTATCTGCAGGACGACCTGCTGGGCAATCGCAAACGGCGCGCCGCACTGATCGGCGCGCTGCACCATCGCTTGAACGCGATCGACGCGCGCCGCCAGGATAATGAAGCCGTTGAGCGGCTGCTCGGACTGGCCCGTACAGCAGTCGATCAATTTTCTGCCGAATTCGAACAGACCCTGCAACTGCGCAAGCGAGTGTTGCGCGTACTGGGCCGCATCACGCGCCGCGACAACATCCAGTTCGACGGGCTGGCGCGCGTCTCGCATGTGACCGACGCCACCGACTGGCGCGTCGAATATCCGTTCGTGGTGCTGCACCCGGATACCGAAGCGGAAATCGCGCCGCTGGTGCGCGCGTGCATAGCGCTCAAACTGACCATCATCCCGCGCGGCGGCGGCACCGGTTACACCGGCGGCGCGGTGCCGCTGGATAAATTTTCGGCGGTGATCAACACCGAAAAACTCGAAACACTTTCGGCAGTGGAGCATCTCGTCCTGCCCGGTTTGAACAAGCCGTATGCCACCATCCATTGCGGCGCAGGCGTGGTGACACGACGGGTGATGGACGCGGCGGACGCTAACGATCTGGTGTTCGCGGTGGACCCCACTTCGGCGGATGCGTCGTGCATCGGCGGCAACGTGGCGATGAACGCGGGCGGCAAAAAGGCGGTGCTGTGGGGCACTGCGCTGGACAATCTGGCGTCATGGCGCATGGTCACGCCGGACGGCCTGTGGATGGAAGTCGAGCGGCTTGATCACAACCTCGGCAAGATCCACGATGTGGCCACGGCCAGTTTCCGCATCAGCCGCTTCCGGGAGAACGGCAAGACTCCGGCCGGTGAGCCGGAAATCCTGACCATTCCCGGCACCGCGTTCCGCAAGACCGGGCTGGGCAAGGATGTCACGGACAAATTCCTGTCCGGCCTGCCCGGCATCCAGAAGGAAGGCTGCGACGGCATCATCACCTCGGCGCGTTTCATCCTGCACCGCGCGCACAGACACACACGCACCGTGTGCCTGGAGTTTTTCGGCCAGGTGCGCGAAGCGGTGCCGGCCATCATCGAAATCACCGAACTATTCAACAACCGTAGCGTTTCCCCTTCACCCTTCACCCTTCCCACTTCTCCTGTTTTTCTGGCCGGACTGGAACATCTCGACGAACGCTATCTGAAGGCGGTGGGTTATGCCACCAAGTCCAAGCGCGGTACAAGACCCAAAATGGTGCTGGTCGCAGATGTGGTGAGCGACGATGCGGACGCGGCGGCGCGAGCGGCTTCGGAGATCGTGCGTCTCGCCAACCTGCGCAGCGGCGAGGGCTTTATCGCCGTGTCCGCAGAGGCGCGCAAGAAATTCTGGCTGGATCGCGCCCGCACCGCCGCGATCGCCAGGCACACCAACGCATTCAAGATCAATGAGGATGTGGTGATTCCGCTGCCGCGCATGGGGGAATACTGCGACGGCGTGGAGCGCATCAACATAGAGCTGTCGCTGCACAACAAGCTCAAGTTGCTGGATGCGCTGGATGAATTCTTTGCCGGCGAACTGCCGCTGCATTACCAGGACGACAAACAACTCGGCGATGCCGAGCTGCTGGGCAATCGCGCGGACGAAGCCAGGCAATTGCTGGCGGAAGTGCGCAAGCGCTGGCAATGGCTGCGGGATAATCTGGATACGCCATTGCCGGAACATCCCTCACCCCCAGCCCCTCTCCCGCAAGCGGGAGAGGGTGGCCGCAGGCCGGGTGAGGGCGAGTCGGTCTTCCACGCCCTGCAAAACCACACCCTCCGCGCCTCATGGAAGCTTGAACTGCGCGATCCGCTGCGCCACATTTTCAGCGGCAGCACTTATCAGCCCATCCTCGATCAGTGCAACGCTATCCATCAGGGCGTGTTGAAGAGCCGCGTGTTCATCGCGCTGCACATGCACGCCGGCGACGGCAACGTGCATACCAACATCCCGGTGAATTCGGACGATTACGGAATGCTGCAACAGGCCAATGCCGCTGTGGATCGCATCATGCAACTGGCGAAGGATCTGGGCGGAGTCATCTCCGGCGAGCACGGCATCGGCATCACCAAGTTCGATTTTCTCGAAGCGGACGAGATCGCCGCGTTTACCGGTTACAAGCAGCGTGTTGACCCGGAGGGACGTTTCAACAAGGGCAAGCTGCTCAGCGGCGGAAATCTTGAACGCGCGTATACGCCCAGCTTTAATTTAATGGAACTGGAAAGCCTGATCCTGGAGAAAAGCGAGCTGGGCGAGATCTCCGATTCGATCAAGGACTGCCTGCGCTGCGGCAAGTGCAAGCCGGTGTGCGCCACCCACGTGCCACGCGCCAACCTGCTGTATTCGCCGCGCAACAAGATACTCGGCGCTTCGCTGCTGATAGAGGCGTTCCTTTATGAGGAGCAAACGCGGCGCGGCATTTCGATCCGGCATTTCGACGAATTCAACGACGTCGCCGATCACTGCACGATATGCCACAAGTGCCTGAACCCGTGCCCGGTGAACATTGACTTCGGCGATGTGTCGATCAGCATGCGCAACTTCCTGCGCAAGCAGGGCAAGAAGAAATTCAACCCGGTCAGCGCGGCCTCGATGCTGTTCCTCAACGCCACCGACCCGGCCATGATCAAACTGGTGCGCAAGGTGATGATAGAGTGGGGATACAAAGCGCAGCGCATCGGATATCAGCTGGCCAGGCGCTCCGGCTTGGCGAACTCCTTCACCAGACGCCCGCCCGCCACGGTAGGCGGCGCGCCGCTGACAGCGCAGGTGATCCACTTCATCAACAAACCGATGCCGGGCAATCTGCCGAAAAGGACTTCGCGCGCGCTGCTCGACATCGAAGACGACAAGGTCGTGCCCATCATTCGCAACCCGCGCAAATTGAACGAGGACAGCGAAGCGGTGTTCTACTTCCCCGGCTGCGGCTCGGAGCGCTTGTTCGGGCAAGTCGGGCTGGCGACGCAGGCGATGCTGTATGAGACCGGCGCGATCACCGTGCTGCCGCCGGGCTATCTGTGCTGCGGCTATCCGCAGAATGCCTCCGGGCAGGCTGAAAAGGCCAACCGGATCACCACCGACAATCGCGTGCTGTTCCATCGCGTGGCGAACACGCTGAACTATCTCGACATCAAGACCGTGATCGTGTCGTGCGGGACCTGCATGGACCAATTGCTGAAATACCAGTTTGATAAAATCTTTCCGGGATGCCGCCTGCTCGACATTCATGAATATCTTCTGGAGAAGCGAGTGAAGCTGGACTCGCCTACCGGGATCCGCTACATGTATCACGACCCGTGCCATTCGCCGATGAAGACCTATCAGCCTCTTAAGGTGGCCAGCGAATTGATGGGGGTCGATGTGCCGCTCAACGAGCGTTGCTGCGGCGAAGCCGGCAGCTTCGGCGTGGCGCTGCCGCACATAGCTACCCAGGTGCGTTTCCGCAAGGAGGAAGAAATGCGCAAGGGCGCGGATGCGCTGCGCGCCGATGGCTTCACCGGCGAGGTAAAGATACTGACTTCATGCCCGGCCTGCCAGCAGGGCTTGTCGCGCTACAACGACGACAGCGGCACCACATCGGGTTACGTCGTGGTGGAAATGGCCAGGCACTTGCTCGGAGAAAACTGGTTGGCGGATTATGTAAATAAGGTTAATAATGGCGGCATCGAACGGGTATTGCTTTAGCGGGAATCTGGATATTGCTTTCAATCATGCTGACTCTATCACTTGAACCGACCGACGATCGCGCCAATCCGCTGTTCAAGGATGCGTCGAGCTGCGCCAAATGGCTGGCGCAACTGCAACTGACCAACATGCAACTGGCTCACAGCCAACTGCTCACCCAGGTCAACGAACTCAACCGCTACCCGATGCTCGGCCTGGAGCGTCTGAAAACGCTGGAACAGCTGCGCGAAACCATAGGCTATGTGCAGGATCATTACTCCGGAAAGCTGGCCTCCAAACCATTGCCGCTGAATGAAAGCGAACTGATGGTGCTCTTTGCCGTCGTGCAGCTCTGGCATGCGCTGGTGTCGGGTTATCAGCGCTGTCTGCAGGACTATATGGCCGACGATCGCAAACTTGCCAAGCATGCCGCGTTGTTGTGCCAGCGTTGCCTGTTGTATAGCGGGCTGGAAATTTTCGAGCACTTGCGTGTCGGGTATGAATTCGACGCCAAACTATGGCAGCAATTGCATGGGTTGTATGCCTTTGCCGAAGAACGGGATTTGCATACGGTGGAAGTGCCTGATCCGCTGAACAGCGAGCATCCGCGCAGCAGTTGTCAAGGCGTCTATGCCAGGATTCTGCTTGCCTGCCATGCGCGCCCCGCAGAGCTTTCCCGCTCGCAGCTGCATTTGCTGGATGCATGGCTGACTCAATGGAGCGGCACGGTTACCATAGCTCGCAGCTACAACCCCGGCACAGCCGAAGCCCTGCCACTCGCGCTGGACATGTCCAGCGCGCATGGGCTATGGGCGGTTAAATTGATCCAGCCTGGCGGAAACGTACGCTATCTTGCAATGTCTCAATTGGGCAAATTGCTGCGCGAAAAGATCACCCTGTTGCAGCAAGGCAAAACGCCACAGCAAGCGGGCCTGGGCAGCCAGGGCAATAGCAGGGATTGCATTGATTTTCTCAAATTCCTGCATCAGTGCTGGTGCGAGGAGCACTCGCGTTTCGGCGAACGCCCGCCCATTACCCTGGATGCGCAGCTTTGCAGCGGAATAGAGGATATATACGCCCATCTTGCCGGAAAGCAATTCAACCCGTTCGGTCGCGGCATAAACATCAACAGAAAAGAGCGCGAACAAATCGCGATTTATGGCCGGGTGCTGCAAGGCGATCCTGATCTTAACGAGCAGAAATTCCGCCTGGAAAACTGGCATCTCGAAAACGGAAGCATCCTGGGAGCGCGGCTCACCCGCAAGGACACGATAGGCGAACGGTTAAGCTATAACCAGCTGGTCGCCGTGCGCCCGGACAACGCGGAAACCTTCACGCTTGGAGCAACGGCATGGACAAGGGTGACATGCGCCGGACAATTGCAGATCGGTGTGCGTTTCCTGCCGGGGGCTGCCGAGGCAATCAGCATTTGCGCGTCCGGCATAAACGCCGCATCAATGGAAAAGCATGTCCCGGCATTATTATTGAAGGCCGTCCCCGCACTGAAAATGCCTCCCAGCCTGATCATCCCGCGCAGCTGGTTCCAGCGGGGCCGCGTGATAGAAATCGTGCACCCGGGCTCCGGGCCGCAGCTTGCAAAAATGGGGCTCAGCGTGGAGCGCGGAACCGATTTTGAGCGCGTCAGCTTTACGCTGTTATGACAGCCTGACGGTTTACGAACATCCTGCTTCATGTCAGGCGACGAACAGATAGATTGATAGCGCGGGTTACTTGCCGCCAGTGAAGCGCACAGCACAACCACGGTTCCAACTTTTCAAGCAACTGGAGAATGTTAATGAAAAAACCTGCGATCATTTTTCTCGCTACCTTTATATCCGGAGTATTACCCTCCTCCGTTTCGGCGGAAATGGCAGCGCTGGATTTTTGCGTTCCTCCCCAGCAATCGCCGACGGAAGTAGCCAGACGCTGGACGCCGGTGTTGCAATACCTGTCGGAAAAATCGGGCATGCTCTTGCAGTTGAAAACTGCGAAAGATATTCCGACCTATCAGCAGCAAGTCATGGAAGGGCGATGCGATATCGCTTACATGAGCCCGAATTCTTATGTGGCGGCGAATAAGGCAGGCGGATATCGTGCTTTTGCCAAGGAAAAGGGCGGCAAAAGCTTCTCCTTAATCGTGGCGCGCAAGGGCGGTCCTATCAAACAATTGTCTCAGTTAAGCGGCCAGACGATGGCGTTCCCATCCAATACCGCCTTCATGGCTACGATATTGCCGCTCAAGCAATTGGAAGATGAAAAAGTCGCGGTCAACATTCAGTATGTAGTTTCCATTGACTCTGTTTATCGTTCGGTCGCCAAGGGGCTGTTTGTCGCGGGGGGCGGCGAGGGGCGCACGTTTGGCGCGCTCGATCCGGAAATTCGCGATCAACTTGCCATACTCTGGCAGTCAGACGATCTGCCGCCTTTTCCTTTTTTTGCGCATCCACGGGTAGCGGCGGCAAATCTTGGCAAGCTGCAGAAAACCATGATAGACATGGGGCAGGATGCGGATGGGCAAACGCTGCTCAGGGCAGTCAATATCAAAGCGCTGGATGTAGCGGATGACGCGGAATATGAGAAGGTGCGCAGGTCGAATTTTCCGCTTGAGGTGAAATAACCATGTCGTTCCGCTGGAAGATCATTCTGGGCGTAACGGCGATTCAAGCGGCCTTGCTCGTCATCCTGATCTGGAACGGGTTGAACATACTCAAACATTCCAGCGAGGATGCGTTGCTGAAGCGCACCGATACCACCGCGAGGCTGTTCGCATCCACCGCACAGGCGGCAGTGCTGGCGACCGATATTGCGGCGCTGGAAAGTTTCGTGGATGAAGTGCTGTCCAACCCAGACATCGTTTATGCGCGTGTGCTGTCAAAACAGGGTGTGCTCGCAGAAAAGGGCGAGAAGCAGAAGCTGACACAGAAATTCGTGGCAGATACCAGCCTGGCTTCCGCAGACCATGATGGCGTGTTCGACGCCTATGCCGATATCGTTGTGGCAGGCGAAAAATACGGACGTGTCGAGATCGGCTTTTCGACGTCGGCGATTCAGCAATTGATCAGCGAAACGCGCGCAAAATCTTTTGGCTTCGGCATGCTTAATCTGGCACTGGTAGGGCTGTTTTCCCTGGCGCTGGGCTATTACCTGACGCTGGGTCTGAATGCATTGCAGCAGGGCGCGAAGCAAATTGCCGGGGGCGATCTGGGGTATCGGATCGATGTGTACGGCAAGGACGAGTTGGCGCAAACCGCGCTTGCGTTCAACGACATGTCTGCCAAGTTGAAGCATCTGGACGGAGAGCGCGCAAAGAAGGAAGAGGAGATACTCCGGCTCAATCAGACACTGGAACGGCGCGTAATCGATCGAACCACGCAGTTGCAGATCGTCAATAAGCAATTGGAACACCAGGCAATGCACGATGCATTGACCAGATTGCCGAATCGCGCCTTGTTCCACGACCGGCTGCACACTGCGCTGTCGAGCGCGCGGCGCTCGCAGGAGTTGTTTGCGCTGGTGGCCATGGACATGGACATGTTCAAGGAAATCAACGATACCCTGGGTCATCACGCCGGTGATCTGGTGCTGCAGCACGTCGCCAATGCCTGCAACAAGGTTTTGCGCGATTCTGATACGGTTGCACGTATGGGTGGAGATGAATTCGCGATCCTGTTGCCGAAAGTGACGGATATGGAGCGCGCGGTGCAGGTCGCGCAACGCGTGCTGATGGCGATCAGGGAGCCGCTGCAAATCGATGGACACATGATCGAGGCCGACGCCAGTATCGGCATCGCAATGTTCCCGCAGCACGGCGAAGATGAACTGGCGCTGATTACGCATAGCGACGCCGCCATGTACGAGGCGAAACGGCAAAAGCTGGGTGTGATGGTGTACCTGCCGGAAATGGGCGAGGGAAAGTCCGAAGCGATAGCGCTGAAAGGCGAATTGCGGCGCGCGATCAACGAGGGCGAGATGGTGCTGCATTTCCAACCCAAGATCGATATCGGCACCCGTTCAGTCATCGGCGTGGAGGCGCTGGTGCGCTGGCAGCATCCGCGCCTGGGCTTGCTTTATCCGGATTCGTTCATCGAGCTGGCCGAGATGTCCGGTCATATCAAGCCGCTGACGCAGGAAGTACTGCGGCTGGCAATGAAGCAAATCCGGGAATGGGGCGACCAGGGCTTGGTCCTCCCGATAGCGGTCAACATTTCGGCGGTTAATTTGCAGGACAAGGGCTTTCCCGATACCGTCGCCTCATTGATTGCCGAGCATGAAGTGCCGAGCCATCTGCTTGAGCTCGAAGTGACTGAAACCGCCATCATGAATGACCCAATTACTGCCATTGAGAACACCCGCAGGCTTTCCAGGCTTGGCGTTCAAATGTCGATCGACGATTTTGGCACCGGCTATTCTTCGATGGCCTATCTTCAGAAACTGATGGTGGCCAAGATCAAGATCGACAAGTCCTTCGTCATCGACATGGGTGGAAACGAAAATGATGAAGTGATCGTGCGTTCCACCATCGAACTTGCGCACAATCTCGGCCTGCACGCCGTGGCTGAAGGCGTGGAGAATCAGGCGACATGGGACAAACTGCGTGAAATGGGCTGCGATTCCGCACAAGGGTATCTCATGAGCAAGCCTTTGCCTGCCGAAAAATTCATGGACTGGGTTCAAAGCTCGCCCTGGTGCGGACTGCCACCCGCTGATGCCAGGAAGGTTGTCAGCTAACCAATGCAGCGGGCATCTTGCCTTTAGTCTCTTACCAGTTAAGTCTTCGCAATTTGTGACAAGAATATATCGTAGATCAAGCGCTGGCGCGGTTTTCCAAGCAAATCTAAATCAGGTTAATGTAGGGTGGAAAAAGCGTAGCGTTTCCACCAATGGATTGCCTCGGC
>JANLIB010000157.1 GCA_024653675.1 Gallionella sp. | reverse complement strand
AATTCAAAATCCTAAGCGAGACAAGGCGCGAAAGAGATTTTAGCGCGCCGCATATGTTTGATATGTAAGCGTTAAAATTTCTTGAGCAACGCCGTATCGGGACGGAGTTTGGATTAATAGAGGCGCCCCCCTACTACATCTCCCGCAACACCTTGAGATAAACCTCTCGATAGGCCCTGGCGCTGCTTTCCCAGCTGA
Source organism: Gallionella sp. (assembly GCA_024653675.1). Lineage (GTDB taxonomy): Bacteria > Pseudomonadota > Gammaproteobacteria > Burkholderiales > Gallionellaceae > Gallionella. The sequence continues at coordinate 4,444 of JANLIB010000157.1, read as the reverse complement.
AATCCTTGGCCATGCAGTTCCTGCGCAGGGTTTCCCATTTGCCGCGATCACGGTAGAGATCGACGGCGCGGCGTATCGCGGCGATCAGATTGCCTGCGGTCATGCCGTAGAACTTGAAGCCGCTGGCCGTGCCGTCCCTGAGCGTTGCTGCGGTGCAGTCCACCACTGAATCCACCAGGCCGCCGGTGGCGTGGACGATGGGCGGGGTACCGTAGCGCTGGCTATAAAACTGGTTCAGTCCGCAGGGTTCGAAGCGCGACGGCATGACGAACATATCAGCCCCGGCTTCGATCTGGTGCGAGAGTTCTTCGCTGAAGCCGACATGCACGCCGATCCTGCCGGGATAGCGATGCGACAAGTCACGCGCGATCATCTGTAACTGCGCATCGCCGGTGCCCAGCATGGCCAACTGCACCGGCAACATGGTCAGCAGCGGCGCGATTTCCAGCAGCACATCCAGCCCCTTCTGTTCGGTGAAACGGCTGACCACACCGAGCAGCGGCACATGCGGTTCAAGATTAAGGCCGAATCTGCTTTGCATGAATTCCTTGTTGGCGGCCTTGCCGGCCATGTCTGCGCGGCTGTATTGCCTGGCGAGATACGGGTCGCCGGCCGGGTCCCATTCATCGGTATCAATGCCGTTCAGGATGCCGGTCAGGTCGTCACGGCGCGTGGCCAGCAAACCCTGCAAGCCAAAACCCAGCTCCTCTTGCTGTATCTCTTTGGCGTAGTTCGGGCTGACTGTGGTGATGTGGCCGGCATAAAACAAACCGGCTTTGAGAAATGACAGGCTGCCGTGGAACTCCACACCGTTGATGTCAAAACAGGATGGCGGCAAGCCCAATTCCTGCAACATCGCCGGAGGAAAGATGCCCTGGAAAGCCATGTTGTGGATGGTGATCACGCTCGGCGCCGCACCCTGCGCGAAATGCAGATAGGCAGGCGTCAAGCCGGTTTGCCAGTCATTGCAATGCACAATGCCGGGATGCCAGTTCAGCGGCGACGCGCTGCTGCCCAGTACAGCAGCCGCTTTGGACAGCAAACCGAAGCGTTGCGCGTTGTCGGCCCAGTCAAGGCCGCTGGCGTTCTGGTATGGCCCGCCTTCACGCTGATACATGCCTGGACTATCCAGCACCAGCAGCGGCACGCCATTCGTCATCGTGGCGGATAACAATCGCGAGGAAGGAAAGCCCGACAAAGCATCCAGCGTCGCCACGACCTCGTGTTGCGCCAGATGCGCCATGACCCGGTTATATCCCGGCACCAGCACCCGCACGTCCACGCCGATTGCGCGCAAGGCGGCGGGCAATGCGCCGCTGACATCGGCCAATCCGCCGGTCTTGATCAGCGGGGCGACTTCGGAAGCCGCAAACAGGACTTTCAGTTCGGCCATTTCAATATCCACCCTTTTCGAGCTAACCCTCGTAGGAGCACGCCCTGCGTGCGATCAATAGTCATGTCGCGCGCAGGGCGCGCTCCTACGGGGTGCATGGCCAAAAGTTCTTCGGATATCCGGGAAAATTATTGCCGCTTTGAACGAATAACGGAATGGCGGTTTTTTACAGCCAGCGCATCATGCCCAATTCAAACGTATGCGTCAGCATATCGTGATATGGATAGGCTCGAATATGATATTCCAGCTTGCCGCACCGTTCCGGCTGCACCACGATGGCAAAAACGCTTTCGCCCGCTGCCGTTGTCTCGCCGGTGTCTTCAAAATGGTAATGGCGCGTGGATTGCAATTCTTCCCTTTTGGTTTGAAAACCCATCAACATCTCCACCACCATATCGCCGGGTTGCAGTCCGTTCAACCTGACTGCCACTTCAAGACGCAGGCTTTCGCCGAAGTTGATCTCGTTCTGCACGGCGTCCATGCGGCGCAGCGCAACTCCCGGCCACGAATGGCGGACGCGCGCTTTCCAATCGGCGATGATGTGTGAGCTTTCAAACTGCTTTTCCTTGAACAAACGGTGCTGCTGGCTGGCCGGCAAATAGCACTTGGCCAGATATTCCCCCACCATGCGTTTGGCGTTGAAGCGCGGCATGATGCTGGCCATCGAACGCTTGGACATCTTCACCCAGTCCGGCGAGAATCCCATCTTGCCGTGATCGTAGTACAGCGGCACGACATGATCCTGCAACAGTTCGTAGAGCGTGCGGGTTTCTTCGTGTGTGCGAACTTCTTCACTCAATAATTCCGATACCGGCTTGATCGCCCAGCCGTTCTCGCCGTCATAGCTTTCGCCCCACCAGCCGTCGAGCACCGACAAGTTGATGGCGCCGTTGATGCCCGCCTTCATGCCCGATGTGCCGCTGGCTTCCAGCGGGTGCAACGGGGTATTCAACCAGACATCCACGCCGGAAACCAGCTTGCGCGACAAGGCAAGATCGTAGCCCTCCACCATCAGGATCTTGCCGATGAATTCCGGCATCTTGGATATCTGGGTGATGCGGCGGATCAGGTCCTGGCCGGGTATATCCGCCGGGTGCGCCTTGCCCGCGAAGATGAAGACCACCGGGCGTTCCGAACCGTCGAGAATTGTGCGCAGCCAGTCGAGATCGCCGAACAACATCGTCGCCCGTTTGTAAGTCGCAAAGCGGCGGGCGAAGCCGATAGTGAGGATATTCGGATTTTCCGGATTGACATATTTGAGCAGACGATCCAGGTGCGCCTCCGAGCCTTGATTGCGGAAGTGCTGCGCGCTGATGCGTTCGCGCACCATGTTCAACATCTTGGCCTTCAGGGATTGGCGCACACTCCAGAACAGGTGGTCTGGGATGTTCTTGATGTCATCCCAGAATTCCACGTCATTCATGCGCGCGCTCCATTCCAGTCCCAGATGACGTTCCAGCACCTCGATCCACTCGGACGCCAGGAAAGTCGGCGCATGCACGCCGTTGGTGACGTAAGTCATCGGATTTTCCCTGTGCTCGATTTCCGGCCACATGAATCCGCAAATTTCCGACGACACGCCGCCATGGATGCGCGATACGCCATTGTGGAAGCGCGTGCCGCGAATTGCCAGGGCGGTCATATTGAAATCGGCGCTGTCCCTGGTTTTGCCAAGTTCCAGGAATTCCTCGCGGCTGAGTTTGAGTTCCGGGTAGTAGCGTTCAAAGTAAGCCTGCACCATCCCTTCGTTGAAATGGTCATGACCGGCCGGCACCGGCGTGTGAGTGGTAAAAATGGTGTTGGCCGCCACATATTCGAGCGCGGCTGCGAAATCCAGGCCATGGTCAGCCATCTTCTGGCGTATCCTCTCCACTACCAGAAACGCCGCATGGCCTTCGTTGATGTGCCACACCGTGGGTTTCAGGCCGAGCGTTTGCAACGCGCGCACCCCGCCGATGCCGAGCACGATTTCCTGCTCCATGCGCATCACCTTGTCTCCGCCATACAGGCGGTGAGTGATATCGCGGTCATGCGGGCTGTTGCTGTCCAGATCGGTGTCCAGCAGGTACAGCGTGATGTGCCCGACCTTGGCTTGCCATATCTTGATATTGAGTTTGCGCTCCTGCAAATCCACCGACGTGTACGCTTCAGAACCGTCGGCAAGCCTGGCGGGAACGATGGGCATATCTTCAAAATGGGAATCGCTGTTGGAGGCGATCTGGTTGCCGTCGCTGTCTATGGTTTGATGAAAATAGCCCTGACGGTACAGCAAGCCGATGCCGACAAACGGCAAGCGCAGGTCACTCGCCGCTTTGCAGTGATCCCCCGCCAGAATGCCAAGACCGCCGGAGTAGATCGGAAAGCTTTCGTGAAAACCGAATTCGGCGCAGAAGTAAGCGACCAGATCGTCCTTGCGCAGCCAGTCCGCCCCGCTGGCCGGCAAATTATAAGCATGGTAAGTATCGTAAGCCGCCAATACGCGGTTGAGATTGCCGATGAACACCTGATCATCCGCCGCATCCAGCAGGCGCTGTTCGTCGATGCGCTTCAGAAATGACTTCGGGCTCTGCCCGGTGGCTTTCCACAGGCCGGGGTGCAGGCGCGCGAACAGCGCGCGCGTTGGCCGATCCCAGCTATACCAGAGGTTGTTGGCAAGTTCTTCGAGACGCGCAAGGCGAGCCGGAATCTTCGGGCGAACCCGCAAAATGTATGGGGTGCTTTTTTCCATGTTCTGAATACTCGGTCGATAACAATAAATTTGGATGCGGCAACATGTAGATTATAGCGTAGGGGCGAGATTTATCGCGCCATGATCTTGAATGAAAGGCGCGATTCAAACTGATGTGGAAGTATCCAGAGATCAGAGAGATCAGAGAGATCAGCCAGCCGACCCTTTTTGGAGCAGCACCGGGAGCGCCGACGTCCCCGTCGGCATTCTTGTGTGCTTTACCGTTTGTTGCCGACGGGGACGTCGGCGCTCCCGGTGCTGCTCCAAAAAGGGTCGGCTGGCTGATCTCTCTGATCTCTCTGATCTCTGGATACTTCCACATC
>JANLIB010000143.1 GCA_024653675.1 Gallionella sp. | reverse complement strand
TGCCGACCCACCTTTTGGGTGAAGTGAAACTTGCCAGCAACCCTCTGAAAATCTGCGTTAATCTGCGTAATCTGCGGATTGAACTGAGGTTTTTAGGATAATTATGCAGGGTGCGTTCCACGCACCATCATCGTTGGCTTGGTGCGTAAAACGCACCCTACGACATAGCGCTTATAATTTGAAAATGGAATAAGCGCGCGCTGCCGGGCGCACCAAACAAAAAAGCCGCTGTTCCTGCGGCATTCCCTTCGGCCAGGCTCAGGACAGGTTTATTTGACGATCTTCAGATGGGGTTTGTGCGGGACAGGTTTGGACTCTTCGCCGGCGCTTGCTCCGGGTGGCGGTTGCAGCGGCTCACCACCTTGAAACGCCAAGCCCTGCCCGTTCTCCTTGGCGAATATGCCGATGACCGCTTCGACCGGAACCAGCAAGTCGAACGATGCCCCGCCGAAGCGGCCGGAACAGGTGATCATCTCATTGCCCATCTCCAGGTTGCGCACCGCGCCGGAGCTGAGGTTCAATACGATCTGTCCGTCCTTCACATGTGCCGGCGGCACCACGGTGTGCGCATCGACGCGGACGGCCAGATAGGGAGTCAACCCGCTATCCACACACCATTCGTAGATCGCGCGGATCAGGTATGGACGCGTGGAAAAGCCGTTCACAAAGACCTCTACACAACGTAGCGAGCGCAGGTCAGGCAAGGAGAAAAGGGGCGAAAAACCGGAATGTATGTGCTTATACATGAGGATTTTGAGCCGCTTTTCGACGCAGCATCACCAAGCGTAGTAGTTGTGTTGAGGTCTTTCACTTGCGCATCGCTCTTTCGGACGCCGTCAGCGCATCAATGAAACCCTGCCGGGAGAACAAACGCTCGGCATATTTCATCAGCGGGGCGGCCTCCTTGCCCATCTGGATACCGTAATAATCGAGCCGCCATAGCAGCGGCGCTATAGCCACATCCAGCATGGAGAATTCATCGCCCAGCAGGAACTTTTGCCTGGTCAGTATCTGCGCGAGTTGCGTCAGGTTGTCGCGAATCACTGAACGCGCCTTGTCGGCGGATTTCGCCACTCCATGCTCGATCATGTCAACCTGGCTGTAGAGTTCCTGTTCGAAGCGATGCAGGAATAGCCGTGCACGACCGCGCATGACAGGGTCGGGCGGCATCAGCTGGGGGTGCGGGAAACGCTCATCGATGTATTCGTTGATGATATTCGCTTCATACAATACCAGATCGCGCTCCACCAGCACCGGCACCTTGTTGTAGGGATTGATCGTCGCGACATCCTCGGACTTGTTCATCAGGTCCACGTCGATCACTTCGAAATCCATGCCCTTTTCGAACAGCACGATGCGGCAGCGGTGGCTATAGGGACAGGTCGACCCGGAATACAATCTCATCATAATCTATTACCCCTTGATTATCTGCATACGTTGCAGTGCGAAACGCACCAGAAAGAACCCGATGCCCGCCACTGCCCCGCCGACTACTATCGCAGCCATGATCGGGTACGGGCCTGTTCCATTGATACCCCCGATCCAGACGTAGCGCTCGAACAGCGTGCCGGCGATGATGCAGACGGCGACAGCAGTGATCATGTGAATGTTGTGCCGTGGCGCCGGAAAGGCGAGCAAGGTAAACGGGATCACGAATTTCAGGGCCAGCGTCGCCCACCAGAGAAACGTGTAATCGCCGTCCTGCATACCCATCACCCGGTCAGTCTCTTCGGGCAGGTTGCCATACCAGATGGTCAGATACTGGGCGAAGAAGGTATAAATCCAGAACAAGGTGAATGAGAGAAGCATCTGTGCGATGTAATTGTAGACATAGGTTTCCACCGGGCGATGCAGTTTATTGCGGCTGTTCAAGGCGAATGTCCAGATTACCAGAACCGCAAGGAACATGCCGAAGTTGCTGATGAACTGATGCATTGCGTAAATCGCGCTGTGCCAGGCCGGAACCAGCGTCATTTCGAAATCCCAGGCGACCATGGTGCTGTACAACACGAAAAAGAACGGTATCCACGTAGCCACATCGTGAAAACGCGCCGCGTCTTCGCTGCTGCGCTCACTCACTTCCTGGCGTTTGATGAAAACCCAGTATAGCGCCATCATGAACATGATGCCGATGATTTCCCGTGCGATCAGCCAATGCGGACGATACCAGCCAGGCATGTAGGCATGGGATACTTCCGTGTTGCCCCACCAGGGGAAGGTGTTTGCGCCGCCCGCCAGCAGTATTATCAGCAGCACGAACGCCAACGGAAACAGCGCGTACAGCGAGGCCGACAAATGGCATATCTGGGTGCGCCACTTGGCGCCCACCAAGTGCAGCACCGAGCACAAGGCGACGCCGCTCAATGCGAGCGACAGCACCACCACGAAACTAACGGTCAACACCGCCCAATTGCTGTATGCAAACATGTCCACCTTCTCCTATTTCGCCTGTCCTGAGCCTGTCGAAGCGGCCTGTCCTGAGCCTGTCGAGGCGCCACGGGCCGCAGCTTGCCCAGTCTGTCCTTGCAATACTTTGCGCACGTAGTTGACCACATGCCAACGCTCGTTTGCCGACAAATCGTTGGCGTAACCGGGCATCACTGCACCGCCAAGTGTTATATAGCCCCAGATGTGGCCATCCGGATACTCCTTTGGATCCCAGCTGTGTATTTCGTTGCTCGAGGTCAGATTCCAGGGTTTCATAATCAGCTTTGCTCCGACCAGGCCGTCACCCGTTCCGGATTGGCCATGACAGGGAGTGCAGTAGATCTCATACAATCTTCTTCCCGTATCAACCGACTTTGCGTCTGCCGGAACAGGGTTGGCCATCTTCGTAGCAGTTTCCAAATCCTTGACATAAACACTGGTGCCTGCAACAGGTACCGAGCGCCTGGGGAAAACCTTCATGCCCAGCCCGGTTTCACCGGCGCTTTCCTGCGGCTTGATACTGACCTGATTGGCCATGTCATGCGACCATGGCCACGCGTGCGCCAGAGAAGGCGCGAGCAACGACACAATAACCAGCCACCGGGCTGCCGTCGTTTGAAAGCCCGGCAAGGCGGCTTGCAGCTCCTTCGGCGGCATGACCGGTTGTTTCACTGAGGGTTTCAACACTGCCAAGGATATCTTTCTCATTTCCCTGCCTCTTCCTGAATTTCCAAAGCCTCATGATTGAGGAGCACCCCTTTGATTTTCGCCATCGCCGACTCGTCCGCTTTCACCAAAACGCCGATCTGATCCTCGGACACCTTCGCGCTATACAGCGATGAACGTTTGGCCGGCAAACCCGCGCAAATCAGGAAGCCCAGAACAGAAAGGCACACGCCGCCCAGAATAAACATCTCATAGGCCAACATGAAGTTGGGCGGCAGCGGCACAATCGGCTTGCCACCCTTCATCTGCGCGTAAAAATTCGCCTGCGCGCCGGAAATCAGGAAGAACCCCAGCAGACCGCCCAGCAAGGCGCCAACCAGCGTGAACCAATGCACTTTGGCTGAGCGTTGGCCCAGGATATCCTCCACCTCGTGATGCTCGATGGGGGATTTCAGCGTCAAATCATCGAAATTGAACCCCTTGATGTCCGCCGCACGCAACTCGTAAATCGCGGCTTCGGCATTTTCGAAGTTATTAAACAGCGCAAGTATATGACGTTGGCCCATATCAGTGCGCTCCCCGCCCGGCAGCTCCGCTCTTCTTCAGGTGGAGGCTGCGGTGGTAAACCATTTCCTTCACTTCATACATGGACACTGACGGGAACACTTTGCAGAACACCATGAACAGCAGGACGAACCAGCCGAAGCTGCCGAATACAATGCCCCATTGCACAAAGCTGGGCCATTGGTCATGATCCCACGTCCACGGGTAAATGCCGTGCGAGAAAGTGGGCGCCACAATCATCCAGCGTTCCAGCCACATGCCGAGGTTCACCAGCAGCGATACCGCAAACAATACCGGAATGTTGGTTTGGGCCCGTTTGAAGGCCAGAGTCAGCGGCACGATGGAGCCGCAGAAAATCATTCCCCACCAGAACGGAGCATAAGTCCCGCTGGCTTTCTGGATCAGCACATCCTTGGATGGCTGATCGTGGCTATACCAAACCGACGCAAATTCCACCGCGTTCAGGTAAGTCCACACCATCGCAATCGCAAAGGTCAGCCGCACGATCTTCTTCAGGATAGACAAGGTCATGTATTCCTCAAACTTGAACACGTAGCGCAGGATGATGAACAGCGTGATGATCCCGGAGCAACCGGAATACAGCGCGCCGGCCACGAAATATGGCGGGAAAGAGGTGACATGCCAGCCGGGTTGCTGCGACATGGCAAAGTCGGCAGCCACGATGGAATGCACCGACACCGCTAGCGGAATCAGGAAACATGCGATCATCAAATAAGTAACGCGGAAATTACGCCATTGGCGGTCGGTGCCTTCCCAGCCCAGCGACAACAAGGAATACAGTTTCTTGCGCCAGCCCGGATGCATACTGTCGCGGCAGATTGCCAGATCCGGAATCATGCCGACATACAGGAAGATTATGGATGAGCTGAGATAGGTAAAAATCGCCATCGCATCCCATAGCAACGGGGACTGGAAGTTTGGCCACAGACCGCGCTCATCCGGGTAGGGCAGAGAATAATAAAACTGCCACAGGCGTCCCAGGTGAATCATCACGAACAAGCCTGCCGTCATCAACGAGAAAGTCGTCATCGCCTCGGCAAAACGATAGATCGGCTTGCGCCAGTCCGCGTGCATCAGGTGCAGAATGGCCGACAACAACGTGCCGGAGTGGCTCATCCCGATCCAGAAAATGAAGGTGGAGATGTATAAGCCCCACGCATGAGGGTTATTCATATTGGCGGCCCCTATGCCGACCTGGTACTGATAAATCTCGCAGCCCACTGCCACACCTATCATGGCAATCGCCGCCAATAGAATTACCCAGTACAGCGGTCTCGGCGCTTCCAGGCTTCCGAGCACATCCTTGTTAATCTGTGCCCAGGCTATATCTTCGCGGATATCTTTTTCCATTTACCCTGTTTCCTTCCCTTGTGCCCTACACCGCGCTCTCGCGCACCCGCTCCAAATACATCACCGAAGGATAAGGACGCAATTCTTCCAGGATGCGATAGCCGCGCAGATTAGATCCTCCCGGTTCGGCATCCTTGGTTTGCTTATCCTTGTCCAATTCGACTTGCTGCTGCGCCCATTGCCTGGCGACTCTGGAAGCCGGATCAACCAGATTGCCAAAAGAAATGGCGCTGGTCGGGCAAGCTTGCTGACAAGCAGTCTGCACTTCGCCGTCATGCACTGTGCGTCCCTCGTTGCGCGCGTCGTTCTTGGCAACATTAAGACGCTGCACGCAGAACGTGCATTTTTCCATCACTCCCTTGCCCCGCACGGTCACATCAGGATTAAGCTGCTGGGTCATTGTTTCAGGCCAGACATTTTCTGTTGACGGATAGTCATACCAATTGAAGTAGCGCACCTTGTATGGACAGTTGGCCGAACAGTACCGGGAGCCGATACAGCGGTTGTATACCTGCGAATTCAATCCATCCGCCGTATGGTTGGTCGCGCCCACCGGACACACTGTTTCGCAAGGGGCGGCTTCGCACTGCTGACACATCATCGGCAGAAATTGCGCGCCCTGATCCGGGAAGTCGCTGCCCTCTTTAGTGCCAATGTCCTCATCCCAGTAATGTTCGATGCGCATCCAGTGCATGGCTTGCCCATGCGCGTATTTCTCCTTGCCTACCACCGGCAGATTGTTTTCCGCATAACAGGCAACGCTGCACGCATTGCAACCGGAACATGCATCCAGGTCGATGCTCATCGCCCATTTGTATGGATCATGGGGTTTGTCATCCACCGGATGAAAATGACGGAATTGTGACCAATTCTCCAATAGATTATTGACCGACATACCTTAAACCTCCTTCGAAAGATCGACTTTATCAGTAGACATACGCCCGGCAATCTTCCTGCGAATCTGCTTGGCGCCTGCCGCACTTTCATCCTTGACCACGACGACGCGCTGTCCGGTCTTGCTGATCCTGACGCGGGTTTCATGCATTGCCAGTTCACCGGTTTCCTTGTCGAACACCGCATCCATGATCTGGAACGGGTTCACGCCATAACCCCTGGCATAACGGCCCAGCGCCTCGTGACCTTGCCCCAGCGGAATAGAGATCGCATCGGGATGAATGCCCGGGAACAGGTAGGCTTGCGCCTTGATCGAGCCGGTTCTGGAAGTGACTTCGAGGATATCTCCCTCGCTGATATGAAGTTCTGCGGCCTTCTTCGGATGAATTTCCACCCATGAATCCCACACGATGGTAGTCAACGGGTCAGGCGATTCCTGCAACCAGGGTTGATTGGTATGGCGGCCATCGCGCAGACTGACGTTCACGCCGGGGATCAGATGCAAAGGATATTGCTCATCTTCCTCCGCCGGGGCCGGCAGCTTCAAACCGGCTGCGCCGGCCTTGCCGGATAACGCGGCTGTGGCGCCCGCCAGTTTGACGATGCCCTTACTCAGCGTTTCGTTCCAGAAGGTATCGTCATCCATGCCCCCGCCGCCCAACGCGGCCTTGTTCTGCAGCATCGCAGCGCGCAGGTAGGCATAATAATCTGCGTAGTTCTTGTAGTCTTCGGGGCGGCGTTGCTTG
>JANLIB010000142.1 GCA_024653675.1 Gallionella sp. | reverse complement strand
TGCCGACCCACCTTTTGGGTGAAGTGAAACTTGCCAGCAACCCTCTGAAAATCTGCGTTAATCTGCGTAATCTGCGGATTGAACTGAGGTTTTTAGGATGAATCAGCCGAATATCGCCACGCGGTTTCGTCCCAGTTCCTTTGCGCGGTAAAGCGCCTGATCAGCTTCGCCGATGAGGCCATCGAGTTTTTCTTCATTCTGGGTCGGCGTGATACCTACCGAGATAGTCACCTGAAAAGACAGGTCTCCGTGATTTATCGTTGTATCCTCAATGGCTTTGCGCAGCCGTTCAGCCACCATCAGCGCATTGAATTTGTCAGTGTCGGGCAACAGCATTACAAATTCCTCACCGCCATAGCGGACGAACAGGTCGCTGGGGCGAAGTTTTTCGGTTATTGTTCTGGCGACAGTTTTCAGGGTGATGTCGCCGACCAGATGCCCGTGGGTGTCATTCACGCGCTTGAAATGATCGATGTCCGCCATCATGAGGGTAAAGGGGCGCCGGTTGAGCGCGCAGCGGTGCATGGTGCGCGCGAAGGCATCCGCCATCCAGTGACGATTATGCACACCGGTCAATGCATCGACATAGGCTTGGTGTTCGAATTGCTTTCTTGAGTCATTGGAAGTGATCAGCGCGCGGTTGTCGTTGCGCATCCGGCCGGCAACGATGCCGAGCAGGTTGCGGGCGATTTCATGGGAATGGTTGACCAGTGACCATACCGTGTCATGGGGTATCGACAGGATACGGGCAGGCTCGGAGGCGACGACCAATGCCGAAGGGGGTTTGCCATCCACCAGGGATATTTCCCCCACACACTCTCCGGCGCCCAGCGTCGCATGTTCCATTGACTCCTGTCCGGCAAGGCGAACGCTCAGCCTGCCTGCCACTATCAGGTGAAGATGATGATTCGGGACGTCCGGTTGCAACAAGCTTTCGCCTGCAGCCAGGTCGCGCTCGGAACAGCGCTCCAGCATGTATTCGACACTGGTGAAATCCATATCCCGGAACAACTGGTTTTGCTCGATTAAGGCGCGGTCGGTTGCATTCATGCCGTTCTGTCCTCCCTGTTCTCAAAGATTCAGCGAAAAACGATGGTCTTGCTGCCGCACACCAGCACGCGGTCTTCCACATGATAACGCAGGCCGCGCGAAAGCACCGTCTTCTCGATATCGCGCCCGTAGCGAACCAGATCCTCCACCGTGTCCCCGTGGTCGATGCGCACCGTGTCCTGCTCGATGATCTGCCCGGCATCCAGCTCGTCGGTGACGTAATGACAGGTTGCGCCGATGAGTTTGACGCCGCGTTGATAGGCCTGGTGATAAGGTTTCGCGCCGGCGAAGGAAGGCAGAAAGCTGTGGTGGATGTTGATGATGCGCCCCGGATAACGCTGGCACAGCGACGCAGGCAATATCTGCATGAAGCGCGCCAGCACCACGCAATCCCCGCGATGTTCCCCGATAAGCCCGGCGATTTTGTCGAATGCGGCGGCCTTGGCAATAGCATCATTTCCCGGCATATCGACATGAATGAACGGGATGCCGTGCCACTCGACAAAACTGCGCAGGTCTTCGTGATTGGAAATCACGTATGGAATGTCCACCGGCAACTCGCCGCTGCGCCAGCGATGCAGCAGATCGGCCAGGCAATGATCCTGCCGGCTCACCAGAATCACCAGGCGTTTCCTGACGGCAGAATCGGAAAGCTGCCAGCTCATGCCGAATTCCTGCGCCAGCGGCGTAAAGCGGCGGCGGAACTCGTCCGCATCAAACGGCATCGAATCCGCGCGGAGCTCATGGCGCATGAAAAAGCGTTGCGCTTCCGGATCGGTGTGGTAGCTGGCTTCCACGATCCAGCCGCCATGCTGCGCGACAAAGCCGCTCACCGCCGCGACGATGCCGACCCGGTCAGGGCAGGATAGCGTGAGCGTGTAGCGGTGTTCGGTCATGTCGGTCCCTTATCGGCTTGATAAAATCTGTTCGAATGGCGTAGGGTGGGCGCAGCCCACGCGCTGTTGTAATTCAACATCCGCGTGGGCTGCGCCCACCCTACGCCATTCGAACAGATTTTATCAAGCCGATAAGGGACCGACATGACCGAACACCGCTAC
>JANLIB010000117.1 GCA_024653675.1 Gallionella sp. | reverse complement strand
GCAAACGTGAAAAGCACTTGTTGTTTCCTGCCGCTAACCCAACCCACATGACTGCAGGTAAGCACCAAACAAAATGTTTCGTTATTTACGATTTACGATACTGGGAGCGCAATTTATTGCGCGATGAGATTTTCGCATCATCCAATCGCGCAATAAATTGCGCTCCTACAAAACTGCATTCAATCCAATGAGAAGACAACTTCCGGCTTTTGGTTCCGGCCTGTCCGGCTTAGGTTTGCGCAGCAGATGAGGTGGCATGCAATCACGGCAAATTGTCCAAGAATCGCTTCATCGAAACCTTTAGCCCCGCAAAATCCGGGTTGTACATCAGGCGGCGCAATATTCCGGCTTCAAGGTTTTTCACGGTTATCTCGCCTTGAAAATCTTCAGCTGGATTCCTGATGCACGCATCGTATTTTTCCATCTTGTCCGGATAATAATGTATGCAATTTGAGTACTCCCCATTCGCGCCGTAGTGCGCATCATCGGCAGGCAGCACGATGGCCACATGCGATGAGCTTAATATTTTCTGTTCGGGGAATACGCTGTTCACCAATTCCACTCTTCCCGGCGAAATGCCGGGCGGCAACTTTTCCGGTTCGGTTGTGTACAGCACCAGCCTGCTGGATGGATGACGCGCGCGCGCCATGAATTCAACAATAGCCGAAGTGTTGACGGTTATATCATCTGCGCTGGCAACGGTGAATATCGGGATGTCCAACTCATGCAGGCGCAATCGGGCGCCGAGATGCCTGGTCAGCGCATGCGTCTGCGCAGCGGCATTTTTCGTGAATGATTCATACTTGTAAATATCCCGGTCGGGCATGATATCCACCCACTTCGCGGACGGTATCAGCCAGCTATACAGCTTGTGCAGGCTGGCGAACGCAGCGCGCGGCGTAATCCTGATCGCGGGAGAAAACAGGAACAGGCCGCGCACCCGGCTATCGCACAAACTCTGGTATGCGCTCAGCGTGCCGCCTATCGAATATCCCGCCAGATACACTTCATCGACCTCCTCGGCCAGCCTGTCTGCGCCATAGGCCACCGTCCTGGCCCATTCCGGCCAGCGCACGTCCAGCAGATCGCCGGGCTGCGTGCCGTGGCCGGGCAGCAATACCGCCATGACGCGAAAACCGTTTTCCTGAAAAAAACCGGCAAGATGGCGCATGAAATAAGGAGAGCCGGTCAGGCCGTGCGTGAGCAGCACGCCGCGCCGGTAAGGTTTTTGCCGGCAGGGTAATGAAGTTTCTGCCCCCTCCCTGGCCCTGACAGGGGGAGGGGATGGATTATTGGGCTTCAATTCGAACGGCGCATTGCCATCAATTAATTTTTGCAGATCGGCAGCACCAAGTTTGGCGTGGGCTTTGGCAAGCATGTCGCGATTGCGCGCCACATATTCATTAAACGACAATCCATCGCCATTGAATTGCGTGTTCAATCCGGATGGCCGGTGCCGCGCTTCGAGCGGCGATGCTGGTATTCCAAACATACTATGCAGTCGTTGCATCACTACCTCAAATTCCAATTTGCGTTACAAAAGACAAGAATACCGTAGGGTGGGCGCAGCCCACGCGGTATTTGTCATTCGACCGCGATGTCAACTGCGTGGGCTGCGCCCACCCTACAACAACAGCTACTGTGAGAGGGGAGAGCGAAGCCAAGGGGCAACCGGAGATGGGGATGAAAACGCAAATTCGCAACGGGTTCTCCACCCCCTCCCTAACCCTCCCCCTTCCAGGGGGAGGGGATTTGGTTTTTACTAATCCCAAAATTCCTTCTGTCCGGCAAACTTCTTCCACACCTCGTGCAATTCGGCCATACGGCTCGCATAATCGTGCTCGATCCAGCCGCGGATCAGCGTGAGCATCTCGTGACGTTCCTTGCTCTCCAGCTCATCGAGCAAACGGCGCGCGACGGCAATGTCATTCAGCATGCCCAGCGTGTCCTGCAACGGAGCCAGCGCGGACAGGTAGCGCGTGATTTTCCGGCCTGCATACAGGGATGCGAACAGTTCCGCGCTGTAACGCAGCTTCTTGCATGAGATGCGCAGTGCATGCAACATTCCGGCATCCGCAGCGGCAATCTGTGTGCCGAGTTTTCTCACCCGTTTGCTGTGCCGTTGCAGGATATTACCGGCAAATTGCCGCAAGCCCGGCATAACCTCAGATGAAGATTCACGCCAATAGCGGCCATGCATCCACACGCCGAAGCGCAACAGAAGACGCTGAAAATCCTGCGACTGCAAGGCTTCCCGCACCTTTGCGTGATGCTGTTCGCGCAGCTTCTCGCTGGCTTTCAACACGGCGCGCAATCCCGCATCTTCAGGCAGGCGCTCGCGCACCGGCGCCAGTGTTTGCGTGGTGAACACATCCCATTCGCGCGGGCGTCCCAGTTTCACGCACAACTCCGCGACATCCTCGCGCAAGGCAGCCAGTTCATCGTCTTCACGGTAAGTTTTTGCCATGCCCAGCGCTACGCGCAAGCGGCGCAGCGCGACGCGCACCTGATGCAGGTATTCATCACCCAGCTTGTGCACCGCGCCCGGCACATTGGCCTGCAGATGAAACAGGCACGGCCAGATCATCGCCTGCAACGCGCCGGCCGCATCGGGACATTTCGCAAGGTCAGGCGTCACAGCTTTGGCCACTGCCGGCTTCGCATGAGAATACAGGCGATAACCATATTCCGCCTTGCTGGTGTGTTCCACTTCCAGCGGCACGGCGTCAAGCAAGGCCAGCGCCAGCCTGAACAACTGCGCCGTTTCGCCTGATTTGAGTTCGAGTTCGAGCTCCGAGACCGGACGTGCGCTCCGCCCTGCCCTGATCTCGCCGCTGTCCATGCACAGTTCGATTTGGGCGCCCTCGAAATCCAGCATGCGCATGTTGCGGGAAAAATCCGTCACAAAGACCGGCTGTAATCTCTTGCGCACCGCATGGGACAAACGCCTGGCTCCGCTGGCTTCCAGCGCTTCAAAGTCGAGCGCCTCGCCGTCCGCCGGTGTTTCCCATTCATCGCGCAGGTGCAACCCGGCATTGACCGATCCCCCGCCCTTCAATGTTTGCAGCCATTGCCCGCCGGTGCGGCGCAGGCGCAACGCCATTCCGGATTTGTGCAGATCAAGCCGGGGTGTATCGAAATAGATATTGTGCAGGCGGCGCGTGGCCGGCCGCGAGATCTGGTGCGCCTTGAGCGACGAATGCCGCTTCAGTCTGGCAAGCTGGCCGGGAGCGATGCGCAATTTGAGTTCGGTTTCGATTGCCATGTATTATTCCATTTTCAATCAAACGCGGCGCCGCTGCATGAGTCATCGGGTGCGATTCAAACTGATGTGGAAGTATCCAGAGATCAGAGAGATCAGCCAGCCGACCCTTTGGAACAGCACCGGGAGCGCCGACGTCCGCGTCGGCA
>JANLIB010000107.1 GCA_024653675.1 Gallionella sp. | reverse complement strand
ACCCCGCAGGGGCGGCAAACCGGGGTCGCCTTCTTTTTGGTTACTTTTTCTTTGGCGAAGCAAGAAAAAGTGACTAGCTGCCGGGCTACCCCCGGCGGTTTTGTTTTTGACTGGATTCCCCGCCTCCGCGGGAATGACGACTGGTTTCGTAGGGTGGATAAAGGCACATCGTGCCGTATCCACCGTTGCAAGTGGTGGATACGCGCAGCCCCCTATCCAACTTTTCCCCGGAGGGGGAAAGGGCAATCGCTCCCTCTCCCTCCAGGATAACCAGCGACTTTGCTGCGGTCGTTTGCAGCCTAGTCGAATGGCTAGTTGTTTCACCCAGAGGGTTGGGGTGAGGGTTGGCGCTTTATCCACCCTACCGTTACCGCTTCATCAGCTCTTCGATTGCCGCCACCGTTTTTGGCGCAGCCTCGGTCAGCACTTCATTGCCTGTTGCGGTGATGGCCACATCGTCCTCGATGCGGATGCCGATGTTCCACAGTGCTTTTGGCACATCGTCGGCGGGACGGATGTAGCAGCCGGGTTCGACGGTCAGCACCATGCCGGGTTGCAGCGGGCGCCAATCGCTTTCATTCTTGTTAGCGCTGCCGCCGGTTTTATAATCACCGACATCGTGCACGTCCATGCCAAGCCAATGGCCGGTGCGGTGCATGTAGAACCTTTTGTAACTCTCGTTTTCCAGCACGGCATCCACGCTGCCGCTGCACAGCTTGAGGTCGATGAAGCCTTGCGCCAATACGCGAAGCGCGGCGTTATGCGGCGCGTCCCAGGCATTGCCGGGACGGGCAGCGCCGATCGCGGCGGCCTGGGCGGCAAGCACGATTTCATACACGTCTTTCTGCGCGGCGCTGAATTTTCCATTGACGGGAAAGGTGCGCGTGATGTCGGAGGCATAGCTTCCCAGTTCGCAGCCCGCGTCTATCAACAACAGATCGCCACCCTTGAGCCTGGCGTCGTTTCCCACATAGTGCAGCACACAGGCATTCGCTCCACTTGCGACGATGGAGGTGTAGGCGGTATGGCGCGCGCCGTGAGAGCAGAATTCATGAAGCAGCTCCGCTTCGACCTGGTACTCGAACAGACCGGGGCGGGTGAATTGCATCGCGCGGCGATGGGCCGAGGTTGAGATCGCCGCAGCGCGGCGCATGATATCGAGTTCGTGCGTATCCTTGATCAAACGCATTTCGTTGAGCAGTGCGCGAATGTCGCGGATCTCATCCGGCGCGCGTATGCCGCTGCGCACTTTGGCCCGCACTGCGCTGCGCAGTTTCAGGATGCGCTCGTCCCATGCGGCATCGTGACCCAAGGGATAAAACAGCGCAGGCTGGTTGCCCATCAGTTCGGCCAGTTTTTCATCCAGTTGCGCGATCGGGTAAGCCGCGTCGAAACCGAATTGTTCGCGCGCGGCGTCCGGGCCGTAACGATGGCCATCCCAGATTTCCCGCTCCGGATTTTTCTCGCGGCAAAACAGCATGGCCTTGGGAGAGACGCCGGCGATCAGAACCAGCACGGCTTCCGGCTCGGTGAATCCGCTCAGGTAATAAAAGTTGCTGTCGTGGCGGTAGGAATAATGGGAGTCACCATTGCGTGCGATTTCGGGCGCGGTAGGCACGACGGCGATGCCGTGCTGCATTTTTTCCAGCAGGCGGGCGCGGCGTTGGGCATATTGAGTTGTAGTCATGGCGCATTGTGCGACGAACGTACTTGCCTGTCGAGTTCGGCCAGGCCTATTGGCCATTGTGGAAGATAGCACAGTCAGTAAGTATTGAGGAAGGTGCGGCAGATAACCAACGACTTGGCTGCAGTCTTTTGGCAGCCTGGGTGCGATTCAAACTGATGTGGAAGTATCCAGAGATCAGAGAGATCAGCCAGCCGACTCTTTGGAACAGCACCGGGAGCGCCGACGTCCGCGTCGGCATTCTTGTGTGCTTTACCGTTTGTTGCCGACGGGGACGTCGGCGCTCCCGGTTGAATCGGGCGATCAACCTGTTCTGCGTAATTACTATATTGATCTGGCAAGCAGCATAAGTTCCATATCAGTTTGAATCGCACCCTGAGTCATCGGCGCCAGGCCGAGAGAAAATCGGCGCCGGAAACCGGGCGGCTGTAATAATAGCCCTGCCCCTCGTCGCAGCCTTCGGCGTGCAGAAAATCCCGCTGCTGTTCCGTTTCGACGCCTTCGGCGATGACTGTGAGCTGCATGCTTCTTCCCAGTGCGATGATCGCACGGGTGATGGCGGCATCATTGCTGTCCTGCGGGATGCCCTGCACGAATGACCGGTCGATCTTGAGCTTATGCACCGGCAAGCGCTTGAGGTAGCTCAGGCTGGAATACCCGGTGCCAAAATCGTCGATCGCCAGCTGCACGCCTGTTTTCTTCAGCCGTTTGAGCATGTCAATCGCTTCGTCCGCCTGGCGCATGATGAAGCTTTCGGTGATTTCCAGTTCCAGCCGGCTGGGCTCCATGCCGGTCTCGCGCAATACGCGCTGTACCTGTTCGACTATTCCTTTCTTTTGCAATTGCTGGCCGGACAGGTTGATTGCTATGCGCGGGAGATCGAATCCCTGCTCACGCCAGAGCCGCATTTGTTCGCAGGCGCTGAAGAGCACCCATTCGCCGATAGGCTGGGTCAGTCCGCTTTCATCCGCCAGATGGATGAACCGGCCCGGCAACACCAGTCCCATTTCGGGGTGCTGCCAGCGGATCAAGGCTTCGGCGCCGACCAGAGCGCCGCTGTTCAGATCGATCTGCGGCTGATAGTGCAGCAGCAGCTCGCCGCGTTCCAGCGCGCGGCGCAGTGCGGTTTCCAGCGCAACCCTTTCGACTGCGCTGTCGGTCAGCTTCTGGGTGTAGAACTGGTAGTTATTGCGCCCCTGTTCCTTGGCGCGGTACATGGCCATATCGGCATTGCGCACCAGAGTGGCTCCGTTCTGGCCGTCAACCGGAAACACACTGATGCCGATACTGGCTGAGAGGTACAGCTCATGGCCTTCCACGGCGAACGGCTGGACAAAAGCCTCCAATAGTTTCTGGGCGACCATGACTGCCTCCCGGGTATCGCCCAACTGCTCGATAAGCAGGAGGAACTCATCGCCGCCCAGCCGGCTCAAGGTATCCTGCTCGCGTATCAGGCTCTTGATCCGCTTTGCCACTTCCTGCAGCAGCTTGTCGCCGGTGGGATGGCCCAGGGTGTCGTTGATGTTCTTGAAACGGTCAAGGTCCAGGAACAGCACAGCGACCTGCTTTCCCTCGCGCCGCGCCAGCTCGAGGGCATGTTCCATGCGGTCGTGGAACAGCAAACGGTTGGGCAGCGTGGTGAGCGGGTCGTGGTGCGCCAGATGGTATAGCGCTTCGCGGGATTGCTGGATGACGGAGATGTCGCGGATAAATGCCTGGATCAACGGTTCGTCCGGCATGGGCCGGTTGGCGTGTATTTCCACGGCTACCCGTGCTCCGTCCGCGCGCACGACACTTGCCTCGAAGTGACTGGTAGCGCCTTCTTCAGCGCCCTCAACAAGCCTCTGCAAATCGCGCATATCTCCGGCGACAAAATCTGCCAGATTGCGGCCATGCAAATGACCGGGTTGTTCGCCCAGCAATCTGGCAGCGGCCGCGTTGACCTCCAGCAAGCGCAAATTCGCGTCGAGCAGAAAGATCGCATCCGGCGCCAACTGGTTCAGCTGCTCGTAGCGCCGCTCGGCGCGCGCGCTGCGCTCCTGAAGCATTCTGGAATTCACCACCAGCGCGGCCTCATGCGCAAACCCCTCCATCAGCATGATCTCCCGGTCGCTGTAATCATGCACACTCTTTCTGGTAATACTCATCATCACGCCTATCGCCCGGCCTTCCGCAATCAGCGGAGTGCCCAGCGCGGAGCGAACGGAAAAACGCGCCACCATTTCCCGGCTTACGCGCGAATCGCTGTTGCAGTCGCTGATGGCAGTGGTCTTGCCGTTGTTAAAAATCAACGCGGCCATTGAACGTTCATTCAGCGGCAGGCGGAAATGCCCGGTTGGATTGTAAGGGGCGCCGGTCTGCGCGACGCCGACCAGCTCATTTCTCTCGGCATCGTGCAGGATCAGGAAGATCATGTCCCCGCCCACCGCGCTCTGGCAGGTATCGAGGATCATGTTCACCACCTCCGCCATGCTCGCATCGGTGCCTGTAAAGCGCAGGATACGGTTGTTGATCTCCAGCATCCTGTTGTGCACCTTGAGATCTTCCAGGAGCTTGCGAAACTCCTCCGAGAGCACGCCCAACTCATCCGTGGACTGCGAGGCGAGACGGGAAAGGTCCATATCCAGTAATGAGGTGCGCAGGCCAATCACCTGCTGCAACGGACGCAACGACTGGCCGAAACTGCGCACGAAAATTATGCTCCCGGCGATAGCCAGCACCTCGAGCAGCAGCCATACCCCAAAGGTCTCCGCAGTGAAATAGCCGGTGCTGGCCCAGTAGTACTGCACCAGCATGGTATCGACCAGCAGCGGCACCAGGGCGCCAATTAAAAATACTTTCAGCTTGACCGTGACATGCGGTTTTTTCAGGGTTACGCCGTGCAATACCTTTCCGAACAGATCGAGAACCTTAAAGAAAATCGGCAGGCCGACGATGATGGAGACGATCAGCGCGACCAGGTGTATGCGGAACCAGTCCAGCGGCAGTGGCTGAAAACCTGCGTAAAGCTGGGCGCTGACGATCACCGTGGTAGGCGCCACGATCAGATAGACGAGGAAAATCACCCAGAAGTCGAGGGTGAAGCGGCGGATGCGGCGCACCGCGTTTTCGGCATTTTCGGGGCTGCGATCCCGCAGGAAAGCACAGATGGGGCAGGCGAAACGCTTGAAATACCAAAGCGCGAACAGCAGACTTGCAATAATGAAGGCAGGCTCAAGCGGGTTGCTCAGTATCGATAGCATCTGCGCCGACGTGAACATTCCTATGTATATCAGCACGCCGAGTCCGAACACCGGCGGGATGGTCCAGGTGAGGACGATCAATATACGGAAGCGGCGGATAAATTGTTCTGGCGACATAAGGAGCCTGCCCATATCAGGGATGAAATGCCGCAAAACCGCATGAAATCGCGTCCGGGTACAGCATATCCGATCAGCAATATCCCGCTGCAACGGAAGTTCAGCAATCATCAGTGCTTAAGGGCGCCTCTATTAATTCAAAATCCTAAGCGAGACAAGGCGCGAAAGAAATTTTAGCGCGCCGCATATGTTTGATATGCAAGCGTTAAAATTTCTTGA
>JANLIB010000061.1 GCA_024653675.1 Gallionella sp. | reverse complement strand
TATCAGCGAAGAACAGATGTACAAGTTCCGCCAGGAAACCGAGGGTGGAGGCCTGTCGTCATATCCTCATCCGTGGCTGATGCCGGACTTCTGGCAGTTCTCCACCGTGTCGATGGGTCTGGGGCCGTTGATGGCGATTTACCAGGCGCGTTTCATGCGCTATCTGGAACATCGCGGCATCGCGCAAACTGCCGGGCGCAAGGTGTGGGCATTTCTCGGCGACGGTGAAACCGACGAGCCGGAATCGCTGGGCGCGATATCCATGGCCGGGCGCGATAGGCTCGATAACCTGATCTTCGTCGTCAACTGCAATCTGCAACGCCTCGATGGCCCGGTGCGCGGCAACGGCAAGATCATCCAGGAACTGGAAAGCGTGTTCCGCGGCGCGGGCTGGAACGTGATCAAGATAGTTTGGGGCAGGCATTGGGATCGCTTGTTCGCCAAGGACAAGCATGGCCTGCTGCAGCAGCGCATGCAGGAAGTGGTGGACGGCGAATACCAGACCTACAAGGCGAGGGACGGCGCCTATGTGCGCGAGCATTTCTTCGGCAAATATCCGGAATTGCTGGAAATGGTCGCGGACATGTCCGACGATGAGATATGGCGGCTGAATCGCGGCGGCCACGATCCGTACAAGGTGTTCGCGGCCTATGCGGAAGCCGTCAAACATACCGGCCAGCCGACGGTGATTCTCGCCAAGACCGTGAAGGGCTACGGCATGGGCGCATCCGGCGA
Source organism: Gallionella sp. (assembly GCA_024653675.1). Lineage (GTDB taxonomy): Bacteria > Pseudomonadota > Gammaproteobacteria > Burkholderiales > Gallionellaceae > Gallionella. Next base: position 7,537 of record JANLIB010000061.1, on the reverse strand, counting down.
AGCGCAGAACCCGACCCATCAGCAGAAAAAGATGGATATGGACTCGCTGTACAAATTCCGCGACCGTTTCAACATCCCGCTGACCGATGAGCAGGTGGAAAGCCTGAATTTCTACCGCCCGCCCGAAGACAGCCCGGAGATGAAATATCTCAGGGAACGCAGCCGGGAAATGGGCGTGGTTCCGCAGCGCACGCCGGTCAACGAGCCGCTGCAAATACCCGCTCTGGAAACGTTCGATGCGCTGCTCAAGAGCACCGAAGACCGCGAGATTTCCACCACGATGGCGTTCGTGCGCATGCTCGGCATTCTTGTGAAAGACAAAAACATCGGCAAGCTGGTGGTGCCCATCGTGCCGGACGAGTCACGCACCTTTGGCATGGAAGGGATGTTCCGTCAGCTGGGGATTTTTTCGCAGGTGGGCCAGCTCTACACCCCGCAGGACGCGGATCAACTGATGTTTTACAAGGAAGACCAGAACGGGCAGATACTTCAGGAAGGCATCAACGAGGCCGGCGCGATGTCGTCGTGGATCGCCGCCGCCACTTCATACGCCAACTACGGCAAGGCGATGTTGCCATTTTATATTTATTATTCGATGTTCGGCTTCCAGCGTATCGGCGATCTGGCCTGGGCGGCGGGCGACATGCTGGCGCGCGGCTTCCTGCTCGGCGGCACCGCCGGGCGCACCACACTGAACGGCGAAGGTCTGCAGCATGAAGATGGCCACAGCCACCTGATGTCGGCGACCATTCCTAACTGCGTGTCCTACGACCCGGCTTTCGCCTATGAACTTGCCGTGATCATTCATGACGGCATGCGCCGCATGTATGTCGAGCAGCAGGATGTGTTCTACTACCTCACGGTGATGAACGAAAACTATGCTCACCCGGCGATGCCCACGGGTGCGGAGGAAGGCATCATCAAGGGGATGTACTTGTTCAGAGGACAGAGGACAGAGGACAGAGGACAGACAAAACCCGCAGTTCAATTGATGGGGAGCGGGACGATTTTGCGCGAGGTGATTGCGGCGGCGGAGTTGCTGGAGAAGGACTTCGGCGTGGCAGCGGACATCTGGAGCGTGACCAGTTTCACCGAATTGCGCCGCGAGGGATTGGATTGCGAACGCTGGAACATGCTGCATCCGGAAGCGAAACCGCGTGCCAGCTATGTCGAACAGTGCATGGCCGGGCGCAGCGGTCCGGTGATCGCCGCGACCGATTACATGCGCTCATTCGCCGACCAGATACGCGCATTCCTGCCCGGTCATTACAAGGTGCTGGGCACGGACGGTTTCGGCCGTTCCGATACCCGCAAGAAGCTGCGCAAGTTCTTTGAAGTTGACCGTCACTACATCGCGATAGCCGCATTAAAGGCGCTGGCCGATGAGGGCGCCATCAAACCCGGCGAGGTCAGCAAGGCGATCAAGCTGTATGGCATCGATCCCGACAAACCTAACCCGACGACCGTTTAAGGTTGGGGAGAGACACACTGTGGCAGATATAAAACAAGTATTGGTGCCGGACATCGGCGACTACAAGGACGTGAGCGTCATCGAGGTGATGGTCAAGGCGGGCGATAAGATCAGCGCCGAGGATAACCTGATCACGCTGGAAACTGACAAGGCGGCGATGGAAGTGCCGTCGCCGTTTTCGGGTGTGGTCAAGGAAATGAAAGTCAAGACCGGCGACAAAGTGTCGCAGGGTTCGGTGATTTTAACTATGGAGTGCGCAGACTCGTCTGATGGAACAACTAGCCATTCGACTAAGCTGTCAAATGACGACAGCCAAGTCGCTGGTTATGCGCCTGTTAAAAGCGGCGACACGTCGCCGCAAATTTCAGAACGCGGCAACGCGCCATCACCTGTAGGAGCGGGCCATGCCCGCGATCAAACTGTTCGCGGGCATGGCCCGCTCCTACAACAGCCAAACGCGGCAGTGGCACCCGTGGCTGTCCAAATACCGCAGCCTGATGCAACAGGCGGAAAAGCCCACGCCAGCCCCGGAATCCGCCGTTTCGCGCGCGAACTCGGTGTGGAGATCGCACAAGTCAAAGGCAGCGGCGAGAAAGGCCGTGTCACCAAAGACGATGTGCAGAACTTTGTCAAAGCCGCGCTCGCGCAACCGCGTGGAACCGCAGGCGGCAACGGGTTGCAAGTGCTGGCGATGCCGGTGGTGGATTTTGCCAGGTTCGGCGCGATCGAAACCAGACCGCTTTCCCGCATCAGGAAGATTTCCGGCGCCAACCTGCATCGCAACTGGGTGACCATCCCGCACGTCACGCAATTTGATGAGGCTGACATCACCGAAATGGAGGCCTTCCGCAAGGAGCTCAATGTCGAGTACGCCAAGCAGAACATCAAGATCACGCCGCTGGCTTTCATGCTCAAGGCGGTTGTGGTCGCGCTGCAGCAGTTTCCGGAATTCAACGCATCGCTGGATGCCGGCGGCGAGAATCTGGTGCTCAAACAGTACTTTCATATCGGCGTGGCGGTGGATACGCCGGACGGCTTGATGGTGCCGGTGCTGCGCGATGTGGACAAGAAGGGCATCGTTCAGCTTGCCAAAGAGCTTGGCGAGGTCAGTGCGAAAGCACGCGAGAAGAAGATCACCGCAGCCGAGATGCAGGGCGGTTGCTTCTCGATCTCCAGTCTGGGCGGGATCGGTGGCACGGCATTCACTCCCATCATCAACGCGCCGGAGCTGGCGATCCTGGGCGTGTCCAAAGCCATCATCAAGCCGATGCATCAGGATGATACTTTCGTGGCGCGCCTGATGCTGCCGCTGTCATTGTCCTATGACCACCGCGTGATAGACGGCGCGGCGGCGGCGCGCTTCATCGTTTTCCTCTCGCAAGTGCTGGCGGATACCCGCCGTCTGGCGTTGTAATCAGTGAGCAAGCAGGCCATTGGCATTCTGGGGGGCACCTTCGACCCGATTCATTTCGGTCATCTGAGGCTTGCCGAGGAAATGCTGGAGCTGGCTGAACTCCAGAAAATTCTTTTCATTCCCGCCGGCACGCCGCCGAACCGCGATACACCGCAGGTGTCTGCGCAGCATCGCAGCGCGATGGTGCGGCTGGCGATTGCCGACCAGCCCGCGTTCATTCTGGACGAGCGCGAAGCCGATCGCACCACGCCCTGCTATACGGTGGACACCTTGCGCGAATTGCGCGCCGAACTGGGAGCGGCACAACCGCTGTGCCTGCTGATGGGAGGCGATGCGTTTCTGCAATTGCACACCTGGCACGAGTGGGAACGATTGTTCGAGCTGGCGCACATCGTAGTGGGATACCGCCCCGGCTTTACGCTGGAAGAGCGCATCAACAGCGCGACAGAGAAATTGCGCCGGCACTACCAGCAACGCTTGTGTGCTGTCGCCGCCCTGTCGCAACATCCCTCCGGCGGAGTCGTCGAACTGGCGATTCCCAAACTGGAAATCTCCGCCACGTTGATCCGCAGCCGCGTGGCGGAAAACCGCAGCATACGCTACCTGCTGCCGAACCCGGTGGCCGATTACATTCATCAACATCAACTGTACAAACCATGCTGACTACCGAAGAAAAAACCCAAGCCGTCGTCGCCGCTCTTGAAGATATCAAGGCCGCCAAAATTACTGTGATCGACACCAGCAAACTCAGCTCGCTGTTCGATCGCATGGTCATCGCCAGCGCCGCGTCCAAACGCCAGACCAGGGCGCTTGCGGATAACGTGGTGGCCAAGCTCAAGGAGCGGGGCGAAGAAGCGCTGGGGTGCGAGGGGGAAGAAAGCGGGGAGTGGATACTGGTGGATCTGAATGAAGTGCTGGTTCACATCATGCAGCCTGCCGTGCGCGATTACTACAATCTGGAAGAGTTGTGGAACAAGGCGCAGGCGTCGCGGCCCAGGCTGGCAAAAGCCCCATAGCGCTATGCTTATGAAATGATCTTTGGAAAAACATTTAGTCCACGAAAAACACGAAATGTTCATGGAAATACCAAGTTGTAGACCACTACCTACTTGATTGCTGCAACGTATCGGTTTGTTTTTGTGCTTTCGTGCCTTTCGTGTTTTTCGTGGACTGATCGCCGTTTTTTGGGATTAATAAGATGAAGCTCATCATTGTCTCGGTCGGTCATAAAATGCCGGACTGGATCACGGCAGGCTTCAACGAATACGCCAAGCGCATGCCGCGCGAGGCGAGGATCGATCTGCTGGAGATCAAGCCAGAGCCGCGCACCACCGGTAAAACGGCGGCACAGATCATGAAAGCAGAAGCGCAGCGCATACTCGCCGTTCTGCCGCAGAATTGCCTGTGCATCGCTCTGGACGAGCGCGGCGCGCAGCCCACCACCATGCAATTCGCCAAACAGATGCAGGACTGGATGCGCGAGGGGCGCGATGTGGCATTCATCATCGGTGGCGCCGACGGTTTGCATGAATCGGTCAAGCAGGCTGCGCATCAACTGCTGGCATTATCCGCGCTCACCTTGCCGCATGCAGTTGTGCGTGTACTGCTTGCCGAACAGTTGTATCGGGCGCATAGTCTGATGCACAATCACCCCTATCACCGGGAATGAAAATCTCCATATAATCACTGTGATCAGGCGGTATCTGATGAGGAAACGTTTATGGGCGCCATCCAGACACATATCTATCTTGCCTCGCAAAGTTCGCGCCGCCGCGAGTTGCTCAGGCAAATCGGCATAAACTTCGAGATGCTGCTGTTGCGCTCCGATGTGTGCCGCAACATGGATGTGGATGAAACTATCCATCCCGGCGAGCAGCCGGAAGGTTATGTGCGGCGGCTTTGCCAGGCCAAGATCGAGGCAGGTTGCGCCGCGCTCAAACTACGCAACCTGCCTGTGTATCCGGTGCTGGCTGCCGACACCGACGTCGCGCTGGACGGCAAGATCATGGGAAAACCGGGGAATGCCGAACAGGCTGCTGACATGCTGCGCCAGCTCTCCGGGCGTGAGCATCAGGTGCACAGCGCGGTTGCGATCGCGCTGGGCAAACATATCGAAATGTCGCTTTCAACCTCGACCGTGCGCTTCGCCAAGCTCAGCGAAGACCGTATCCGCCGCTACCTGCTTACCCGTGAATACTCGGACAAGGCCGGCGGCTATGCCATCCAGGGGCAGGCCGGAGCATTCGTCGAACACCTTTCCGGCAGCTATTCCGGCGTAATGGGCCTGCCGCTGTTTGAAACCGTGCAATTGCTGCGGCACTTCGATTACCCCACTCCGTGAGGTTTCAGTGAGCGATGAAATCCTCATCAATGTCACTCCACAGGAAACCCGCGTCGCAGTGATGCAGCTGGGTGTGGTGCAAGACCTGTACATCGAGCGCACCAGCAGCAGAGGCATTGCCAGTAACGTATATCTCGGCAAGGTAAAACGCATCCTGCCCGGTATGCAGTCGGCCTTCATCGACATCGGCCTGGAGCGATCGGCCTTCCTGCATGTCGCTGACATCTGGGAAAACAACAACAACGGCGATGCAGCCAAACCGATCGAGAAAGTCCTCTTCGAAGGCCAGTCCTTGCTGGTGCAGGTTATCAAGGAGCCCATCGGCAGCAAGGGCGCGAGGCTTTCCACACAGATCAGCATAGCCGGACGCCTGCTGGTATACCTGCCCCAGGAGACCCACATCGGCGTGTCGCAGCGCATCGAGAGCGAGGAACAGCGCGAAGCCCTGCGCGCCAGGCTGCAGGCCGCGTTGCCCGCCGAACATCGGGGAGGATACATCATCCGTACCATGGCGGAAGCCTCGGCAGAACTGGATTTTGCCGCCGATATCGCCTATCTGGACAAGCTGTGGGGCAATTTGCAGGCCGCCGCAAAAACCGGAAGCGCCCCGCAATTGCTGTACCAGGAACTTGACATCAGCCTGCGCGTGTTGAGAGATCTTGTCAGCCAGGCCACTGCGCGCATTCTGGTCGATTCGCGCAGCACTTACCAGAGGATGCTGGAGTTCGCGCAATCCTACAACCCGATCGCGTGCGATCACCTCGAACACTATCCCGGAGAGCGTCCGCTGTTTGATCTGCATGGGGTGGAAGAAGAGATTGAGCGTGCTTTGTCAAAGCGCGTCGATCTTAAATCCGGAGGCTATCTCATCATCGACCAGACCGAGGCGATGACCACCGTGGATGTGAACACCGGCGGTTTTGTCGGGCTGCGCAATTTTGACGACACCATTTTCAAGACCAACCTGGAAGCCACGCAAGTCATCGCGCGCCAACTGAGGTTGCGCAACCTGGGCGGTATCATCATCTGCGATTTTATAGATATGGATACCCAGGAACATCGCGACGCGGTGCTGAAGGAATTCAAAAAGGCACTTGCGCGCGACCACACGCGCATCAGCGTGAACGATTTTTCATCGCTGGGTTTGCTGGAAATGACCCGCAAGCGCACCCGCGAAAGCCTGGCGCATGTCCTGTGCGAGCCTTGCCCGACCTGCCAGGGACGCGGGGAGGTGAAAACGGCGCAGACGGTGTGTTATGAAATCCTGCGTGAAATTGTCCGCGAAGCGCGCCAGTTCAACGCGCGTGAATACCGCATTCTGGCATCGCAACAGGTGATCGATATGTTTCTGGATGAGGAGTCGCAATCCCTGGCGCAGCTTTCAGACTTCATCGCCAAGCCCATTTCATTGCAAGTCGAGACGGTCTATGGACAGGAGCAATACGACGTCATTCTGATGTAAGAAGTTGCGGAAACTTGCACGGGCTGAAAATTTCGATTCGCGTTCCGCAAAACGCGTTCGACGGATTCAAGTTCGAGGGAATGCCGCACAAGGTTATCGTTCTTCAACCCGACCAGATTTCCGAGCCATTTTCAGTCCATTTTGAGTTGACGCAAATAGCGATTTGATTTTCTGGCGCAAAAACCGGCTTGATTTTCAGCCCGGTCGAGAATGAGAAAAAATGCTGTTCGGAAAAATGCAGGGGAGCAGCCACCGCCAGATACAAAGTCCCTTTGTACACGCCGACCGGAATGGCCTGTTTTGCGCGCGCATTATCATTGGAGACCAGTTGCAGGATATCGAACGGGATGTTGATAGCCTGCACATCCACCATCAGCACGCCTGACTGGATGCACAGTACCCGTGACAGAACTTCCGGTTCGATGATTCCCATATAGACCAGCAATTCACCGGTAGGCTTGTCCTGGATTTTCTTGGTGTGGTGGCGTTTCTCCACGGCATCCAGAATTTTACTGTCGATCGCCCCCAGGGATTTCAGTATCTCTCCTATTTTATTGCCCTGGGTGGGATATACCTTGCCGCCGCCTTGCTGGGTCTCAGCCGCTTTCAGCAACTGGCTCTGGGCGCGGATATCGGGCCAGGAAATACTATCTGCTCTTACCGGGGAGGGATTTTTTGGCGATGGATTATTATCATTGCTCACAGGCGCATCCTTCAAAGTTGTGCAACAAATTTCTGAAATCAACCCAGATAATCCATTAGAAAAAACTGTGTCATACCGGCCCTTCGACAGGCTCAGGATAAACTGACCTGCGGTCAGGCCGGTATCCAGATGATTAACAAATTCCC
>JANLIB010000035.1 GCA_024653675.1 Gallionella sp. | reverse complement strand
CTCAAGGAATTTTAACGCTTACATATCAAACATATGCGGCGCGCTAAAATTTCTTTCGCGCCTTGTCTCGCTTAGGATTTTGAATTAATAGAGGCGCCCTTAAGAAGCGCGATAAATCGCACCCCTGTCTTGTTCCATTTAATGAAAGACGCCGGCACAATTACTGTGCGGCACGAAGTGACGGGTTATCAGTCGTTCCTGTCACTTGCATCGTGACTTTCCCCATGTCTGACCACTTCGTCAAATCGGCTGAGATTTCTCCGGACAGTTGTTGTTTTCCGATATCCAGTTTACCGGTCACGATCAGCTCTCCCGCGTTCAGTTTCAGTTGGCGGATGGAATAGTTATCCTTCACGGCAGTCAGGATGCCGCTTAATTCATCGAAGTGGGTGCGTCCACCGGGCATGCTTTCCTTGCTGCGCGAGCGGGCGGTTTCGACGATATCTATACCCGTGACGACACCCTTCCTGACGATAAAAGTTCCGTCCATGGTTGCCGCATCCGCAATAGATTGCAAATTCGTCCCCTGCATATTGAATCGTCCCGATCCATCCAGATCACCGCTCAATCCCTTACTTAATTTCTCCATGCTGATGGATTTGGCGACCAGGGTTCCCTGCGCCCGCCAGCCGGAGCGCCAGTCGATATTAGCGTCCCCCTGCAATATCCCGCCTGATATCCGGCCATCAAACTCGCTGATCCTCAAGCCATTGCTGATCAATTCGCCTTTTGCGGTCAACTCGTCAAATGCCCATCCCGGCAACAGCGGCAAAGCGCTGGTGTACATCGATATGGAGACCTGCGGATTGCCTTGCTGAGGGGCATCGATGGACAGCGTCATCTTGCCGCCGTTCGCGCGCAGATCAGCATGGGTGAATTTACCGGCCTGATTGAAAATCAATTGACCATCAATACCCGTGAACTGGATGGCGTCCGCATCCAGCGCTCCCTGGCTTATCACTATGCGCCGCACCGGATATTGACTATCGGCAGCCAGTTGCTGCAACCATGCTGTTGCTGACGTCAGCCCGGCGCCTGTGACTTTTACATCCAGAAGTTCGATGCTGTCGATCGGCTTGCTGTCGCCGAACAACCCCAGGATGGAAAAATTCAGTTGCGCCTGCTTTGCCTGAAATTGTTTGGCTTCGCCGGCATATATCTCACCCACTTCCAGACGCGGGGTAGGCAGAATACGACCGGACAATTGTCCGATATGCACCGGCTGGCGAAATTTTGCGGACAACATCTGTTCGATCCCGTGCATATAGTCACGCATCGGCAGCACATAGGGCAGAATGAACAACGCGCCCGTCAGCAACACCAGCAGGAATATCGCCAGCTTGCCCCAGGGGAACGGCTTGCGAGTTCTTGAAACCAGGCCTTTCTGGGCTTCGTAGTTGAATCTTGATGTGGGTGGTAAGGTATTCTGGAATGTCAGCTCCGCTCTCATCTTGGCGGCTTCGGCTTCACGCTGCTGAGCTTCAGCCCTCGCCCTCGCCAGAGACTCGGCCTCGGCTCTTTTCCTGGCTTCCGCTTCCTCGGCGATGCGCTGTTCTTCTTCCCTCTTTATCTGTTCCTTGTCCGGCTGATCAGTTTGCCCAGCATTGCCCTTGTGTTTCCCGGCAGGCGACAGAGGTATTGCAGTTCTGGGCGCTTCGAATATGGATGAATCCAGTTTAATCTCAGGCGCATCCTCAACAACACTGGCGGTCTTTTTCGGCGGCGCAGCGGATGGCGCCGTGAGATTAAACTGATCAAAAACAAAGAACGGATCAAGTTTGATCTCCGGCTCAGGATTGGCTTCTGGAACATATCCGGCGGCCTTTTTGGGTGACTGTTCATCCGCTCGTTGCCTGGCCAGTCTTTCGGCTTCCGCGCGCGCTGCGGCTGCTTCCTGCTCTATCCTTGCGATACGCTCGGCAGCTTCCTGCGCCAGGGCTGCTTCCTGGGCCGCCTTAATGCGTTCAGCTTCGGCCCGCTGTTGCGCCCTGGCTTCTTCTTCAAGGCGCACCTTTGCCGCTTCCCGCTCCAGCTTTGCGATACGCTCGGCAGCATCGCGCGCCAGGACTGCTTCCTTGGCCGCTTTCATGCGGTCAGCCTCAGCTTGCTGCTGTGCCTTTGCTGCTGCCTCAAGGCGCTCCCTCGCAGCAGCCTCAACACGCGCCAGAGCTTCCTTTTCCGCCCTTAGCCGGTTCGCTTCCAGTTCGATTTGCAACTGCTCCGCTTCTTGCGCGGCCTTTTTCCGAATGGCTTCCGCTTCTTCCCTGGCGCGGCGCGACTTCTCTTCGCGCGCTGCTTCTTCACGGATACGGGCTGCTTCCTGTTCAGCTTTCCGGAGAATCTCTTCTGCCTCCTGCTGCGCCTTTAACTTTCCGCCATTGGCATCCTGTTTGGGCGTTGAACCCTTCTCCTCCATGTGCTTCCCGGTCTTGGCCGCTTCGGCCATGATTTGCGCCGGCGTTAACGCAAAAAACTCACCCATGAAATCCAGGTCTCCGCCCGTTTCTTCAACCGGTTTATCCGTCTCGGGGGGAGCCTTATGTGGAACGATCATTTTTGGAGGGACAGACATTCCGGGAGGAACAAATGTCTTTTGCGGAGCGGACATCTTTGGAGGGACAGACATCCTGAGAATATTGCCGGCCTTGGCTTTGTCACGAATAAACCCGCCCTTTTCAAGCTCCCCAAACATCTCATCCAGGGAGCCGCGCAGGCTGGGTGCGACACGCTTGCTGATTTCGCCGCACGTGGAATCGCCGTCCACCATCAGCAGGACACGTTTGATGGCGCTGTAGAGTTTCGCGGTCTTGCCGCTGATCTCATCTTCGCCTTTGCTTGTTCTTACAAAAACTGCTTTGTTATCCATGCCGTATTCTAACTGATAGCACGTTTAATGGCAGCGGCTTCCGGCAGGTCTCCCCGCACCATCACCGGCACTCCGGCCAGGCATCGGCAAGGCACGCAAAAAGAGCTTGAGCAACCCGGCAGATCGCAGGTTAAGGTTGACCGGACAAGGCAAAATCTCTATCATGCGCACCTCTTCATTCCCTGATAGCTCAGTCGGTAGAGCGACGGACTGTTAATCCGCAGGTCCCTGGTTCGAGTCCAGGTCGGGGAGCCAGAATACACAAGGCCTGCAGCGATGCGGGTCTTTTTGTTTCAGCACACAATTTTTGCGTCAGATGCCCTGGCAGCTCCCAATCAAAAACGGCATCCGGTCATTTAACCAGATGCCGCGATAGTGGAACCATCTGCTCCCCATTTTTCAAAGAAGGACTTACCTCACCTGATTAGATTACGGGACGGCTGAATCAATCACGATATTCAAACCCCTGGCGCCGGGCTTGACGGCTCCGGACAATCCTTGCAGGTCTCCGGGTTGCGCGGCCGGCGTGCCGGACCGTGAAACGCGAGCCACCACCACGACCTGATCGAAACCGGACAGTTTCAACTGCGGCTGCATCGCCATGCTGTCATCCAGCGTGAATTTTACCGGCAGATCCTTTACCTGCTTGCGCAATACCGCCAGCGGCATATTCGGTCCCTGTGCTGCGCGGGCGAGGATGAACACGGTATCGTCCGGTGCAGCTTTGCCGGCCAATGCAGGGCTCAGGGATACGCTTCCGGTGATGGATGCAGCAGGGTTTGCGGCGGCTGATGCAGGCGCGCCGCCTGAGGACAATTGCGCGAGTTTTTCCCTGCCGCCCGGCTGCGCGAGTAATAATTCTCTTGCCCGCTGGATACCGCTATTGAACATCTGCGCATCCTCGGAACCCGGTTGCACCCGGCTGATCAGCTTCTCCCAGTGAGTGATCGCAGCGGCGTAGTTGCCGCGCTCCATTGCTGCGGAGCCGGACAGCGCAAGCGCGGTCATGTTGTTGGCATCGAGTTCCAAAGCCTTGCCCAGCAGCCCGGCGACCTCTTCTCCTTGCAAGGTCTGGCCATGGGCCATCGCAAAAACATCGGCATAATTCGCCCAGAGTTGCGCTTCTCCCGGCACCAGTTTGACGAGCTCCCGGTATGCCCTGGCTGCTTCTGCGAAACGCTTCAAACTTGTGTAGGAGCGCGCCAGCATCCACCAGTCATCGTGGTTATCCGGCCTCCTCTTGAGCTTTCTTTCCAGACTTTGCAACATTTCATCGGAACGGATGATGCCATCAGCATCCGCCACGATGGCTTCCTGGGGAAACAATGCATCGGGGCTGCCTATCGCGAGATATAGCGACACGCTGAATACCGGCAACAACACCGCCAATATGATCGCCAGTGTTTTTGCGGGGATGTGCGGTGGTTTGACGGGTTGCCCGGATAGCTTGACCTCTTCCAGCAGCCGCGCCTGCAATTCATGCTTGCCTTGCTCATAGGTTTCGCTGGTCAGCAATCCGTTGCGCAGGTCGGTTTCGAGCTCCGCCGATTGATCGCGCAGGACGCCCAGGTTCGCGGCATCGCGCAACACATCGTTGCCGGATGAATCCTTGCGCCACAGCGGCAATATGACAAAAAGCATCGCGACCAGCAGCAAGGCCGCACAAAGTATCCAGAATAAAATCATGTCTATCAGTCTTTCGGGGAATCTTCAGGTGGGTTCAGCATCGCGGCAGCCCGTTGCTCGTCTTCTGCTGAAAGCCGGGCCTCGGAGACTTTATTATTGCGCTTGCTCAGTTGGAACACCAAACCGGCAAGGCCGGCCAGTAACAGGGCGAACGGGCCATACCAAAGCAGCAGGGTGTAGCTTTTCACCGGCGGGTCGAACAGCACAAAATCGCCGTAGCGGGAAACCAGATAATCGATGATCTCCTGGTCGGTCAAGCCCTTCTGCATTTGCTCTCGAACTTCGCGGCGCAGATCTTCTGCCAGCTCTGATCGGGAACTGGCCAGCGATTCGTTTTGACATACCAGGCAGCGCAGATTTTCCGCCAGGCCTATCATGCGCTTTTCCAGCACCGGATCATCTGCCATGTCTATTGCTTCACCGGCGTAAGAAAAACCCGGCAACAGGCAAAACAACAGTATCAACAAATTTTTCATTTCGCTTGCAACTCCGCAACCAGGGGAAGAATCTTTTCCTGCAGGATTTGCTGCGTCACTGCGCCGATCTGCTTGTAGCGGATCACACCCTCTTTATCGATCAAGTAGGTCTCCGGGACGCCGTACACGCCGTAATCGATCCCGGTGCGGCCGTCCATGTCAGACACGCTCAAGACGTAAGGGTCACCGCCATCGCGCAGCCATGCCTGGCCATTTTCACGCTTGTCCTTGTAATCCACACCGTAGATAGGCACGATGTTCTGCCGCGCCAATGCCATGAATACCGGATGTTCTGTCTTGCAGGCCGCGCACCAGGATGCCCAGTAATTGAGCAGCCACACCTGCCCCTTCATGTTCTGGGAGGAAAATTGTCTGGATGGGTCGTGCAACTGCGGCAAGGTGAATGCCGGCGCGGGTTTGTTTATCAGCGGCGAAGGCACTTCATGCGGATTAAGCCCCAGCCCGATGAACAGGAAAACCGCCAACACCATGAAGACCACGAACGGAAGTATGTAACGCATCATGATATATATCCCAAATTATGGGTGCCTCTATTAATCCAAACTCCGTCGCGATACGGCGTTGCTCAAGAAATTTTAACGCTTACATATCAAATATATGCGGCGCGCTAAAATTACTTTCGCGCCTTGTCTCGCTTAGGATTTTGAATTAATAGAGGCGCCCTTATGTCGAAGCGGCCTGTCCAAAGTCCTGGGACGGTCGCGAAGTTTGCTCTGACTTCTGGCGCAAGCGATAACGCCGGTCGCTGATCGCCAGCACCCCGCCCAGCGCCATCATCAGGCAGCCCGCCCATATCCAGTCAACAAACGGCTTGAAATAAACGCGCACCGCCCAGGCGCTTTGGCTGCCGGGTATCGGTTCTCCCAGAGAAACATACAGGTCGCGGAACAAGCCTGTATCAATCGCGGCCTCGGTCATCGGCATACCCGATGCGTTGTAGCGGCGCTTCTGCGAAGACAGTTCGGTCACCGGCTTGCCGTTCCTGGTAACAGTGAAATGCCCTTCTGCCGCCACGTAGTTGGGGCCATTCACATTGCGCGCGCCGTCAAAACGGAATATATAACCGCCCGCATCCACCGTGTCGCCCACATCCATGCGCACGTCCCGCTCGGTCGCATAACCTTTCACTACGGTCACTCCGATGATGAACACCGCCACGCCGAGATGCGCCAACTGCATGCCGTAATAGCTCAGGCTCTGGTTGCGCACGCGCCGCATAAATGCGCCATGACCCTCCCAGCGTTGCTGCAGGCTGACCGCCAGCGAGGCAATAACCCAGAATGCCAGCAACAGCCCGAATGCGATCATCGGCGTCCAGTGATTGAACAGGAATGGCAACAGCACGGCGAGAATGATCGCGGCGCCGAATCCCCAGCGCACGCGCCTGGCCAGTTCCGCCACACTGGTCTGCTTCCAGCGCGCCAGTACTCCGAAACCCATCATCAAAACCACCAATGCCATCAGCGGAACAAACACCGCTTCGAAATAAGGCGGGCCAACCGAAAGCTTGCCCATGCCCAGCGCATCCATGAACAGCGGATATAGCGTTCCGATGAACACCGAAGCGGCAACAACCGACAACAGCACATTATTCGACAGCAGCATAGCCTCGCGCGAGACCAGCTCGAACTTGCCTCCCAGCCCGATTTTGGGCGCACGCCAGGCAAACAGCAGCAGCGACCCGCCGATCACGACGGTCAGAAAAGCCAGAATGAAGATACCGCGCCTGGGGTCGGTGGCAAACGAATGCACCGAAGTCAGCACGCCGGAACGCACCAGGAAGGTACCCAGCAGGCTGAGGGAAAAAGCGGCTATCGCCAGCAACACCGTCCAGCTTTTGAACGCACCGCGTTTTTCCGTGACGGCCAGCGAATGGATCAGCGCAGTGCCCACCAGCCAGGGCATGAAGGAGGCGTTTTCCACCGGGTCCCAGAACCACCAGCCTCCCCAGCCGAGTTCATAGTAAGCCCACCAGCTGCCCAGCGCGATGCCGCCGGTCAGGAATACCCAGGCCACGGTGGTCCACGGGCGCGACCAGCGCGCCCAGGTGGCATCCAGTTTTCCGCCCAGCAGCGCGGCGATGGCGAACGCGAACGCCACCGAGAATCCCACATAGCCCATGTACAGCATCGGCGGATGAAGCACCAGGCCGGGGTCCTGCAACAGCGGATTCAACTCCTGCCCGTCAGGCGCAGCGGGCAACAGGCGATCGAAAGGATTCGAGGTGAACAGCATGAACAGCATGAAACCCACCGCGACCAATCCCATCACGCCCAGCACGCGCGCAACCATTTCATCCGGCAAGTGTTTGCTGAAAACGGCCACGACAGCCGTCCAGATCGACAGGATAAAAACCCACAATAACAAGGAACCCTCATGCCCGCCCCAAATCGCGGCAAAGCGATAATGCGATGGCAAACCGGAATTGGAGTGCTCCGCAACATACAGCACGGAAAAATCATTGTTAAGAAAAAGATTCGCCAGCGCGGCAAACGCCAGCATGACAAAGACCATCTGCCCGTATGCCAGAGGGCGGGCAACGCCCATCAGTACCGGGTTGTTGCGGGCGGCGCCGAGTATCGGCAATACGCCCAGAGTGAGCGCGACAAACAGCGCAATGATCAGGGAAAAATGTCCGAGTTCTGGAATCATGTCATGCCTTTCAGTAATTTATTGGCAAGTTATTATTTAGCGACAGGTACAGCAACAGGCGCGCTGGCTGATAATGCGGCTTTGTCAGCAGCGTTGGCTGCTTCTGCCTTTTTCAAGGCATCGGCTGCCTCAGCCGGCATGTAATTTTCATCGTGTTTGGCGAGCACTTCTTCTGCGCGCATCACGCCGCCGGCTTCCACCTTGCCCTGTACGACCACGCTTTTGCCTTCCTTGAACAGATCCGGCAGGATGCCTTTATATACGACCGGGATGCTTTTGTGCGTATCGGTAATCACGAAACTTACCGTCAAGCCGTCAGGTTCACGCTTGACGCTGCCTTCCTGCACCAATCCGCCGATGCGGAAACTGCGCCCGTGCGGGGCTTCATTATTGAATATCTGCGTCGGGGTGAAATACAAATTGACATTTCCCTTCAGCGCATACAGAACCAGGCCGACAGCCAAGGCCACTCCGGCCACGACGACAGCAATGAACACAAATCTTTTCTGGCGCGGCTTCATATTATTCTTCATCTCCGTATGTCTCATTTCCGAAGGTTTCATTTTTGGCATCACGCATCAGGCGCACCTGCTGCAAAGTGATTTTTCTTTTGTGAATGACCATCGCGATCTCGATTGCAAAAATAAGCAACGCAACGGCATAAGAACCGATCCAGACATAGGCAAGCGGGTTCTCTCTCATCCAGATATCCAGACTCATCGTTTCGCCTCCGGAAATTCGGCAACCCCCGGAATTTGGGTAATCCAGGTTGTATTACGCTCGCGTTCCAGAATGATGCTGCGCACCCGCGCCAGCACGACCGCGAATGCATATGACCAGCAGGCAAGCAGCATGATTAACAGCGCCTGCTGCATCACCACGTGCATCGTGGTGCCGCTGAACTTGATCGTCGAGCCCTGATGCAGGGTATTCCACCACTGCACCGAGAAATAAATGATCGGCACGTTAACCGAACCCACGATGGCCAGCAATGCGGCGGCGCGGTCGGCGCGGCGCGGATCGTCTATCGAGGCGTGCAGCGCGATGAAGCCCAGGTACAGGAACAGCAGGATAAGCTCGGAAGTCAGGCGCGCATCCCACATCCACCATGCGCCCCACATCGGTTTGCCCCACAGTGCGCCGGTCCACAGCGAGATGAACGCAAACAGCGCGCCGGTGGGCGCGATCGCGGAGGCCATCATCGAGGACAACCGGGTATTGAAGACCAATCCCAGCGCCGCATAACCGGCCATGATCAGGTAAAGGAACATGGACAATATGGAAGTCGGCACATGGATAAATATGATGCGATAAAACTCGCCCTGCTGGGCGTCCACGGGCGCGACAAAAAAACCGATATACAAACCGGCGCAAAATAACAACGCGGCGGAAACCGCGAACCACGGGATCATTTTTCCGGCCAGGCCGTAAAAAGTGGTTGGAGCCGCATATTTGAACCAGTTGATCGCCAAACTATCACTCCATCGAAATACGCAACGCCTGCGCGGTCACCCACGGGGTGAACACCAGGGACAATACCAGCAAAGCTCCCAACAAAGACAGATGGGACGCAATGGGTAACCCGCTTGATACCGCTTCCACCGCTCCCGCGCCAAAGATCAGCACCGGAATGCACAACGGCAGCACCAACAGCGACAGCAGCACGCCGCCACCGCGCAATCCCAGTGTCAACGCGGCGCCTATCGCACCAACCATACTGAGTATCGGCGTTCCCAGCAACAAACCGGCGATCAGCACACCGATCTCCCGTACCGGCATGTCGAACTGCAAACCCAGAACCGGAGCCAGCATCACCAGCGGCAATCCCGACACCATCCAGTGCGCCGCCATCTTGCCCAGCACCAGCATGGACAATGACTGTGGCGCCAGCATCATCTGCTCCAGCGTGCCGTCCAGATAATCGGCCGAGAACAATCTTCCCAGCGACAGCATCGAAGACAGCAACGCCGCCACCCATAACACACCCGCCGCCATCTTGCGCAGCATGTCCATTTCCGGTCCTACACCCAGTGGAAACAGGCTGACCACCATCACGAAAAAAATCAGCGTAGTGAGCACATCCGCGCGGCGGCGCATCGCCAGCACAAGATCCCGCCGTATCACCAGCACCAGCAAATCAAACATCGTGGATTTCTTCATGTCCCGATGGTCTTCGATCATGCTAGCAGCCTGTCTGACTTAAAGGGAATCGGCTGCAAATCCGCCTGAGCGGTACATATTTCACCACTTTTTTGGTCAATAGAACGACTATTGACCTGCAAAACCGGCAAAATCTGTCCTCGCTCAGCCGAATTCTCGCTTCGATTCTTCAAGTCAGACAGGCTGCTAGATTCCGGCCTTCGCCGGAATGACAAAGCCAGGGTCAATCAGAGATTCTCCAGATAATCGCGAATCTTTTGCGCAACATTGACTGGCTCTTTCACGATTTCATGGATGAGGCTGTACAGGGGATAAGCCGGGTAATCGAACAGGCGAAATTTTTCCACCATCTTGAGTGTATGTACGCCTTCACCGCTGATGGCTTCCGTCTCGCCTCTGGCAAGTTTGCGCCCCAGTTCATGATGATGAGATCCGGGACTCGTGGCGGTGGTGATCAGATCGCCCAGTCCAGCCAGATGCAAAGGCGCGGCGGGCTTTCCCCCCATGCGGGACACAATGGCGCGCAGCTCTGCCAATGCGCTTACCGTTAAATATCCCCGCATGTTGTCGCCAAGCCGAAGTTCATCCGCCATGCCGAAAGCGATGGCATAGACGTTCTTGAGGATGACAGACCAGGAGATGCCCGCAATATCGTTACTGTGCCAGATATACAGTCCGGTGCCCTTGAACAGATTTTTTACCCTGCGGTATATCGAGACATTCGCGCATCCCAATTCGGCAAAGGCGTATCTGTCTGCGCGTATTTCTTCCGAGATCATCGGCCCATAGAGCAAACCATACGGCTGTCTGCCATTGAAAGTCTGTTCATATATTTGCGCCGGCGTCCGGCCTTGCTCATCAAGCCCCTTGGCGATGCTGAGGCAGATGCAATGTTTTTTCAGATGAGGGGCGAATCTTTCAAGCAGTTCCTGATGCGGAGCGGACGGCACACAGAGCAGCACGAAATCGGCCAAACCGGCTTCCTGCTCGACATCGACGTGCTGCAGTCCTGGTACTTGACGGGAATCATGGATCGCCGGGTGAAAATTGCCCAGCAGATGTTCCATGGCATGCCCCATTTCGCCATAGCCTATGATCAATATACGTGTTGTTTTCTGTTTCATCCTTAGGACCGTAGTTGAATCATGAATGGTGCGAAGAACACGGCGAGATAGAATGGGATGAATGGCATATGAGTATCGCTATGCCGGCGAGTTTGCAATATCACGCAACGCCGTGAATAAGTATAGCGTGCTTCTCGATGCGGGCTTATTTAAGCGATGGGCAAATATGAGGCAGAGAAGCTTTAAGGTTTGAATGGTGATGGCGCGGAACATGCCTGTTTGATTCTGAATTGCGCCGTTCAGCATGAATACAACTAAATTCAGCTTCTATCCTTAGGGTGTTCTGGCAACAGTATTTCATGCCCTCTTGGCATTGTGGCTTGTTTGCCCGGATACCCGGACAAAAGCTTACCGGGACTGGCGGATTCCAGTAAAGCTGTTTGCGGAGTCACATGCGCGATCGCAGGGCGGGCAGTACCCCGCGCGCCTTCTCTTGCGGCGCCCAGCTTGAACATGCTCACCGCTTCCATCAGGCTGTTCGCCTGCTCCTCCATCGATTCGGCTGCTGCTGCCGCCTGTTCCACCAGCGCGGCGTTCTGCTGCGTCACGTCATCCATCTGGGTAATCGTCAGGCTGACCTGATCGATGCCCGCGCTTTGTTCGTTTGAGGCCGCGGCAATTTCGGACATGATGTCGGTGACCCGTTTCACCGCGCTGACGATCTCGCTCATGGTCGCGCCGGCCTGGTCAACCAGCCTGGAGCCGGTGTTCACTTTGTCCACCGAGTCGCCGATCAGGGACTTGATCTCCTTGGCCGCCGCAGCCGAGCGCTGCGCCAGGTTGCGCACTTCGCCGGCCACGACCGCGAAGCCGCGTCCCTGTTCGCCGGCGCGCGCCGCTTCCACGGCGGCGTTCAGCGCCAGGATGTTGGTCTGGAACGCGATGCCTTCGATGACGCTGATGATGTCGACGAT
>JANLIB010000266.1 GCA_024653675.1 Gallionella sp. | reverse complement strand
GGTCGCGAAGTTTGACTGCATCACTGTCTGCGCCCCGCTCGGGCATCCATTAGCTCCCGCAACTGGTGTAGTGGTTGCTCCCACACATACCGTATTCGTCCCCGCAAACACCGCATCCGGATCCTGCACCGTGATGGTCGTATTGGTGGTGGCAGAGTTGGCGCCATCGAACGCGGTCAGGGTAACGGTGTAGGCGCCGGGGGTTTCAAACACATGGGCCGCGACCGGACCGGTGGCGGAGTTCTTGCTGCTGACGCCGGGTTGGGCGCCGTTTGCCCAGGTGCCGGAGCCGGGATCGTCGAAGCTCCAGGTGTATTCGAGATCATGGAAGGGACGGGTGGTGACTCCGGTGTCGGTCGTGGCTGACGCATCAAAGAAGACCGCCAACGGGGCAACGCCCGATGTGCGGGCAGGCACGAGAGACAGCACGATGCCGCCGGGGGTAGGGAGAGTATTGGGGGAGGTATTGGTAGTAGTAGTGGAACCCCCTCCACTTCCGCATGCGGCGAGACCAAAAACCGCAAACAGTACCGCTAAAAAAACTCCCTGTAGAACTCTTGAACAAACTGAATTGTTATTCGTCATATTTGTACTCCTACATAATCAATATCAATCGAATCTGACCATGAGGTCATCCTTTCCTTGATGCGCTTGACCACCAGTTCCTTGAACTCGGCGGTGTATTCCTGCTTCGGTATCTTCATTGTCATCCTCTTCCATAATGGTTACGTTTCTACATCGCCATTGGAAGACGGTTTAAGGTTCATAAGGCCCGGCACTGTGTTCCCCGGTGCATCGGTCGCCGCCATCGTTGATGAAGAAGTTGTTTGCATCAAGGGTTCCCAGTTTGCGCAACATTGACGAGGTGATATCGCCAAACCCGACTGCCTCCGAGGTGGAGGCCGGCTTATAATCGTACAAGAGGCCGTGTTGAGGAATGAAGTTGGGCGCCGCGGCGAAAAACCCTGTCTCGAAATATGGCGAGTGGCTCCCGCAGCCGGAATACGTGCTTGTCACGACCTTCGAAGTACCCGACTGCGAAGAAGCCAAAAATGCAGTGCCCGTGGGAGAATAACTCCAGAAGATATTATTCTTATCAGAGGCTAATGCTCCACCCAGAAAAGTTGCTCCGGCAAAAACGTTGTTGGCAATGGTCAGCCCGCTTCCGTCCTTACCCGCTGCGATACTATGCACAGTGAGCGCTGAGGAATATCTATATCTGGCGTCATTCGCGAGACCAGAGCAAGATCCAGTTGAATACTGCGAGATCACCATATTGTTTCTAACAACCAAGTTATCGGCAATCCCATAGAAGCGCAGCACAGAGGTATTTGTGATGTCGTACAGAAGATTGCCTTCAATTATGATGTTTGAATAGGCTGTAAGTCCTCCAGCTGCGTCGGGCAAATAAAACATGATCCCAGAAGACGAGCCCATCCCGTGCATGATGTTGTTTCGGATTGCCACATCGTTGCTTCGAATGGAAATTACGCTGGCATGGGGATCGAGAATCGCATTAGGATCGAGAGGCGTCGTTAACGGATCACAGTTTGCTAAAACATTGGGTGTCGTGACAAAAGTGCAGTATGGGGTAAAACTCATCCCTCGAATATGGTTGTCTTCAATCAACACATTGACGTTGTTTGACAGATATTGAATAGCAGTCCCAGCCTGTGGAGAAACGTAGTTTCTGAGCAAGGAAACATTCAAGCTGTTGGCTAACTGGATTCCACGCAATACCCCCGATACGCAGTTGGATTTGATCGTCACCCGTTCAGTATTATCCATTCCAATGCCGTCGATGGTGGAAGGATTACCCGGTGTCGAGGAGGCAATTGCGTAACCGGAACCACGCGTGCTATCGGAGCTAATCGTATTGTTCAACAACTCGACGTCTGTTGCATCCGCGATATTTACTAAATTGGTATTATTGGGGTCATAGCTGTAGTTCTTGATGGTAAATCCCATAACCCGTAAAAAAGCCGCCGACTTGACCGCATAATCAATATTGATTCCGCTGAGCCGGGGGGATGCTCCCGGTGTTGCACGAATTGTCAGGTAACTCGCACGACCAACAGGCACCGTTTCTTGAAGCGCGCCATAGTCACCGCTGGCAACATGTACCGTGCTGCCTGCCGGGGCCGAGGAAAGTGCTTTACCTAGCGTTTGCCAAGCCGTCCCAGGCGCCAAACCATTATTCGCATCGCTTCCGGTTGCCACATCCACGTAATAATTAGCCGTCAAATATTCCGTGCTTGCATCAGCCACACAAGCGCCCGAGATTGGTGCCGAGGGAGTTGGCTGAGCAGGAGCGCCTCGACAAACACTACCGCCACCGGAACCACCGCTAAACGTCGCGCTGATCGTATGGTTTGCCTGGACATTGGTGAAGGTGTGGGTGGAAGAAGTTGCGACGGTCGTGCCATCTATCACAAGTGTCGCAATGGCGTAGTTGGCATCGGGCGTAATGGTGTAGCTTTGTGAAGCCCCCTGGGTTACGGTGGTTGCGCCCGAGGGGGTAACGGTGCCACCGCTACCGGTGGAGGCAGCGATGGTATAAGTGGCAGCGGGGGTGCTGGCGCTGGTGGAGCCCCCTCCGCCGCTGCATGCGGCGAGGCCGGTAATCGCGAACAGCGCCGCGAAGAAAGCTCGCGGCAGAGATATTGAAACGGTGGTGCTGTGGTTCGGCATGGTTATATCCCTCCAGAATCAATCGTGTCTTGCTCGGGTATCGTCGTCTGTCATGGCTCGAAGGCGCCGATAGCAGGCGGGGCTGGCCGTGTCTTGCCGGTAAAGTCCAGGATTGATCCATGCAACGCGCTGCCGGCGTTAATGAGAGGCGAGCCGGCTGCCGGAGTGAAGTCCGTGCCGGCCGCGGTGAACATCGGATTGACTCCTGCGATGGACGCTGAATCGAATCCATAAGCCGTTGCATGGCTTTGCCATGATGCAAGCGAGCCCCTGCCATTCACCCACTCATAGGCAGCGGACGAGTAACAATGGTTATTGTTGATGAATGCATATTCAGTAAGCGCAAGCGGGTAGTCGAAACAATTGACACCGTTCGTGCCTCCTGACGATGCGCTGTAATAGACGGTATTGTTGGCGATGATGTGCCCTGTCCCCTCGGTGCCAACAATGATTCCATTGCCGCCATTTACTGCATTGGGGCCGAACCATACCGTGTTGTTTCTGATTCTATTCCGGGTATTCACGTCTGCAACTTCTACCGCACGAGCTGCTTGTGACGGAATCTTTATCCCATTTGTCTCATAAGCATAAGTCCAATTTTGTATGATCAGGTTGTTTTCTATTATGCAATCCGGGCAGGTTGTAATCGTAAGCCCGGCGTTTCCTCCATTGATAACAGTGTTGCCGGAAAAAGTCGCATTGCGGTGATACAATGCGGCTGTCTCGTTTGTCATATTGTTAAACGCCATTCCCCAGCATCCTCCTGTAGAAGCGGCTGCATCAATCTCTACAACGTTATTCGAAACCAGCAGGCCGTCGACCGCCAAATGAGCAACAATCGGGGCGCCCAGGCAGGTAGGGCCATATTGACCGCGTACATAGTTCCCAACGACCTGAATGTTTGTCACAGGCACAGCCCCTGCCAGATAGATCGCATGGTCAAATACGGTGGAACCGCCGCTTCCGTCCCAGTAGTTATAGGAGATGTCGGCGTTGACTCCAGCCCCTAAAAAGCCAAACCTCCGGTTGTTGGTAAATCTGTTGCCAGTGAGCTTGATGTTGGTAGTCGTCTGGACGCCTGAGTTACCCCCTGCGTTGTAAACTGCCAGATCAAAATTATCCACGTCAAGGTTGCCCATGGTTACATCGTGTGCGCCGTTGTAGAAAAATAAGCCGTTGTTGCGATTTCCCAGCGCGCCGTTATCGCCCGCCAGTATTAAATTAAGAAAACGGACGCCGCCGCGGTTGCCGTTGATGGTGAATAGAGTTCTATCCGCTCCCGTTGCATTGTTGATGATTGGTTTTGCAGTTCCCGTAAACGTAGCCGGGGTGTACTCCCGTAGATCCACACAGGTAGTACCTGCGGTGCAGCCAGACCTCGTGATATTAAGCCCGGAAACCGCATTGAATGCCCCGCCTTTGCATAGCGCTACGGTGTCATTGTTTGATGCAGCATTCAGTGTTGTAATAGCTGATGCAATTGTTTGTTTCGGGGATGATGCTGTGCCGGCATTGGTATCTGCACCCGCCGCACAATCACCCTCTGCGCCAGTTCCGCAATCACAATAGTAAGTAATTGCGCCCGAGCGATATGGGGTGGCTGCCCATGCCGCTGCCACTTCTTCAATGTTCGTGGGGGTAGCAGGTGTCGTTGGAACAGTGGGGGCAGCAGGATCGGAGCCACCACCGCACGCGGCGAGGCCGGTAATCGCAAACAGCACCGCGAAGAGAACTCGCGGCAGAACTCTTGAACCGGTTGTGTTGTTGTCTGACATATTTGCGCACCTGCAGAACATCATTACTATAGATTCGGCACGAATAAAGTATGACGCCGTTCGTGTTGACCATTCGACTTCGCTCAGGACTAAAGGCCTTGTCGAAACATGAATGGCTAATGGCCTTCGACAGGCTCAGGCCGAACGGAATGTAATTTCTATTCGTGCCGGATCAATAGTCATACTCAACCGCTGTAATTATTAGCCAGAGGGATCACTCATGAAGAATATTGTTATCACCGCCCTGCTGTCCGCTTTTGTTGCTGCACCTGCCGTTGCCGCCAGCAGCTCGGGCAATATCGGGTTCAATTACAGCGTGGACAACGTATTTGGCATTCATGGGGAGTTCGATATTTCTTCCATGACCAATAAAGCGCCTGTCTCGGTTCAAGTGTTCCTGAAAAACTATACACAGAATATCGCACCGGGCGTTTCATGGGGCACGACCGGCATCGGTGTTGCGGGGATTTTCGATTTCCATTCCATGGCCAGGCTGGGTAAAAAAATCCATCCTTATGCTGGGGTGGGCTTGATGTCGGTATCCCACAAGTGGAGGGGAGCGGGTCCGTCCTGGACATATACCGGGGTCGGCGGAGGTCTGTATTTTACCGGCGGTGTCAGATATTTTCTCACTCCGCATACTGCGGCGGATTTTAACTACAATAATTTTGGCAGCCTGACCGCCGGAATAAACTTCAATTTCTAATTGGGAAAACACCGTTGCAGGAGCCGCTCCTGCAGGTGCCTGGTCAAAAGTTTTCCGGAACCACGATTCGCACGCAGCCGCGCTCCTACAGCCCCAGTTCGTTCCATATCTCATCTACATGGCGCTTCACCGCTTTGTCCATCACGATAGGCGTTCCCCATGCGCGTTGCGTCTCGCCCGGCCATTTGTTGGTCGCATCCAGCCCCATCTTGCCGCCCAGCCCTGACACCGGGCTGGCGAAATCCAGATAATCGATCGGCGTGTTGTTCACCAGCAGGGTGTCGCGCACCGGATCGACCCGGGTGGTGATTGCCCAGATCACTTCCTGCCAGTTGCGGATGTCGATGTCGTCGTCCACCACGATGATGAATTTGGTATACATGAACTGGCGCAAATAAGACCAGATGCCGAACATCACGCGCTTGGCGTGTCCGGCATACTGCTTCCTGATGCTCACCACCGCCATGCGATACGAACAACCTTCCGGCGGCAGATAAAAATCCGTGATTTCCGGAAACTGCTTTTGCAGCAGCGGCACGAACACCTCGTTGAGCGCCGCGCCCAGCATGGCCGGTTCATCGGGCGGTTTGCCGGTGTAGGTAGAGTGATAGATGGGATCACGGCGCATGGTGATGCGCTCTATCGTGAACACCGGAAACTTTTCCTGCTCGTTGTAGTAGCCGGTGTGGTCGCCAAACGGTCCTTCCAGCGCCATCTCATCGGGATGGATCACGCCCTCCAGCACGATCTCGGCGGAAGCCGGCACTTGCAGATCGCTGCACAGGCACTTGACCAATTCGGTCCTGCTGCCGCGCAGCAGGCCGGCGAATTGATATTCGGATAACGAATCCGGCACGGGCGTGACCGCGCCGAGTATCGTGGCCGGATCCGCTCCGATCACCACGGCTACCGGGAAAGGTTCGCCCGGATGAACTTTGCGCCAGTCCTGAAAATCCAGCGCGCCGCCGCGGTGCGCCAGCCAGCGCATGATGACTTTGTTGGGCGCGATCACCTGCTGGCGATAGATGCCCAGATTCTGGCGCGATTTATTTGGTCCGCGCGTGACCGTCAGTCCCCAGGTAACCAGCGGCGCGACATCGCCGGGCCAGCAGGTCTGGATCGGCAATCTGCCCAAATCAACTTCCGCGCCTTCCCACACGATCTCCTGACAAGGCGCGCTGGACAAAACCTTGGGCGACATGTTCAACACCTGTTTCAATACCGGCCACTTTTCCCAGGCATCCTTCAATCCTTTGGGAGGCTCCGGCTCCTTGAGACAGGCAAGCATCCTGCCCACTTCGCGCAACGCCTGGGTGCTCTCCTCGCCCATGCCCGCATTTATTCCCATGGCAACGCGGCGCGTTGTGCCGAACAGGTTGGCCAGCACCGGAATGCTATGGCCCGTGACGTTCTCGAACAGCACTGCGGGCCCTTGCGCGCGCAATACGCGGTCGCAGATCTCGGTCATTTCCAGATTCGGCGAAACGGGTGCGCTCACGCGCTTGAGCTCGCCGATTTTTTCCAGTTGTGCGATGAAGTCGCGCAGGTCGTGATATTTCATTTATTTCATTTCCCAATCAGTAGGGGCGCGATTTATCGCGCCCTTTTTCTGGTGCATCATAATCCAGGGCGCGATAAATCGCGCCCCTACCGTTAGTAAAACCTCTTCTCGCCTTCCGGCCTGGTCTTGAACCGCTTGTGCAACCAGAAATATTGCTCCGGCATCTCCAGCACACGCTGTTCGATGAACTCATTCATGCGCCGCGTATCGGCGATATCGTCCCCGCTCGGATAATTCTCCCATGCCGGATAGAAGGTCAACATGTAACCCTCACCGCCGGGCAGCAGGCGCGTGATGCAGGGCACGACTTTCGCGCCGGTTGTCTGCGCGATGCGCGGCACCGAGGTCATGGTCGCGGCGGGCACGCCGAAAAAGGGAATGAACGCGCCATCCTTGACGCCCTGATCCTGGTCCGGCGGATAAATGAACGGCATGCCTTCGCGCATCCCCTTGAGAATGGGTCGCAAGCCCTGCTGGCGCGAGTACTGGCGCTGCTTGCCGAAGCGGATGCGTTTTTGCAGAAGCAATCCGGTCAGGTAGCGGCTTTTCTGGTTCGCATACATGCACACCGTGTCGGTATGCTGGGCGACCCACTGTCCGCCGGCATCCATGCCGACGAAATGCGGCGTGAGCAGAATGGCGGGCTTGCCCATGATCGCTTCAAAATGTTCCACGCCCTCGACGCGGATCAAACTGCGTATACGCGCTGCGCTCGACCACCACAGGATGCTGCGCTCGATGAGGCCGCGACTGAACATCTTGAAGTGATCGCGCAGAAGTTTCCTGCGCGCCTCATCGCTGATGCCGGGAAAGCAGAGCTTCAGGTTGATATCGCCTATCCTGCGGCGTTCTGCCGCCAATAGATAAAGCAAATATCCCAGACCGTTGCCGATGGCGACGATGGCGCGGAACGGCAGAAAATGAATCGACCACAAAATGAAAACGCCGAGGCGTGCCAGCATCACTGCTCCTCACCCAAGGCCGGCGGAAGCGCGCCGCGCGGTACTTTGTAACGGTTATAACTCCACAGATACTGCTCGGGACGGGCGCGCACCACCGTTTCCAGCGCCGCGTTCATCTGTTTCGGGATGGATGAACCTGCATCGAACGACAAGGGCGAGAAGTGCAGCGCATAACCCTCTCCTCCGGGCAGCCGCTCGACGTAACTCATCAGCACCGCCGCACCGCTCGCTTCCAGCATCCGCCCGATCAGCGTCATGGTATAAGCAGGACGTCCAAAAAACATCGCCCACTCGCCTTCGCCGTTGCCGGGCACCTGGTCCGGCAACACGCCGATGATCTCACCGCGCTTGAGCGCCTTGAGCAACTGACGCACACCGCCCAGATCGGTTGATGCCAGTTTCATCTGCCCGCGCTCGCGGCCCTGGTGCATCAGGGTATCCAGAAACTCCCAGCGCGGCGGACGGTACATGCATGTCATCGGCAGACGCGCGGCGATGTACAGGCCGATAACCTCGAAACAACCAATATGCGGAGTCAATACGATCACGCCCCTGCCCCGCGCGCGCGCTGCTTCGACATGCTCCCAGCCGTGGCATTGCCTGACACTGGCGGTCACCTTTTCCAGCGGACGCCGCCATACCCAGGGCAGCTCCATCACGCCTTTGCCCGCTTCGCGGATGTTGGCGTGCCGCAATTGGCGCAATTCGGATTCTGAACTCACAAGCCCGGCATGTTGCAGGTTCTCCCGCAGGCGGCGGGCATATCGGCCGGAAAGCAGATAGGTCGCCCAGCCGAACAGCGCGCCTAGCCGGTGCAATACCGGCAAGGGCAGCCGCGCCAGCAGATCAAATAACACAACCATTCAGGAAGAATCCATTTAATCAGAAAGCCAAGTGAATCATCAGGGCGGAGATTTTGTTATACTGCGCGCCCATTTAACCATTGAAACAGCAAACGGAGAGCCATGAGCGATTACTTATTTACATCCGAATCCGTGTCCGAGGGCCATCCGGACAAGGTAGCAGACCAGATTTCCGATGCTATCGTGGACGCGATTCTAGCGCAGGACAAACATTCACGCATCGCCGCCGAGACGCTGTGCAATACCGGACTGGTGGTATTGGCCGGCGAGATCACCACGGGCGCCAACGTCGATTACATCCAGGTGGCGCGCGACACCATCAAGCGCATCGGTTACGACAACACCGAATACGGCATCGACTACAAGGGCTGCGCCGTGCTGGTGGCTTACGACAAGCAAAGCCCGGACATCGCGCAAGGGGTGAACAAGGCCTATGACGATGGCCTGGACCAGGGCGCCGGCGACCAGGGGCTGATGTTCGGCTACGCCTGCGATGAAACGCCGACGCTGATGCCGCTGCCGATCTACCTGGCGCACCGCCTGGTGGAACGCCAGGCGCAATTGCGCCGCGATGGCCGCTTGAACTGGCTGCGCCCGGATGCCAAATCGCAGGTGACGATCCGCTATGTGGACGGCAAGCCGCACTCGATCGACACCGTGGTGCTGTCTACGCAGCACTCACCGGACATGAAAATGGAAGCGATACGCGAGGCGGCGATCGAGGAAATCATCAAGCCGGTGTTGCCGAAAGAACTGATCAAGGGCAACATCAACTTTCTGGTCAACCCGACCGGGCGTTTTGTCGTCGGCGGTCCGCAAGGCGATTGCGGCCTGACCGGCCGCAAGATCATCGTTGACACCTACGGCGGCGCAGCGCCGCACGGCGGCGGCGCGTTCTCCGGCAAGGATCCGTCCAAGGTGGATCGCTCTGCCGCATATGCGGGACGTTATGTCGCCAAGAACATCGTCGCAGCGGGATTGGCCAGCAAATGCCTGGTGCAAATCTCTTACGCAATCGGCGTGGCCAAGCCGACCAGCGTGATGGTGGACACCTACGGCACCGGAAAAATCACCAATGAAAAAATGACCGAACTGGTGTTGCGCCATTTCGACCTGCGTCCCAAGGGCATCGTGCAAATGCTCAACCTGCTGCGCCCGATATACCAGAAGACCGCAGCATATGGCCACTTTGGCCGCGAAGAGCCCGAATTCACCTGGGAAGCGACGGACAAGGCGTTGAATTTGCGCGTTGAGGCAGGCATCTAAAAAAATTTAACCTGCCTCCCGAGGGGCGCTGCAGCAATAGTCGTAGGTTTGGTTAGCGGCAGGAAACAACAAGTGCTTTTTACGTTTGCCTCCTCTCCCGCAGGCGGGATAACCAGCGACTTGGCTGCGGTTTCTAGCAGCCTAGTCGAATGGCTAGTTGTTTCACTCAGAGGATTGAGGTGAGGGGTGCTGCGTACCCAACAATTGCTGGCATATCCATGTTGGGTTACGGCCTTGCGGCCTAACCCAACCTACATAAATTTTCACCACCCTCCGAGGGGTGCTGCAGCGGGGCTGGTCATACAGTCCCCCGTCAGGCTCGGGGTCAGTGGTTCAACGTTTCAACCGCACCCATTCATTAACTTTCAGATGAATGGAGCAACTTATGAACACTGCCGCAAAACAATTCACCGACTATAAGGTCGCCGACATGTCCCTGGCCGCATGGGGACGCAAGGAACTTGCCATCGCCGAAATCGAAATGCCCGGCCTGATGGCGATCCGCAGGGAATTTGCCAGGACTCAGCCGCTGAAGGGCGCGCGCATCACAGGCAGCCTGCACATGACCATCCAGACCGGCGTGCTGATCGAGACGCTCAAAGCGCTCGGCGCAGAAGTGCGCTGGGCGTCCTGCAACATCTATTCGACCCAGGATCATGCCGCTGCGGCGATCGCCGCGACCGGCACGCCGGTGTTCGCCTACAAGGGCGAGACGCTGACCGAATACTGGGATTACACACATCGCATCTTTGAATGGGCGGACGGTGGCCTTTCCAACATGATCCTGGACGACGGCGGAGATGCCACATTGTTGCTGCATCTGGGCGCGCGCGCTGAGAAAGACGTATCGCTGTTGAGCAAACCCGGTTCCGAAGAAGAGACCTGTTTGTTCGCGTCTATCAAGGCCAAACTGGCTGCCGACAAAACCTGGTATTCCAAACGTCTCGCCGCGATCAAGGGCGTCACCGAAGAAACCACCACCGGCGTGCATCGTCTGTATCAGATGCATGAGCGCGGCGAATTGAAATTTCCGGCGATCAACGTCAATGATTCTGTCACCAAGTCCAAGTTCGACAATCTGTATGGCTGCCGCGAGTCGCTGGTGGATGGCATCAAGCGCGCCACCGACGTGATGGTGGCCGGCAAGATCGCAGTCGTAGCCGGCTACGGGGACGTGGGCAAGGGTTCATCCCAGGCTTTGCGCGCCTTGTCTGCGCAAGTGTGGGTGACCGAAATCGACCCGATCTGCGCGCTGCAAGCCGCAATGGAAGGCTACCGCGTCGTCACGATGGACTATGCCTGCGAACATGGCGACATATTCGTTACGGCCACCGGCAACTATCATGTGATCACGCACGAGCACATGAAGAAGATGAAGAACCAGGCCATCGTGTGCAACATCGGCCATTTCGACAACGAGATCGACGTCGCCTCGCTCAAGCAATACAAGTGGGAAAACATCAAGCCGCAAGTCGATCATGTGATCTTCCCTGCGATGAACGGAAAACCGGAAAAACGCATTCTGCTGCTGGCCGAAGGGCGCCTGGTGAATCTGGGTTGCGGAACCGGCCACCCGTCCTATGTGATGTCATCCTCGTTCGCCAACCAGACCCTGGCGCAGATTGAACTATTTACCCGCAACAAGGACTATCCGATTGGCGTGTATACCCTGCCCAAACATCTCGACGAAAAAGTCGCGCGCCTGCAGCTGACCACGCTGAATGCGCAACTGAGCGCGTTGACCGACCAGCAGGCCGCCTACATCGGCGTGCCCAGGGAAGGCCCGTACAAGGCAAACCACTACCGTTACTAAAAGCAACATGCATTCCGGCTGCAGAGGCGCCCGCTGATGAAACCGCAATTTGAACTGCTGCTGATCTGGATACTCAATGCGCTTGCCTTGCTCGCGGTGGCGAACTTCGTGCCGGGCATTCATGTTGACGGATTCGGCTCGGCATTGATCGCGGCGTTTTTCCTCGGGCTGGTCAATACGCTGATCCGGCCGCTATTGTTGCTGCTTACACTACCGGTGACGATGATCACATTGGGGCTGTTTATTTTTGTCATCAACGGGCTGCTGTTCTGGTTCGTCGGCTCGGTGCTGCGCGGCTTTATTGTGGATAGTTTCTGGCATGGCGTATTGGGCGCGGTGCTGTACAGCATTTTTTGCTGGGCGCTGACTGCAGCGGCTGCGCAATTGATGAGGAAGCAACAATGACCAGGCCACTTTTCAGTTTCGAGTTTTTCCCCCCGCAAACCGCAGAGGGCGCGGAAAAACTCGCGGTCACGCGCAAGCAGTTGGCGACACTCAATCCGGAATTTTTCTCCGTCACTTTTGGCGCAGGCGGCTCCACGCGCGAACACACGCTGAAGACCGTGCAGCAGATCAAGGCGGAGGGACATAATGTCGCACCGCATCTGTCCTGCATTGGCTCCACGCGCGAAAATATCCGCGCCATTCTGCAAACCTACAAACAGCTCGGCATCAGGCGCATCGTGGCCTTGCGCGGCGATCTGCCTTCCGGCATGGCCGGCACCGGCGAGTTTCAATATGCCAGCGAACTGGTGTCGTTCATCCGCGAACAAACCGGAGACCACTTTCACATCGAGGTGGCGGCGTATCCGGAATTCCACCCGCAGGCAAAATCAGCGCGCGACGATTTGCTGAACTTCCGGCGCAAGATCAACGCCGGGGCAAATTCCGCCATCACCCAGTACTTCTACAATGCCGACAGCTATTTTCATTTCGTCGATGAATGCAGCAAGCTGGGCATCACCGCTCCCATCGTGCCGGGCATCATGCCGATCGTGAAGTTCGCGCAACTGGCGCGCTTCTCCGATGCCTGCGGCGCGGAGATTCCGCGCTGGATCCGCCGCACGCTGGAAAATTATGGCGACGATACAGCCTCGATACAGGCTTTCGGGCTGGATGTCGTCACCTCGTTGTGCCAGCGCCTGCTGACGCGCGGCGCCCCCGGCCTGCATTTTTACACGCTGAACCAGGCCGCTCCTACGCTGGCGATCTGGAAGCATCTGGGGCTCTGATATGCGTACCAGCGTCTCCTTTCTGTTCGCGCAAGTGTGACATCGAGATAGGCATCGCTCGATGAAATCACCGGAGCTTCTTCTTCCCGCCGGCACCCTGGACAAGATGCGTACCGCGTACGCCTATGGCGCGGACGCGGTGTATGCCGGGCAGCCGCGCTACAGCCTGCGCGCGCGCAACAATGAATTCCAGCTGGAAGAGTTGCGCACCGGCGTTCAGGAAGCGCACGCACTGGGCAGGAAACTGTTCGTCGCCAGCAACCTGATGCCGCACAACGCCAAGGTGAAGACCTACATGGCGGACATGGAGCCGGTCATCGCGATGCGGCCGGACGCGCTGATCATGGCCGATCCCGGCCTGATCGCGATGGTGCGCGAACGCTGGCCGGAGATGCAGATCCATCTATCGGTTCAGGCCAACACCGTCAACTACGCGGCGGTGAAGTTCTGGAAATCGCTCGGACTGTCGCGAGTGATTTTATCGCGCGAACTCTCGCTGGATGAGATCGAAGAAATCCGCCAGCAATGTCCGGACATCGAACTCGAAGTATTTATTCACGGCGCGTTGTGCATCGCCTATTCCGGCCGTTGTTTGCTCTCCGGCTACTTCAACCACCGCGACGCGAACCAGGGCACCTGCACCAATTCCTGCCGCTGGGATTACAAAGTGGACAGTGCAGAAGAGGACGGCACCGGCGACATCCGCCCTCTCTCCAACTCTCTCCCGCTTGCGGGAGAGAGAGCAATCGTTCCCTCTCCCGCAAGCGGGAGAGGGCTAGGGAGAGGGTTGGCGGAAACGAGCCAACCAGAATGGCTGGATTTCGATTTTGATAAGGCGTTGAGTGAATCCGCGCTGTCGGATTGCGGCTCGCAGCCGCGCCATCCTGCCGCCGACAGGGTATACCTCATCTCGCGCCACGATCATCCGGATGAACTGATGCCGGTGCTGGAAGATGAGCACGGCACCTATATCATGAACTCAAAGGACCTGCGCGCGGTAGAACATGTCGAGCGGCTGGTGAAGATCGGTATAGATTCGCTGAAAGTGGAAGGCCGCACTAAATCCATCTATTACGTGGCGCGCACCGCACAGGTATATCGGCAAGCCATCGACGATGCCGTCGCAGGCCGGGCATTCAATTTGAGTTTGCTTGGCGCGCTCGACGCGCTGGCGAATCGCGGCTACACCGACGGCTTCTACGAACGCCACCACACCCACGAACAGCAGAACTATATGCGCGGCCACTCTGAAAACAGCCGCCAGCAGTATGTCGGCGACATCGTCAGTTGCAACAACGGCATCGCAGAGATCGACGTGAAAAATAAATTCCAGGTCGGGGACAAGCTTGAAATCGTACACCCTTCCGGTAACCAGATTGTCGTATTGAACGAGATGCGCAGCCTCCAAGGCGAAACACTCACCACCGCGCCCGGAAGCGGGCATCGTGTGCAGATACCGTTGCAGGGTGATTTGACGAAGGGTATGGTAGCAAGGTTTTTGTAAGCCCGCCTGACCACCTCCAAACCGTTCGTCCTGAGCTTGTCGAAGGGTGAACAGCAACGGAGCGAAATACCATGAGCTTCTGGGTTTACATCCTGCGCTGCGCCGATGATTCGTATTACACCAGCCGCCCCCATATTGAATATACAAGATTGTGTATAATTCACCCATGAGCAAGCAACGATTCAAGAGTGTGTGGGATGCCATCGAAGACACGCCGGGCGACGCGGCCAACATGAAAGCGCGTGCCGAGTTGATGCGCGCCATCGCCAAGTATATCAATAGCAGCGGCATGACCCAAGCCGAAGCTGCCAAAACGCTGGGCGTCACCCAGCCGCGCATCTCCGACCTGATGCGCGGCAAGGTGGACGTGTTCTCCATTGATACGCTGGTCAACATGCTGGCGGCGGCGGAGATTCGGCTGGAGATGCGGTTGAAGAAGGCAGCATGATTTTCTCCACCCTTGCCAACGCCGGCCGCTACGCCGCACTGCATCCGCTGTTTCTGCGCGTATTTGAATACATCCGCAATACCGACCTGCTGGCGCTCGCACCGGGGCGTTATCCGATCGTCGGCGATGACTTGTTTGCCATCGTGGAGCATGTTCCGGGACGCACGCGCGCAGAAGCGAAACTGGAATGCCATCGTCGTTACATCGACATTCAGCTGGTGCTGGAAGGTGAAGACGAGATGGGCTGGAAGGCGCTGGCGGAATGCCACAATCCGGTGAACGATTACAGCGCGGAGAAAGACATCCGGTTTTTTCATGATGCGCCCGCTTCATGGATCGCTACGCCGCCCGGCCATTTCTGTATCTTCTTCCCGGAGGACGCGCATGCGCCCCTGGTCAGCACGGGAAACATCCGCAAGGTGATCTTCAAGATTGCGGTATGAGCTCGTAGGTCGGGCTTCAGCCCGACGGCTGTAGGTTGGGTGGAGCGAAAGCGATACCCAACAATCAAAAGCAACTTCGCCGGGGGTAGCCCGGCAGCTAGTCACTTTCTTTTGCTTCGCCAAAAGATAGTAACCAAAGAAAAGGCGACCCCGGTTTGCCGCCCCTACGGGGTTTCCTCGTTCAGCCGCAAGCAAGCGGGGCTGCGCAACTCGACCTGGCAGGGCGCACACTCCGCGCCCCACTGCGGGACTCGAACAGTGCTCGCCTAAACCT